>JBFHNV010000245.1:0-8803 GCA_041593595.1 Gammaproteobacteria bacterium
ATAAAGGTCGCGTCCACCGTTGCACGCCGGCGGCCAGCACCGCGAGCGTGACCGCCGCCGCAATGGCCGGCACCGGCACCGCGCGGCGGCGGCCCCGGGCGCCGTCGAACTCGCTGTCGTGCACCGCCACCTTCACGTGGCGGGCGGACACGTCGTGGGTGTCCTCGGCGAACGCCGCCAGCATTGCCTTGTCGGCGATGATGTTGATGCGCCGGGTCAGCCCTTCCGACGCCCGGCTCATCACGCGGTAGGCATCGGCGCTGAACGCGTCGCGGCCGCGATAGCCGGACGCGCGCAGGCGGAAGGCCACGTAGTCCTTCACCTCGTCGCGTGCCAGCGGCTTGAGCTCGAAGCTGTGGGTGATGCGCTCGCGGAGCTGGCGGATCTCGGATTTCGCCAGGTTCGCGTCCAGCTCCGGCTGGCCGAACAGGACGATCTGGAGCAGCTTCTCGTTCTTGGTCTCCAGGTTGCTGAGCAGGCGAATCTCCTCGAGGGTGTCCACCGGCATGCTCTGCGCCTCCTCCACCAGGGCCACCACCCGCTGGTTGCGCGCGTGACGGGCCAGCAGCTCCTCCTGCAGGCGGTGCATCACCGTGAGCCGGGTGGCCCCGGCCGGCACCTCGAGGCCCAGCTCCAGCGCCACCGCGTGCAGGATGTCCTCGGGCGTCAGGCTCGGATTCGCGAGATACGCGATCTCCACGTTGTCCGGCAGTCGCTCCTCGAGCATGCGGCACAGCATGGTCTTGCCGGTGCCCACCTCGCCCACCACCTTGACGATGCCCTCGCCGCTGGTGATGGCGTAGACCAGCGCATCGAGCACGTCGCCGCGGCCGCCGCCGGTGTAGAAGAGCCGCGTGTCCGGCGTGATCCGGAACGGCGCCTGCTTCAGCCCGAAGTAATCGTTATACATTGCCCGACTTCTCCTTCGCCAGGCGCTGGATCTTGCCGTAGAGCGTGGTGCGGTTGACGCCCAGCAGGCGCGCCGCCTCGCTCAGGTTGCCGTCCGCGAGCCTGAGCGCGGCGTCGATGTAGCGCTGCTCCCAGCGGCTCAGGATGTCGTCCAGCCGGAAGCTGCCGGAACCGAGCGCCTCGAGGGTGGCACCGTCCACGCTGCCGTGCTCGCTGTCGAGCTCGGCCTCCAGCGCCGTCAGGCCGACCCGGCCGCCGGGGTACTTGGCGCCGAGCCGGATGACGATGTTGCGAAGCTCGCGCACGTTGCCCGGGAAGCCGTACTCGAGCCAGCGTGCCTGGGCGGCGTCGTCCAGGCCGAACGGCGCCACCTTGGCGGCGTAGAGCTGGCGGAAGTGGTTGAGCAGCAGCATCCGGTCGCGACCCCGCTCGCGCAGCGGCGGCACGCGGATGGTGAGCACGCCGAGGCGATGGAACAGGTCCTGGCGGAAACGGCCGTCGCGGATCTCGCTCTGCAGGTCGCGGTTGGTGGCGGCGATGACCCGCGCGCTGGCGTTGCGCGCCCGCGTCTCGCCCACGCGGTAGAACTCCCCGTTCTCGAGCACCCGCAGCAGCTTCGGCTGCAGCTCCAGCGGGAACTCGCCCACCTCGTCGAGCAGCAACGTCCCGTCGCCCGCCTCCTCGAAGAACCCGGCGCGCGCGCTGGTGGCGCCCGTGAACGCGCCGCGCGCGTGGCCGAACAGCTGCGCCTCCAGCAGCTCGGGGGTGAAGGCGGCGCAGTTCAGGGTGAGGAACGGATGCCCCGCGCGATCGCTCTTCTCGTGCAGGAGCTGCGCCACCAGCTCCTTGCCGGTGCCGGACTCCCCGTACACCAGCACGGGAAAGGGCGTCTCGGCGAAGCGGGCCACCTGCGCGCGCAGCGCGCGCACGGCCTCGCTCTCGCCCAGCAGCACGTCGTCGCCGCCGGGCGGCGTATCCCGTGCGCGCTCCGCGTCGAGGATCATGAGCTGGTGGGCGAGGCGCGCCTTGAGCAGATCCGGATCGCAGGGCTTGGGGATGAAGTCCGCGGCGCCGATGGACAGGGCGTGGGCCACGTTGGCCCGCTCGCTCTGGCCCGACAGGACCAGCACCTTCATGCGCGGGTTGAGGGCGATGAGCTCCTCGATGAGGGCGAAGCCGCCTTCCGGCGAATGGGTGGCGGGCGGCAGCCCCAGGTCCACCAGCGCCAGGTCCGGCGCGCTGCCGCCACGACGCAGCATCGACAGCGCTGCCGCCCGACTCTCGGCGCAGCGCACCTGGAACTCCTCCGAGAGCACGAACCCCAGGGTTTCCGCGATCAATGGATCGTCGTCCACCAGCAGCAGCGCCGGCAGGCGGGCGGGCTGCGGATCGCGTTCCGGGGTACCGCTCACCGCGCGCCTCGCGCGGCCAGCGCACGCGCCGTGCCGTGCGGTCCTCCGCCGCGGTCGCGCAGCGTCCCGCCCAGGCAGGCCCTCCACGCCCCGGGGCGCGATACGGGAGCAGGTCGCACGTTCACTTCAACATCCTGTTAGGGGCCGATGTTCAAGCGGTTTGTCATCATCGGGCAATCATAGCGTTTCTGCGGTTCCGGGTGGCTGACCCGCGTCTCACCGGTAGCCCCAGGTGCCCCGCAGCAGTCGCTCGCTGTCCTCGAAGGCCGCGTCGACGGCGGGCTCCATCGCACGCACGCCCAGCGCCGCCAGCGCGTGGCGCCCTGGGGGGGTGCCGCCGGCACCGGTGAGCGCCCGCAGCAGGACGAGACGCTGCGCCTCGGTGATCCGCGCCGACACGGTGAAGCCGCGGCCCGGCGCCGCGTCGGTCACCAGGGCCACCTGCACCCCGGCGGGCGGCGCGCCGGCGTCCGTGGGCAGCACCGCCGCCGCCACCTGACCCCGGGCCAGGGCGTCGAGGGCCTCGGCGAGGGACGCCGCCTTCACCAGTCGTGGCGTGCGGGCCGCCTGGGGGAACAGCTCCAGCAGGCGCAGCGCCGCCATCGCGGGCGGATCCGGCACCGCCACCCGCCGCGCCGCCAGGTCCGACGGCGACGTCACCAGGGTGCCCGGGCGCACCACCACGGCGAAGCGTACCTCGCCCGCCGCCCGTGCCAGGGCCACGAAGCCGTGGCGGCGGATCCGGAAGGCGCTGAAATGGGCCTCCTCGAAGGCCAGGTCGTGACCGCCGGGCGTGCGTACTGTCTGCCAGTGGGACAGGGCATCGTCGCTCACGCGGCCTTCCACCGGTGCGCCCAGGGCGAGCGCCAGGATCGCCGCCAGGGGCGCCGGGTCGAAGCGCACGGCCGTGTCGTGCCAGGCTGGCGGCTGCACCAGCAGCACCAGGGGCGGCGCCGCGGCCGCGGTCGCGCAGGTGGCCGACAGGGCGAGCAGCGCGATGGCCGCCCACCGCGGCTTGCCGGGGCCTGCCCGGAAATTGCGATTCCCCGTGCCGTGGGTCAGAATCCCGGGCCTTTTTTCGGGGTCCGCGCCGCCGCCGCATGGCGGCCGATCGCCAGTCGCGGCGCCCCGCATCCAGGGGACCCCGATGCCTTCCCGCAGAGACCTCGCCAACGCCATTCGCGCCCTCGCCATGGATGCGGTTCAGGCCGCCAACTCCGGTCATCCCGGGATGCCCATGGGCATGGCGGACATCGCGGAAGTGTTGTGGAACGACCACCTGCGGCACAACCCGGCCAACCCCTCATGGGCGGATCGTGACCGATTCGTGGTCTCCAACGGCCACGGCTCCATGCTGCTCTACGCCCTGCTGCACCTCACGGGCTACGACCTGCCCATGGAGGAGCTGCGCCGCTTCCGTCAGCTCGGCTCGAGGACCCCCGGCCACCCGGAGCACGGCCTGACCCCCGGCGTCGAGACCACCACCGGCCCCCTGGGTCAGGGTCTCGCGAACGCGGTGGGGATGGCCATCGCCGAGCGGGCCCTGGCGGCGGAATTCAACCGCGAGGAGCACGTGGTGGTGGATCACCACACCTACGTGTTCCTGGGCGACGGCTGCCTGATGGAGGGAATCTCCCACGAGGCCTGCTCCCTCGCGGGCACGCTCCGCCTCGGCAAGCTGGTGTGCGTCTACGACGACAACGGCATCTCCATCGACGGCAAGGTGGAGGGCTGGTTCACCGAGGACGTGCCTGCCCGCTTCGAGGCCTACGGCTGGCACGTGGTGCGCGGCCTGGACGGCCACGACCCCGAGGCGGTGGCCGCCGCCATCGACGCGGCGAAGGCCGAGACCGGGCGCCCCACACTCATCTGTGCCCGCACGGTGATCGGCTGGGGCGCGCCGAACAAGCAGGGCACCGCCGCCACCCACGGTGCGGCGCTGGGCGCCGACGAGGTGGCCGCCACCCGCGAGGCCATCGGGTGGCCCCACCCGCCGTTCGAGATCCCGGACGCGCTGCGCAAGGGCTGGGACGCGCGCCAGCGCGGGGCAGCGCTGGAGAAGGACTGGACCCGGCGCTTCGAGGCCTACCGCAAGGCCCACCCGAAGCTCGCGCGGGAGTTCCTGCGTCGCACCCGCGGCGCGCTGCCCGAGGACTTCGACTCTCACGCGCGCGCCGCCATTGCGCGGGTGAGCGAGCAGGCGCCGGTGGTCGCCACGCGCAAGGCCTCGGAGATGGCGCTCGAGGCGCTGGGCCCCGGGCTTCCGGAGCTGCTGGGAGGCTCCGCGGATCTGACCGGCTCCAACAACACGAAATGGAGCGGCTCGAAGGTGCTGGACGCGGAGCACCCGTCGGGGAACTACGTCTACTTCGGCGTGCGCGAGTTCGGCATGTCGGCCATCTGCAACGGGATCGCGCTGCACGGCGGCTACATACCCTACTGCGGCACCTTCCTGGTGTTCTCGGAGTACGCGCGCAACGCGCTGCGCATGGCCGCGCTCATGGGGCTGCGCAACGTGTTCGTCTACACCCACGATTCCATCGGGCTGGGGGAGGACGGGCCGACACACCAGGCGGTGGAACAGACCTCGACGCTTCGCCTGCTGCCGAACATGGTGGTGTGGCGCCCCTGCGACGCGGTGGAGACCCTGGCCGCGTGGAAGGCGGCGCTGGAGCGCGCCACCGGACCCACGGCCCTGCTGCTGTCGCGCCAGAACCTGGCCCACCAGCCCCGTACCTCCGCCCAGCTCGCGCTCATCGAGCGCGGCGGCTACGTGCTGCGCGAGTGCGAAGGCGAGCCGCGTGCCATCCTCATTGCCACGGGGTCCGAGGTGGAGATCGCCGCTGCCGCTCACGAGGCGCTCACTGCGGAGGGGATCGCCGTGCGGCTGGTCTCGATGCCGTGCACCGAGGCCTTCGATGCGCAGCCCGACGACTACCGCGAGTCGGTGCTGCCCCGCGCCATCGGCGCGCGGGTGTCGGTGGAGGCCGGCGTCACGGATTGGTGGCACAAGTACGTGGGGGCCGGCGGCGTGCGCCTCGGCGTGGACCGCTTCGGCGAGTCGGCCCCCTACAAACACGTCTACGAGCACGTGGGCCTTACCGCCGAACGCGTCGCCGACGCCGTACGCGGGCTGCTCGACGCCGGCGCCGGCAAGCGCTCGGTGGCGTAGCTGACGACCTCACCATCCATGCACTGAAACACGGGATCCCACACCATGCCCATCAAAGTCGCCATCAACGGCTACGGTCGCATCGGCCGCAACATCCTGCGCGCGCTCTACGAGAGCGGGCGCACCGACGCGATCCGGATCGTCGCGGTCAACGACCTGGGCGACGCCGAGACCAACGCGCACCTCACCCGTTACGACACCGCTCACGGCCGCTTTCCCGGCACCGTCGAGGTGGACGGCGACGACATGATCGTCAACGGCGACCGTATCAAGGTGTTCGCCGAGCGCGACCCGGCGAAGCTGCCCTGGGGCAAGCTGGGCGTGGACGTGGTGCACGAGTCCACGGGTCTGTTCACCAGCAAGGAGAAGGCCGCCGCGCACCTCAAGGGCGGCGCGAAGAAGGTCATCATCTCCGCTCCCGGCGGCGCCGACGTGGACGCCACGGTGGTCTACGGGGTCAACCACCAGACCCTGCGCTCGTCGCACGAGGTCATCAGCAACGCGTCGTGCACCACCAACTGCCTCGCACCCCTGGTCAAGCCCCTGCACGACAAGATCGGGGTCGAGCGCGGCCTGATGACCACCATCCACGCCTACACCAACGACCAGGTGCTCACCGACGTGTTCCACAAGGATCTGCGCCGGGCGCGGTCCGCGACCCAGTCCATGATCCCGACCAGCACCGGCGCCGCGAAGGCCGTGGGCCTGGTGCTGCCCGAGCTCAACGGCAAGCTGGACGGCTTCGCCGTGCGCGTGCCCACCATCAACGTATCCATGGTGGACCTCACTTTCACCGCCGCGCGCGCCACCGACAAGGCCGAGATCGACGCGGTGCTGAAGGCTGCCTCGGAGCAGGAACTCAAGGGCGTGCTCAACTTCAATGACCAGCCCCTGGTGAGCATCGACTTCAATCACGACCCCGCCTCGTCCACCTACGAGTCGCCGCTCACCAAGGTCATCGACGGCCGCCTGGTGAAGGTGGTGTCCTGGTACGACAACGAGTGGGGCTTCTCCAACCGCATGCTGGACGTGACGGTGGCGCTGATGAACGCCCCCTGATGCGAGCCTCGCGGAACCGACAGGTCGTCTGCTGCTGACGCGCCCGAGGATTGAACCACAGAGGCACAGAGGTCACAGAGCGTTGCGACTACGTCCGACATGAGTCGCCAGACCGGAATCGCCCAGCTCTGCATTGTCGTGACCTCTTCTCTGTGCCCGCTGTGCCTCCATGGTTGATCAAGAACCCCACCTCCGATTGCAATGTCAACGTTCATCCGCATGACCGACCTGGACCTCGCCGGCAAGCGCGTGCTGATCCGCGAGGATCTGAACGTGCCCGTGAAGGACGGCAAGGTGACCAGCGACGCGCGGCTCAAGGCCTGCGTGCCCACCATCAGGGCGGCGATCAAGGCGCGGGCGAGGGTGATGCTGCTGTCGCACCTGGGCCGTCCCGAGGAGGGCCGGCCGGAGGCCCGCTACAGCCTCGAGCCGGTGGCGGCGCGGCTGCAGGCGCTGCTGGGGCGCCCGGTGGGCTTCACCGCCGACTGGCTCGACGGGATCGAGCTGGCCGACGGCGAGGTGGTGCTGTGCGAGAACGTGCGCTTCAACCCCGGCGAGGCCGCCGACGACGAGACGCTCGCGCGGCGCATGGCGGCGCTGTGCGACGTGTTCGTGATGGACGCCTTCGGCACCGCCCACCGCGCCCAGGCTTCCACCCACGGGGTGGGGCGCTACGCGCCGGTGGCCTGCGCCGGACCGCTGCTGGCCGCCGAGCTGGACGCGCTGCAACGCGCGCTGGCGGATCCCGCGCGCCCGCTGGTGGCGGTGGTGGGCGGGTCCAAGGTCTCCACCAAGCTCCAGGTGCTGGAGTCCCTGCTGGAGCGGGTGGACCGGCTGGTGGTGGGCGGCGGCATCGCCAACACCTTCATCGCCGCCGCGGGGCATGCGGTGGGCGCGAGCCTGTACGAGCCGGATCTGGTGGCGGTGGCCGCACGCCTGCTGGACCGCGCCCGTGAGCGCGGCGCCGAGATCCCGGTGCCCACGGACGTGGTGGTGGCGAAGACCGTCGCCGACGACGCCGAGGCGCGCACGGTCGCGGTGGACGCGGTGGCCGACGACGACCTGATCCTGGACGTGGGGCCGGAGACCGCCGGGTGCCTGGCGGCCGCCATGGCCGACGCGGGCACCATCGTGTGGAACGGCCCGGTGGGTGTGTTCGAGCACGCACCCTTCGCCGCCGGCACCCGCCGCCTGGCCGAGGCCATCGCCGCGAGCCGCGCGTTCTCCATCGCCGGCGGCGGCGACACCCTGGCGGCCATCGACCAGTTCGGCGTCACCGCCGGCGTGTCCTACATCTCCACCGGCGGCGGCGCCTTCCTCGAGTTCCTGGAGGGCAAGACCCTGCCCGCCGTGGCCATGCTCGAGGCGCGCGCCGCGGCGGCTTGATCTCGGCGCGGGCGCGGCCGACGATCCCGGCAGCCCGCCGGGGCGAAGCGCGTTCCGCCCGCACGGCATTCCACGAAACACGATCTCCAAGGGAGCGACGACCATGAAGGCAGACAGGCTCGCGGACACCGCCCAGGCCATGGTGGCCCGCGGCAAGGGCATCCTCGCCATCGACGAGAGCAGCGGCACCATCAAGAAGCGGTTCGACTCCATCCAGGTGGAGTGCACCGAGGCATCGCGCCGCGACTACCGTGATCTGCTGATCACCGCTCCGCGCATCGGCAGCTACATCACCGGGTTCATCCTGTTCGACGAGACCATCCGGCAGGCGACGGAGAAGGGCGAGCCGTTTCCCAAGGTGCTGGAGAAGGCCGGGGTGATGCCCGGCATCAAGGTGGACAAGGGCGCGAAGGATCTGGCGGGCCACCGGGGCGAGAAGGTCACCGAGGGCCTGGACGGGCTGCGCGAGCGTCTCGCGGAGTACCGCAAGCTGGGTGCCCGCTTCGCCAAGTGGCGCTCGGTGATCACCATCGGCAGCGGCATTCCCAGCCGCGGCTGCCTGATGGCCAACGCCCATGGCCTCGCGCGCTACGCGGCGCTGTGCCAGGAGGCGGGTCTGGTGCCCATGGTGGAGCCGGAGGTGCTGCTGGACGGGCGCCACAGCATCGAGCGCTGCCACGAGGTGACCGAGGCGACGCTGCGCCTGGTGTTCTCGGAGCTCTACGAGCAGCGCGTGCTGCTGGAGGGCACCATCCTCAAGGCCAGCATGGTGCTCTCGGGCAACAAGGCGCCCAAGCGCGCGGGCGTCGACGAGGTGGCGGAGCGCACGGTCGCCTGCCTGAAGGCGTCGGTGCCCGCCGCCCTG
>JBFHNV010000246.1:0-8793 GCA_041593595.1 Gammaproteobacteria bacterium
CCCATCTCTCGCTCAGGGCGTCGACGACCTCGCGCTCCATCCCGGCATACTCGACGGGGGAGCGGGCACGCCCTTTCCATCGATGGTGCACTTCGAGCCGGAGCATGTTGCCGGCCAGCTCGACTCGCAGGCGGATCGCACCGGCCCCGCCTCACCGCCAGCGGCGAGCCCCGCCTCCAGGGCCCGCAGGAGCCGCTCCGCCAGGTGCTCCTCCGGCGCCGCGGCGAAGGCCTCCAGCATGGCGCCGGGCACCGCCTCGTCCGCGAGCAGGTTGCCGGCGGCCACGCAGCCGTCGCCCAGGGCCTGGGCGTGGCGCCCCAGGGTGCCTGCGCCGGAGTGGCAGACGGCACCGCCGCGGGCGTCCACGACGGCGATCTGGCGGTACTGCGCATGTGCTTCGCCGGCCAGCAGCTTCGCCAGCGTGTCCCGGGCATCTCGTCCGGCGGCCAGCAGCTCCAGGCCGCTCACGCCCAGCGCCGGGTTGGTGATGTTCTGGGTGGCCACCGCGCCGGCGCGGGCGCGGGCGTGGGCGCAGCGCGCCGCCACGCAGATGGACGAGGAGGTCACCGCGACGCCGCACATGCCGGTGCGCGCGCAGTGGGCAGTGAGCGAGAAGGTCATGTGGGCGTGATCCCGGTGCGGTGCGCACGTGGCGCGGTGCGTCACAGGCAGTAGCGCATCTCGGTGAAGCGGGCGCGCAGCGCGCGCACCTCGTCCGCGAAGCCCGCCGCGTCCTTCGCGCCGGACGACTCGAGGATGCGCGCGACGAGCGTCGCGAGCTCGCGGAAGTCGTCCTCCCGCATGCCGTAGCGGGTCATCTCCTGGGTGCCCATGCGCACGCCGCTGGCGGCGGCGAAGCTCGGGTCGTCGTGGTACGCCTGCGGGTTGGTGATGATGCCGGCCGCCTCGAGCCCGGTGGCGGCGTGCTCGCCGCGCCCGCGCGCCACCCGCAGCAGCACCTGGTGGGTCTCGGTGTGGCCGATGGCCGGGTCACCCTCGACGCTGAGCCCCGCGTCCACGAGCCCTGCGGCAAAGGCGCGTGCGTTGGCGATCACCTGCGGCGGGTACTCGTCCCGGAAGGCCAGCATCTCGTAGGTGGCGCCCAGCAGCCCGAGCAGCGTGCCCAGGTGGTGGTTGCTCACGTGGCCCGGGAAGGCGCGCGAGCGCACCTGGCGCCAGAAGCCCTCGAAGGCGTGCCCGGGCTCGATGTTGGTGAGCACCACGCCGCGCTGCGGGCCGAAGAAGCTCTTGTGTGTGGAGCCGGTGATCACGTCCGCGCCCTCGTGCAAGGGCTTCTGGTAGTGATCGCCGATGAGCCCCAGGACGTGGGCGCCGTCGAACATGATCAGGGGACGCGACGGATCGTCGGCGCCGAAGTGCTCGTGCACGAAGGTGGCCACCTCGGCCACCGGCTCGCGACGGATGATGACGCTGCGCCCGAACACGATGAGGTCGGGCCGAGTGCGTTCGACGACCTCGCAGGTTGCCGCGGCGTCCACGGCGTGGGGGTCGTCGTCGCGGTAGACGAAGTGCTCCACCGCCGGACGCTCGGTGTCCGGATCGAAGGCCACGTAGTTCTTCAGCGCCCCCATGACCTGGGCGCTCAGGTGCCCGCCGCGGTTCAGATCGTGCACCAGCACCCGCGACAGCCGCCGCGGCTCCTGGCCGCGGCGGTGGCGGTTGCGGAACTGCACCAGTGCGTCGTACACGGTGTCGTTGGCCATCTGTCCGCTGATCACCCGCGGCTCCACCTGCGCGCAGTCGAAGAAGCTGGCGAGCGCCGCAACCAGCTCCTCCTCCTTCTCCATGCTGTAGGCGGTGCCCTTGTAGTAGCGCACGTCCGGCGCGTTCACTCCCAGCGCGCGCATGGGCTTGTGCTCGTTGTAGCGGCCCGCCGGATCGCTGGTGCACAGGGCGTCCACGAAGGCGGAGGTGCACTGCTCGGAGGGGATCAGGTTGACGCACCCGGTGCGGCGCCAGCGGTGGTTGCGATCGGCGGAGTCCTTGAGCGCCTGCACGCGCCCTGGCACCTCGTTGCCCGATACCCGCGGTGGCGGTGCCCAGGCCTCGAAGCCCGTGTGAGCGCGGCCGTAGGGTGCCAGCGGCCACAGGTTGCGCTCCACGAGCTCCGCCTCGAAGCTCTTGCCGCGGTCGTCCTCGATGGTCAGGCGCACCGTCCGATCGGAACGGTATCGCAAACGCGCGTCCAGCAGCGCGAGGCCGATGGGCCTGAGCACGTGCTCCTCCTGCGAAGGTGCCGCGGTGACCCCGGCGCCGTCGAAGCGGGCGTAGGGCACGGTGGTGCCCGAGGTGACCCAGCCCGCCGCCTCGCCGTCGTGGAGCACCCGGTAGCCGGCGCGTAGCGGCCGGCGGCCCTCGAACACGGCGATGGGCTGCACCAGGTGGGTGAGCACCTGCGGGCGCCAGTCGCCGCCCAGCTCGCCGCGCTTGATGCGCATGTGCTCCTCGCGCTGCTTCGCGATGGCCTCGCAGCCCGTGTAGCCGTCGCCGCCGCGCACCGCGAATCGCGCGAGGTCGTTGGCGAACACCGGGATCTCGCGCCCGTCCGGGCCCTCGCCCAGCTCGTGGCCGTACAGCGGCAGCCCCGCCTCAAGGCGCAGCGAGTCGCGTGCCCCGAGGCCCACCGCCGTGGCCCCGGCGTCGATGAGCCGCTGCCAAAGCTCGACGGTGAAATCCGCCGCCGGGAACAGCTCGAAGCACACCGGCTCTCCGGTGTAGCCGGTGCGCGCCACGATCACGTCATGGCCGGCGAGGCGGCAGGTGCCCAGGCGGTTGCGCTTGTTCTCGGGCAGGGCGCCCGCGTCCAGCAGCGACTCCATGATGACCTGGGCGCGCGGGCCCTGCAGCGAGATCATGCCGTACGCGGCGCTCTGGTCCTCGAGCGTGGCGCCGTCCCGGTCGATCGCCTCCAGCCACGCGATGTCCTTGTCCCGGTTCGCGGCGTTGACCACCAGCAGGTAGTCCGCGTCGTCCAGCATGTACAGGTAGGCGTCGTCCACGGCGCCGCCGCCGGGCGTGGCGATGAAGCCGTAGGCCGCCTCGCCGGGGACCAGCGCCGCCACGTTGCAGGTCAGCGCGCGGGACAGGAACGCCACGCTGCCCTTGCCGCGCACCCGCAGCCGGCCCATGTGCGATACGTCGAAGGCGCCGGCGCCGCGCCGCGTGGCCAGGTGCTCGGCGATGATCCCGGTCTTGTACTGCACCGGCATGTCCCAGCCGCCGAAGGGGACCATCCGGCCCCCGTGCTCCACGTGCCATGCGTGCAGCGGGGTGCGGGCCAGGGAGGTGCTGTCGTCGTTCATGGTGGGGACCCTCGGTCGGAGTGCGCGTGCCGCGGCGGACCTCAGGCGGCGTCCAGGAAGGACCGGTAGTCGCCGGTCACGTCCGCCACCGCGGCGTGGAACAGGCGCTCCCCGGCCTCGCGGGTGGCCAGTGCGGGATTCGAACCGATGCGCCCGTCAGGGTAACGCGCGCGGTAGTCCACCGCGTCGTAGAACGTGCCCGCCGGCGCGATCTCCGGGGACATGGGCGCGTGCTTCACCGCGTCCGGGTGCGCGAAGAAGGTGAGCGACACCTCGCTGGGCGTCGCATGGCTGCCCTCGGCGCCGCCGAACAGCTCCGCCGACACGCGCCTCACGCCGGCGCCGGAGTACCAGTTGCCGAGCTTGCAGCGCACGCCCGGGCGGTTGCCCCCGGCACCCGCGAGGCTCGACTCCGCGTACACCTCGGAGAAGGCCGCAGTGACGGTGGCAATATTGCCACCGTGGCCGTTGAGGAAGTAGCAGCGCTCGAAGCCGTGGCGTGCCAGGGACTGCACCACGTCGCGCACCACCGCCATCAGGGTGCTGGGCCGCAGCGTGATCGACCCGGCGAAGCCCAGGTGGTGCTGGGCCATGCCGATGCTGAGCGTGGGCGCCACCAGCGCGTCGGTGCGCTCCGCGACGCCGCGGGCCACCGTTTCCGGGCAGATGGCGTCGGTGCCGATGAGGCCGTTGGGCCCGTGCTGCTCGGTGGAGCCGATGGGGATGATGATCCCCTTCGACGTGCGCAGGTACGCCTCCACCTCCTGCCAGGTGCTGAGCTGGAGTAGCATGAGCGTGAGATTACCTCTGCTGTCGTGGCGTGCCGTGGCGGCGGACCGTCGCACAGCCCCCACACCTTGACAAGCCACTCCCCCGGATGAAGCCGTCGGACGCCTTGCTGCGCAGCGTGCTGGCAGCCACGGAGCACCTCACGGAGGACGGGCTGCCGCCCTATCCCCCGCGACGGCCGTGGCCGGAGCTGCCGGCGCCGATGTGCCGCCGCCCGCTGTGGGTGTTCGGCTACGGCTCCCTCATCTGGCACCCGGGCTTTCCCTTCAGCGAGGCGCACATCGCGCGCGTGCACGGCCATCACCGGGCCCTGTGCGTGTGGTCGTGGGAGTATCGGGGCACCGTGGACACCCCCGGCCTGGTGCTGGGCCTGGACCACGGCGGGAGCTGCACCGGCGTGGCCTTCCGGGTGCCGGATGCGGAACGCGACGCCACCGTGGCCTACCTGCTGCGCCGCGAGCTCACCACGGAGATCTACCGCCCGCTGCGCAAGCCCGTGGTGCTGATCGACGGCAGGCGCGTGAGCGCGCTCACCTTCGTGGTGGATCGGTCGCTGGAGCAGTACGCGGGGCCCATGCCCTTCGAAGAGCTGGTGGCGGTGGTGGCGCGGGCGCGGGGGCGGCGCGGGCCCAACGCGGAGTACGTGCGCAACACGGTTGCGCACCTGGAGGAGCTGGGAATTCCCTGCCGCCGGCTGCACCGCGTCGCCGAGGCGCTGCCCGGCAGCGGGTGAGGCGCGGCGCCTCAGGCGTTCTCGACCCGACGGCACACCCCGCGGAACCGCAGACCCAGCAGCACCGTCGCCACCACCGTGCCCATCAGCACGGCGAGCATCAGCGCGGGCCCGCCGCCGCCGCGCACCACGCCCAGGACCCAGCCCGCGGGGACCATTACGCCCCAGAACGCGACGCAGTACAGGAAGGTCGCCGGCCACACGTCGCCGGCGCCGCGCAGCGCGCCCATCAGCACCCCCTGCACGCCGTCGGGCACGACGGCCACCGCCGCCACCAGGATGCACGGCGCCGCCACCGCCAGCACCGCCGGGTCGGTGCTGTAGAGGCGCGCGAACCCCTGGGGCGAAAGGCCCAGCACGGTGCCGATACAGCCGAGCAGCACCCCGGCCAGGGCTGCCGCCACCCAGCCCGCCGCGCGCACCCCCGCGCCGTCGCCGCGACCCACGGCGTTGCCCACGCGGATGCTGGCGGCGGCGGCGATGCCGATGGCGGACATGAACACCATGGCCACCAGGTTGAACGCCACCTGGAAACCCGCCACCTGGTCGGCACCCACCAGGCCGGCGAACAGGGTCATGGCGGCGAAGGCGGCGGACTCGAGCGCGTGCGCGAGACCCATGGGGTAGCCGAAGCGGCGCAGGCGCCGGGACACGCCCGCGAAGTCGGGGATGCGCCCGGAGATGCCGAAGCGGCGCCGGTCCAGAACCACCAGCGCGTATCCTGCCAGGCTCGCGAACATGAACCAGCGCACGAGGCTCGTGGCGAGGGCCGCGCCCTCGGCACCCATGGCGGGCGCGCCCAGGTTGCCGAAGATGAACACCCAGTTGAGGGCCACGTTGAGCACGTTGGCGAGCAGCATGACCCACATGCCCGGATTGGCACGGCCGGTGGATTCCAGGAAGAAGCTGGTGGCCGCGTGCAGCAGCATGGCCGGCAGGCCCCAGGCGAACATCAGGAGCACGCCGCCGCCGCCGGCGGCAAGCCGGGGGGACTGGCCCGCGAGCAGGAGCACGAGCTCGCCGGCGCCGCACACGGCGGCGAAGGCCACGCCCATGAGCAGCGCGTGCAGCAGCGATACGCGCCACAGGTGCCCCGCCTCGGTCTCGCGCCCGGCGCCCATGGCCTGTGCACCGAGCACCAGCATGCCCATGAGCATGCCGATCCCCAGCAGCATCATGGGCATCTGCGGTGCCATGGCCAGCGCATACCACGCCAGGTGATCCACCCCTGCACGGCCGGTCATGGCCGTGTCCACGGTGACCAGCAGCAGGATGCCGATGCGTGCGAGCATCACCGGCACGGCGATCTGCACCGTGCGCACCAGGTGCTCGCCGACACCCGCGGCGGGCGGCCGGGAGGTGGGCGTGGGAAGCGGGTGGGTCACCGTGCGGGCGCCGGGAGACGGCGCGGGATCCTGCCGCGCCCGGGGCGTGCGGGGCCGGTCACGGGAGGCCGCTCAGGCGGCGTCGGCGCTAGAGAACACCCGCGCCGCGAAGTCCGGGTAGACCTCGGCGACGGCATCCGCCACCGGACCGCGCACCAGGGCGAGCTCGCGTGCCCCCGGCGTCGGCGTCACCGGCACCGTGTCCGGCTCGCGGTAGGCGAAGCCGGTGTTCTCGCGCACCGACGCGGCGCTCTCGCCCGGGTGCACGCTGTCCAGGGCGAAGCGGCCGAGCTCGCGGTCGAAGGCGAACACGCAGCGGTTGGTGAACAGGGCCCGCGGGCCGCCGGGACGGTACACGTTGGGCGCGCTCACGCCCGGCGAGGTGATGAAGTCCACCTTCGGCACCAGCACCCGCGGGGTGTGGGCCAGCGTGAACAGGAACACGTTGGGCACCAGGAAGTAGAGATAGCTGGAGCCGAAGGCGCCGGGGAAGCGCACGCGGCTCCTCGGGTAGCCCCCGATGGCGGTGAGGTTGATGTTGGCGTGGCCGTCGATCTGCGCGCCGCCCAGGAAGAACGCGTCCATGCGCCCCTGGGCCGCGCAGTCGAACAGCTCGCGCCCGCCGTCGGTGAAGCAGGTGTGGGTCCGGCTACCCAGGATGGACACCCGCAGCCGCCCGCCGCTCAGCGCCCGCGCGAGCAGCGCCGCGGCGCCGGGGATTGGCGACGAGGCACCGACGGCCACGTGGCGCAGGCCCTGGAGACGGGCCGCGATGGCGGCGATCAGCAGCTCCTCGACGCGGACGTCGCTCACGCCGCCGCGACTTCCGTCACGTGGTGCCGCATCCACTCCACGAAGCCCTCGTCGGTGGCGGCCTGCTCGGCGTACTCGCGCAGCGCCGCGCGGTCCGCCTCGTAGCACCCCGCGAGCCCCACGGGCCAGGCGCCCTCGGGGACCTCGGCGATGCCGCTCACGTACAGGGCCGGCAGGGTGCCGGCGGCCATGGCCTCGTCGTCCAGCAGGCGCGCGTCCTGGATCCGCTCCACGGTGACGAAGGTGTCCCGGGCGGCGTGGGCGGCGAGCATCAGCTCGCGGCGCACCCCCACCCACACGTTGCCCTCCCGGTCGGCAACGCGGGCGTGGAACAGCGCCACGTCCGGCTGGATGGCGGGCAGCAGCACCAGCGGATCGTCCGCCCCGAAGGGGTTGTCCACCACCTTCCAGTCCGGGCGTGCCGCCAGCAGGTCGCTGCCCACGATGCCCCGCAGCGGCATGAAGGGGATCCCCTTCTCGGCGGCCTGCAGGGCCGCGTGCAGCGCCGGGCAGGTGGCGTCCAGCACGCGCACGTCGCCGCCGCGCACCGCCGCGCTGAAGCGCGGCGCGAGGCCGAACTCGCCGAGGGTCACCGCCGCGGTCTCCACCGTGTCCACGCAGCCGGCGCCGATGAGCATGTCGCCCTGGAAGCCCATCTGCGGCACCCCGATCAGGTGCAATCCGCGCGCGCGTCGGGCCATCAGCCCGCGGACGGCGGCCATGGCGCAGCCGGAGTAGTCCGGCGGCAGCGCCACGCTGGCGCCGTCGGGGATGCGGGCGACGAGCTCGTCCAGGGTGCAGAACATGGAGACGCTCCGGGCGGTGGCCAGACGCGGGCAGTATAGCCCCCGGTCCCCGCCGGCCAGGATGGCGCGCCGCTGGACCGGCGTCGGCGCACTGCGCATCATCGCCGGGCCATGGCAGCCGGGCCGAGGACGGCCCCGAGGACCGGAGATGAGCGAGAACGCACTGATTGTCGGCGCCGGCGAGGGTCTGAGCGCCGCGCTTGCGCGGCTGTTCCATGCCGAGGGCATGCAGGTGGCGCTGGCCGCCCGCGACACGGACAAGCTGGCGGCGCTGGCGCGGGACGTGTCCGCGCGCACCGTGGCGTGCGATGCCGCAGACCCGGGCCAGGTGGCGGCGCTGTTCGATACCCTGGACGGGGCCGGCGCCGTGCCTGAGCTGGTGGTCTACAACCCCAGCCGCCGGGTGCGCGGACCGGTGGCGGAGCTCGATCCGGAGGCGGTGCGCGAATCGCTCATGGTCACCTGCTACGGCGGCTTCCTGGTGGCACGCCAGGCGGCGCGGCGGATGCTGGAGCGCGGTGGCGGCAGCATCCTGTTCACCGGCGCGTCCGCGAGCGTCAAGGGCTATCCCGAGTCGGCGTGCTTTGCCATGGGGAAGTTCGGCCTGCGTGGCCTGGCCCAGAGCATGGCCCGGGAGCTTCAGCCGCGGAACGTGCACGTGGCGCACTTCGTCATAGATGGTGGAATCGCGCGCCGGGGTCGTGAAGGCGGCGGCCGGGAAGACGACCTGCTGGATCCGGACGCCATCGCCGCGAGCTACCTGCACGTCCATCGCCAGCACCGCAGTGCCTGGACCTTCGAGGTGGAACTGCGTCCCTGGGTGGAGCGGTTCTAGCTTATTGCCGGGAATGGACATCCCTGTCCATTCCCGGCTCGCGGCGCCGCAGACGCGGTCTGCGGCTTGCTCCGTGACGCGGGCACGCCCGCGCCACGCCGGTGCCTCC
>JBFHNV010000247.1:0-8705 GCA_041593595.1 Gammaproteobacteria bacterium
CGTCCCTGCCCGATCATCACCGGCAGCACGTGGCGCAGCCCCAGGAACACGCCTTTCAGGTTCACCGCGATGACCGCGTCGAAGACCTCCTCGTCGTACTCGGCCGTGGGCGCGATGGCGCCCTCGATGCCCGCGTTGTTGAAGAAGCAGTCGATGCTGCCGTGGGCGTCCAGGGCCGCCTTGACGTAGCCCCGCACGTCGGCGGCGCGGGTAACGTCGGCCGTGACCGGAAGGGCATCGCCGCCGCGCTGGCGGATCACCTCGGCCAGCGTGCGCGCACCGTCCGCGTCCCGGTCCACCGCCACCACCTTCGCGCCCCGCGCGGCGAAGGCCAGCGCCGCGGCGCGGCCGATGCCCTGGCCTGCGCCGGTGATCAGGGCCACCCGATCGTTGAAGTCCAGATCCACTACCGTCGACCCTCCCACGTGAACCGCGTCATCCGCGCCAGCGTCTCCGGCTTCACCACGCCGCCGATGCGCCGCTCGCCGATGATCCAGGTGGGGTAGTCGCGAATGCCCTGGTCCTGGCATGCGGCGCTGACCGGCCCATTGCGCCCCTTGGGCGTGCACTCCACGTAGGGCAGGCGGTCCGCCGAGGCGTGGAACAGCGCCTTCTGCTCGATACAGTGCGGGCACCAGTAGGCGCCGTAGAAACGCGCGCCGCTGTCGGTGAGGTGCACCGCCAGCGCCTTCAGGTACGGGTCCTCGGGACCGGCCGCCGGGTCGAACACGCCGCTGAAGTGCAGGTGCATCCCGAGCACCACGGCGGCGGCGATGCCCAGCGGGGCGGGCAGGGCCCGGCCCCACGCGTGCTCCGGCAGGTGCGCCGGGCGGCGCACCAGCAGCAGCAGCAGGATCGCGTTGATGATGGCGAATGACGCGAGGCACCACGCGCAGGTCGCCTCGATGGCGAGCACTGACACCAGGGTCAGGTACCAGCTCACGGCGGCGCCCAGGAATGCGAGCACCGTGCACCAGCGCCAGGCCGACGCGCGGGTGCGCAGCCGCCACAGGCCGCGCGCCAGCAGCGCGTAGGTGAGCAGGCCCCACAGGGCCATGGGCAGCCCCAGGAAGGTGGACCAGCGGCTGGACTGCACCAGATCGCAGCCGGAGCCGGCGCTGCAGAACGCGGGCCCCTCGTCCAGCCAGGCGGTCGCGGTCAGGTATGCGGTGAGCGCGATGCCCGCGATGGCGAGCGCCAGCAGCACGTTGTCCAGCGCGTGGCCCGGCTTCGCCCTGGGCGTGTGCGCGGGCGCCGCGGCGGGCCGGGGCGCCGGCGCCGCGGCCGGCCGGGACGCGGGTGCAGCGGACCGGGACGCGGGCGCGGCGGCCGGCCGGGATGCGCGCTTTCCGCGCTTGCGCTTACGGGACATGGCGATCCGCGGCGCCCGTCACGGGGCGTCCTCCCGACGCCCGGCGCCGGCCTCGAGCACGAGCTTCTCCAGCGCCTCGTAGGGCTGGGCCCCCACCACGCCGTAGCCGCCGGCCACGAAGGTGGGCACGCCGGTCACCCCGTACTCCCGCGACTTCAGCCAGTCTGCGTCCACCGCGTCGCTGAAGCGGCGGGACTCGATCACCTGGCGCGCCGCATCCACGTCGAGACCCGCGCCGGCGACGATCTCGAGCAGCGCCTCGGGGTCGGCCAGGTTGCGGCGGTCCACGAAGTAGCCGCGGTACAGCGCGTCGTGCAGCGCCTCGCCGCCGTCCACGGTATCGGCCCACTTGCCGAGCTCCTGGGCCAGGCGGCTGTTGTAGGTGTGGCTGCGCTTCGCGTAAGGCAGCCCCTCCGCGTCCATGCGCGCCTTCATCTGGCGGTAGGACTCGTCCAGATCCATGCTGCGGCCCGCGAACAGCTCCGCGAGCGTGCGCCCCTCGGGAGGCGTGTCCGGGTGCAGCGGGAAATGGACCAGCTTCACGTTCACGTGGTAGCGCTCCTGGAGCCGTTCGATACGCACGGTAGCGAGATAGCACCAGGGTCACACGTAGTCGGTGAAGACCTCCAGGGTGACCGGCTCGGTCATGGGGTTCTCCGGGACGGGCCCGTCGCACGGGCGGGCCGCCATGATAACCGTGTAGTAAATTTTATTATCTACCCTGAGGAGAGACCCCGATGGACAGACGTTTCTTCCTGGCCACGTGCATCGCGCTGGCGGCACCGGCTACGGCGCTCGCCGCCGGCGGGCTCCGCGTGGACTACACGCCGGAGGCCTACGCCCGCGCCCTCGCCAGTGGCGAGCCGTTGCTGCTGGATTTCTACGCCCCCTGGTGAGCCACCTGCCGCGCGCAAGAGCGCACCGTGAGTGCGCTGCTCGACAGGAACCCGGCCTACCGGGCCGTCACCGTGATGCGTGTCGACTGGGACACGTGGCGTGACGGGGACATCGTGAAGGAACTGCGGATCCCGCGCCGCTCGACGCTGGTGATGTTCCGGGGCGGCAAGGAGGTGGGCCGCGTGGTCGCGCAGACCCGCGAGAGCGCCATCGAGGCGCTGTTCAAGGCCGCCCTCTGATCTCCGCGCCACGAGTCGCCCCCACCGACCCTCGCCGCCGCGTGCGGCGGGGAGCCTCAGGACGGGCGCGGTGCCGTCTGCAATGACCTATCTCTGGGCCTACCTCGCCGGCATGCTCACGCTGGTGAACCCCTGCGTGCTGCCGCTGCTGCCCATCACCGTCGCCGCCGCCTTCCAGGCGAGCCGCCTGGGGCCGCTGGCGCTCGCGTTGGGGCTGGTGGTGACCTTCGTCATCGTCGGAACGGGCGTGACCGCCTTCGGTCACGCCCTCGGCCTGGACGAGCGCGTGATCAACCGGTCGGCGGCGGCGATGATGGTCCTGTTCGGCGCCGTGCTGCTGGTGCCGTGGGCGCAGGATCGGGTGGCGCGCCTGGCCTCGCCCCTCGCGAGCCGCGCCGACGCGGGGATCGGCCACGCGGGACCCGGCGGCGGGCTCGGCGCCCAGTTTGCCATCGGCGTGCTGCTGGGCGCCGTGTGGTCGCCCTGTGTCGGGCCCACCCTCGGCGGCGCCATCGCTCTCGCCGCCAGCGGCGAAGGGATCGCCCGAGCCGCACTCGTCATGCTGGTGTTCGCAGCGGGCGTCGCCACGGTGCTGCTGGCGCTGGCCTACGGCTCGCGCAGCGCCGTGGGCGCGCGCCGCCGCCGCCTCGCGGCGTTGATGCCCTGGGCGAAGCCCGTCATGGGCGTGGCGCTGGTGCTGGTGGGCGGCGCCATCCTTCTCGGCCTCGAAAAGGCGTTGGAGGTCTGGTTGCTGGACGTGATGCCGGGCTGGCTGCTGGACCTGTCCGTCTCGGTATAGCTAGCCGTAGATCACGAGCTGGGTGCAGCGGAACAGGGCGAGCGTGCGTCCCGTCCGCTCGTGGGTCACCACCGCGTCCCACACCTGCGTGGTGCGGCCCCGGTGGGCCGCCGTGGCCGTGCACAGCACCGTGCCCTCGCGGGCCGTGCCCATGTGATTGGACTTGAGCTCCACGGTGGTGAAGCCCGTCGCGCCCTCGGGCAGGGTCGCGATGCAGCCGCAGCCGCAGGAGGTGTCCGCCAGGGTGACCACGCTCCCGGCGTGCAGGAAGCCATTGGGCGCCATGAGCTGCGGGCCAACCTCCATGCGCGCACGGACCTCCCCGTCCGCCACGTGGGTCACGACGATGCCCAGGTGCTGCGGCAGGTGCCCCGACGCGCGCGCGTTGAACTGATCGGCGGTGATGCGGGCCATCTCGCGGTGGCGCGTGCCGGGGCCGCTCAGCCCTGTGCCGGCACCGGCTGCCCCAGCATCACCCGGTAGACGTTGAGCAGCCGGAGCTTCTCACCCGCCACCGGCGTCTGCTGATAGGCCTTGAAGGTGGTGCGCTGGTTCCAGCGCTTCATGAGGTAGCGGCGACCCTGCGCGTCGCTGGCGACGACCAGGGTCTCGCCGTCCTCGTGGGTGTCGCCGTCCACGTGGATCGAGCCCCGGTGGTAGCCCACGAAGGGGTCCGACGGCAGCCGCATGGCGATCAGGGCGTCCGGATCCAGGTCGCCTTCGAGCGCCGTGCGATGCATGCGCGACTCCTCGAAGATGTCATCGAGGATCTGCCGGCCCGTGGCGCCGGTGACGTCCTGCATCTTTCCGCCGCTGCCGCTCACCGCAGTCTCCGCCCGTCTCCGCCGCCGGTCCGGGATCATACCGGGGCATTGTCGGTCGCGGTCCGTGCGCCGCGCAACAGCGCGGTGCCTGTGTACAAGTCCGCGAATCCGGCACTAGACTCCGTCCCGGCCGCGGGTTCCGCCGTGGCCGGGGCCCGGTCCGACCCGGCACTCACCCCTCGAGCGGCACCCTGGCCGGCAGCACCCGGACGCAAGCGTCGACCCGGACCCGGCGGGGTGATCGCTCCCGTGTGACCCTCAAGGAGGTCATGCCATGAACGCCCCCCCGAAGTCCGCAGGCATGGGCCTCGCGGCCGTCCTGCTGCTCGCCAGCGCCCCGCCCGAGAGCGGCGCCGCGGGTTGGGAGCCGAAGAAGCCCGTCGATTTCGTCATCATGGCCGGCGCCGGCGGCGGCGCCGACAAGATGGCACGGCTGATGCAGACCATCATCGAGAAGCACAAGCTCGCCTCGAAGCCCTTCGTGCCCAACAACAAGCCGGGCGGCTCCGGCGCCGAAGCGCTGGTGCTGCTCAAGGAGAAAACCGGCGACGATCACACCATCCTGGTGACGCTCAACAGCTTCTACACCACGCCGCTGCTCCAGAAGAGCCTCGGGCTCGACGTCACCACCTTCGCGCCCATCGCGCGCATGGCGGAGGACACCTTCCTGCTGTGGGTGCACAAGGACAGCGGCATCACTGATCTGGACGGCTTCGTGAAGGCCGCCAAGACCAAGGGCAAGGACTGGATCATGGCCGGCACCGGCAAGGCGCAGGAGGACGAGCTGCTCACCCAGTTCCTCAACCGCAGCTACGGCCTGGACATGAAGTACGTGCCCTACAAGGGTGGCGGCGATGTGGCCAAGCAGCTGGCCGGCAAGCACGCGGACTCGACGGTGAACAACCCGTCGGAGGCGCTGGGCTTCTACCAGTCCGGCACGGTGATCCCCATCGCAGCGTTCACGCCCGAGCGGCTCGCGATGTTCAAGGACACGCCCACCATGAAGGAGCTGGGCAAGGACCACGCCTACTTCATGCAGCGCTCCGTGGTCGGGGCACCGGGCATGAGCGCCGATGCGCAGGCGTACTACCGCGAGGTGTTCCGCAAGGTATACGAGTCGCCCGAGTGGCAGGAGTACATGCACAAGCAGAGCCTGCAGGGCGAGTTCCTGACCGGGGACGACCTGCTCGCGTACTGGAAGCGCGAGCTGAAGAATCACGAGATCATGCTCAGGGAGATCGGCCAGCTCTGAGCTCCCCGGAGAAAGGACTCGGAGTCGCTGGCGTGCCGGCGGCATGGACGACGGCCCGAGTCCTTCTCTTTTCCCTCGCCGACATTCCGGCAGTAGCATTCGGGCCGGTCCGTATCCCGCCCGCGCCCGTGATCCTGTCGCTGCTCCTGATCCTCGCCGGCCTCGTCGGCCTCGTGTGGGGCGCGGAACGCTTCATCGCGGGCGCGGCCGCGGCGGCTCGCGCGGCCGGCGTCTCGCCGCTGGTGGCCGGCCTCACCGTGGTCGGCATGGGCACCTCTGCGCCGGAGATCCTCGTGTCGGCCACCGCCGCCGCGGCCGGCAATCCGGGGGTGGCCGTGGGCAACGCGGTGGGCTCCAACATCGCCAACATCGCGCTGGTGGTCGGCGCCACCGCCGTGCTCGCGCCGATCACGGTGCGCTCGGCTACCGTACGCCGGGAGATGCCGCTCATGTTCGCGGTGATCGCGTTCGCCGGCATGCTGCTGGCTGACGGGCGACTCGGGCGCGGCGACGGCGTCGCCCTGTGCGCAGGGATGGTGGTTGTGCTGCTGGTGATGGCGCGCATCGCGCGCATGCCGCACCCGGGCGACCCGCTGCCCGAGGGGTACCGGCGCGCGGTGGCGGGGGCACCGTCGCCCCGCAGGGTGGCGTTCTGGATCATGGTCGGTCTGGTGGTGCTGCTGGTGAGCGCGCGCGCGGTGGTGGAGGGCGCGGTGATCGTGGCCCGGGGCCTCGGCGTCAGCGACCTCGTGATCGGGCTCAGCGTGGTGGCCGTGGGCACGAGCCTGCCGGAGCTGGCCGCCTCGGTGGCGAGCATCGCGAAGCGCGAGCCCGACATCGCCATCGGCAACGTCATCGGCTCGAACATGTTCAACCTGCTTCCGGTGCTGGGCGTGGCCGGCCTGATCGCGCCGGTCTCACTGGATGCTGGCTTCCTGTACCGGGACTTCCCCGTGATGCTGGGCCTCAGCGTGGCGCTCGTGGTGATGGCGACCGGCCGCGGCGGGCACGGTACCGTGAACCGTGTCGAGGGTGTCGTGCTGCTCGCCGCCTTCTCCGGCTACCAGTGGTATCTGTTCCAGGCCGGCGCATCCGCGTGACCTGTCGGGCCCGCGCGTCATTGGCCCGAGCCGCCCATGCTAGATTCCCGTACCGCGGCCCCGGGCGGAGGATCAGCCAGCGATGCAGGACAAGATCATCGGCGCCGACGAGGCGGTGGCCATCATCCGCGACGGCGACACCCTGGCGAACAGCGGCTTCGTGGGCTGCGGCGCGACGGACGGGCTGCTGGACGCCCTGGCCCGGCGCTTCCTGGATACCGGCCATCCGCGGGATCTGACCCTGGTGTTCGCCGCGGGGCAGGGCGACGGCAAGGAGCAGGGCCTCAACCGCATCGCCCACGAGGGGCTCGTGCGGCGCGTGGTGGGCGGGCACTGGGGGCTGGTGCCGAAGCTCGCGCGCCTCGCTGTGGAGGATCGCATCGAGGCGTACAACCTGCCCCAGGGCTGCATCTCGCACCTGTACCGGGACATCGCTGCCGGCAAGCCGGGGCTGTTGACCCGGGTCGGACTGCACACCTTCGTCGATCCGCGCAACGGCGGCGGGCGCATCAACGCCACCACCACCGAGGACCTGGTGCAGGTGATGACGATCGGCAGTGAGGAGTACCTGTTCTACAAGGCAGTCCCCATCCAGGTGGCGTTCGTGCGCGCCACCACCGCCGATCCGGCGGGCAACCTGACCATGGAGCGCGAGGCGCTCACCCTGGACAACCTGGCCATGGCCATGGCGGCGAAGAACAGCGGCGGCTTCGTCATCGCCCAGGTAGAGCGGGTGGCGGCGCGCGGCGCGCTGCCGTCACGCCAGGTGAAGATCCCGGGCGCCCTGGTGGACTGCGTGGTGGTGGCCGACCCTTCGCACCACCGCCAGACCTACGCCACCGCCTACAGCCCGGCCTATTCCGGCGAGCTGCGGGTGCCCCTGGACAGCGTGCCGCGCATGGATCTCGACGCACGCAAGATCATCGCGCGCCGCGCCGCCTTCGAGCTGCCGCTGAACGGCGTGGTCAACCTGGGCATCGGCATGCCGGAGGGCGTCGCGTCGGTGGCGGCGGAGGAGCAGATCCTCTCGCACATCACGCTCACGGCCGAGCCTGGCCTGGTGGGCGGCATGCCGGCCAGCGGCCTCGACTTCGGCGCCGGCGTGAACGCGGATTCCATCATCGACCAGAACCAGCAGTTCGATTTCTACGACGGCGGCGGCCTGGATCTGGCGTGCCTGGGCATGGCCGAGTGCGACGCGGCGGGCAACGTCAACGTGAGCCGCTTCGGCCCGCGCCTGGCGGGCGCCGGCGGCTTCATCAACATCAGCCAGAACGCCCGCCGGCTGGTGTTCGCCGGCACCTTCACCGCCGGCGGCCTTGCGATCGCGGTGGACGGCGGTCGGCTCACCGTCAGCCGCGAGGGTCGCGCGCGCAAGTTCGTGCGCGCCGTGGAGCAAATCACCTACTCAGGCGCCTACGGCGCGAGCCGCGGCCAGCCGGTGCTCTACGTGACCGAGCGCTGCGTGTTCCGGCTCGGCCCCGGGGGGCTCGAGCTCGCGGAGGTGGCCCCCGGCATCGACATCGAGCGCGACGTCCTCGCGCACATGGACTTCGAGCCGGCGGTGGGCACGCCGAAGGTGATGGACCCGCGTATCTTCGACCCGGATCCGATGAACCTCGAGCGGACCCTCGTCGACCTGGCCCTCGAGCAGCGCATCGCCCATGACGCGGAGCGGAGCATCCTGTTCCTCAACTTCGAGGGCATGCACGTGAACACGTTGCAGGACGTGGAACGGGTACGCGCCGCGGTGGAGCAGCGCTGCGACGCCATCGGGCGGCGCGTTGCCGCGGTGGTGAACTACGACGGCTGCCGCATCGCCGAGCCGGTGCTGGACGCGTGGGCCGCGATGGTCCGCCACCTGGAGGACAGCCGCTACACCCGGGTCACCCGCTACACCACCAGCGCCTTCATGCGCGTGAAGCTGGGCGAGGCGCTCACCCGCCGCGCGGTGGCGCCGCACATCTTCGAGACCCGGGCGGAGGCGGAGTCGGCGCGCGGCTAGACAGTGGATCCGAATCACGGATCACCGTCCTGAGAGGAGGAAGGCATGGGTCGCTGCGCCCGTAGGCGGCAGGGATGCCGCCTGCGAGATTCTATGTGGCCTGGCAAGGGAATCTGAACCGGTTCGGGTCGAACGCGGTGTCGTTCCGCAGCAGGGTGAACGCGACACGGGCGAGCTTACGGGCGATCACCACGTAGGCCGCCGTCGTGCTCAGCCC
>JBFHNV010000248.1:0-8527 GCA_041593595.1 Gammaproteobacteria bacterium
CATCCCGCAGTGCCGGCGCCGGCCCGCAACCACCGCGCCACTGGCGCCTCACGACCTGCGAACGGCTCACCCCCCGTCGCCCGCCGGACGCCATGAGGCGCTGGCGGGCCGTCATTCCAGTCGGAAGCCCTGGGCGCGGATGAACGCGCCGAAATCCTCGCGTGCGGTCTCCGAGACCTGGCGCGCCTTGTCCTCGCTCCAGCCGTAACCCTGCACCGTGCCGTAGCGCTCCGGGAGCCGCTGCTTGTCCCTGGCGATGGGCTGCACCGCGCGCCGGCGCGCGTCGTAGCCGTCCACCTGGGCCTCCAGATCCGCGTCGTCGTAGCGGTCACGGTGCACCGTCACGGCGAGCGGCAGCCGCGGGCTGATCATCCCCTGCGCCGCCGGCCACCCCACCACCATGCCCGCCACCGGAAACACGTGCGGCGGCAGCGCCAGCAGGCGCGCCACCTGCGCGGCGCTGTTGCGCAGCTCGCTCAGCGGGCAGCAGCCGAGACCCAGCGCCTCGGCGGCGCGGATGAAGCACATCATCACCAGCGCGCAGTCCACGCTCGCGTTGAAGAAGCTGTCCAGGTGATCGTTGGCGAAGGGCTTGCCCCTGAGCTCGCAGATACGGCGGATGCGCCGGTTGTCGCCGCACCACACCAGGAACACCGGCGCGGTGGCCACCCACGGCGCGCGCGGGAACAGCAGGTCGACGGCCGCGCGCAGCTCCCGGTCCTCCACCTTCACCACGCAGGCCTGCTGCAGATCGGACTTCGCGGGTGCGGTGAAGGCGCAGGCCAGCGCCGTGTCGAGCAGCGCCGGCGCCACGTCGCGGTCCTGGAAGCGGCGGTGGCTGCGGTGCGCGGCCATCTCGCGCAGGCTCGCGCTGTCGCGCGCCGAGGGATCCGGGCGGCCCCAGTCACCGAAGCGGGCCTCGAGCAGCGCGTCCAGGTTGGCGTCGGTCATGGGCGTTCCTCCTGCGTGTTGGCCGATGGCGTGGCGGCGCGCAAGGCTGACAGGCCGAGGAGGCGTGTCAAGCGGACGCGCTCCCTTGCGGTTTCGCGGTCGCTCGGGGAACATCCGGCCGCCCGGTGGTCGGCCGCACCCTGCGCCCCCGGGCCACGGTGCACGCCGGAGCACCGCCCACCGCAGGATCCTGCTCATGCCCAGCCCCGCCGTCGTCCTCGCCAACGACCGCTTCCGCACCCCCAACGGCAAGACCGCCCACGGCCTGGTGCGCGGCAGCGAGCGCTTCACGGTGAAGGCGGTGGTGGATCCGAGCTGCGCCGGCGCCGACGCCGGCGAGCTGCTGGACGGCGTGCACCGGGGCATCCCCATCGTGGCCAGCCTGGAGGCGGCGCTGCAGGCGGGGGGCGACGAGGTGGCCTGGTGCGTGGTGGGGATCGCCACCCATGGCGGGCGCTTCACGCCGGAGCTGCGCGCGCTGGTGCTGGACGCGGTGCGCCGCGGGCTCAACGTGGCCAACGGGCTGCACGACGCCGCCGCGGACGACCCGGAGATCGCCGAGGCCGCCCGTGCGAGTGGCGTGGAGCTCGTGGATCTCCGCCGAACACGGCCGAAGTCCGAGCTGCACTTCTGGGAGGGCGACATCTTCACGGTGAAGGCGCCGCGCATCGCGGTGCTGGGGACCGACTGCGCCCTCGGCAAGCGCACCACGGCGCGCATGCTCACCCAGGCGCTCGTGGCCGACGGCGTGCGTGCCGAGATGATCTACACCGGTCAGACCGGCTGGATGCAGGGCGCGCGTTACGGCATCGTGTTCGACTCCATCGTCAACGACTACGTCAGCGGCGAGCTCGAGCACGCCATCGTCACCTGCGACCGGGAGGTGGCACCGGACGTGATGCTGATCGAGGGCCAGTCGTCGCTGCGCAACCCCAGCGGGCCGTGCGGTGCGGAGATGCTGCTGTCCGCCGGCGCCCGCGGCGTGGTGCTACAGCACGCGCCGGGGCGCGAGTTCTTCGAGGGCTACGAGAAGCTGGGCCTGCGCATCCCGAGCGTCGAGAACGAGGCGGCGCTGATCGCCATGTATGGCGCGCGGGTGATCGCCGTGACCCTGAGCGAGGACCACGCGGACGACGCCGCCATGCGCGGACACCGGGCGCGAATCGCGCGCGATCTGGGCGTGCGGGTGGTGCGCCCGCTGGTCGACGGCGTGGAGTCCCTGGTGGCGGTGGTGCGCGAGTACATCGACGCCGAGCGCGGGCGCGCACAGGGCGGGAGCGTGGGCCGATGAACATCACCCGGGTGGAGGTCTTCACCGAGGCCATGCCGCTCACGCGGCCCTACACCATCGCATTCCGCACCGTGAGCGACGTGGAGATGGGTTTCGTGGCGCTGCACGGCGAGGGCGGCCGGGTGGGCATGGGGTGCGCGTCGCCGGAGCCCCACGTCACCGGCGAGACCCGTGAGGCCTGCCGCGCCGCCCTGGACGCTGACCGGCTGGATTGGCTGGTGGGCGAGGACGTGCGCTCCCTGCCGCGCCTGTGCCGGGCGCTGGCCGAACCGATGCGCGCGACCCCTGCGGCCCGCGCCGCGGTGGACATTGCGCTGCACGATCTCCTCGCGCAGGCCCTGGACCTGCCGCTGGTGGAGATGCTGGGGCGCGCCCACGACGCGCTGCCCACCTCCATCACCATCGGCATCAAGGGCGTGGAGGAGACGCTGGAGGAGGCGCGGGAGTACCTGGGCCGGGGCTTCCGGGTGCTCAAGGTGAAGCTCGGCCACTCGCTGGAGGAGGACATCGCGCGCCTGGCGAGGCTGCGCGAGGCGCTGCCGCCGTCCACCGCGATCCGCGTGGACCCGAACCAGGGCTACGACGCCGACGCGGTGGCCGCGTTCGTGCGCCGCACCCGGTCCATGGACGTCGAATTCCTGGAGCAGCCCATGCCGGCGGCGGACGTGGCCGCCATGCGCCGCCTGCCCGACGCGGTGCGTGCCCGGGTGGCCGCCGACGAGACCCTGATCCACGAGGGCGACGCGCTGGCGCTCGCCGCGCCGCCGCGAGCCTGCGGCATCTTCAACATCAAGCTCATGAAGTGCGGCGGCGTGTGGGCCGCCGGGCGCATCGCGGCGCTGGCCGAGACCGCGGGCATCGACCTCATGTGGGGCTGCATGGACGAGAGCGTCGTCAGCATCAGCGCGGCGCTGCACGCGGCCTTCGCCTCGCCGGCCACCCGCTACCTGGATCTGGACGGCAGCCTGGATCTGGCCCGCGACGTGGCGCGCGGCGGATTTGCCCTGGAGGACGGCGTGATGCGCACGCTGGACCGGCCGGGGCTGGGCGTCACGCGCGTGTGAGGAATCGGCGGTCCGCCGGCGGGCACCGGGCGACGTCGCCGTCGATCCAGGGACGTAAAGGTGTCGCGGTGCGGATGTCGCCGGCGAGCCGGGCGGCGCCGTGGCCCCGGAACACGTTTCAGGCCGGGCGAATGCCAATCAGTGCATTGACTCCGGCACCGACCGGGCGCAGCGTTATGCCCGGCGGGCCGCACCCGCGGCCGTGGTAAGGAGGAAGCACGCGATGTCGAAGAACGCGAGGGGGACACCCGACTACGGGACCACGCTCGGGGTCACGCAGGAGCTCCAGAAGGACGTGATCGAGTTCCTGTCCTCCAAGCACACTGCCAACGCCACGCTGACGGTGGCCGAGGTGATGAAGCTGTACAAGTGCCCGGAGGACCGGGCGAAGCGCGTGATCGCGGGCCTCGTGAAGGACTCGCTGCTGGTGCAGACGCAACCGGGCGTCTACAAGGTCACGCTCTAGCTCCGTTCCCGCGCGAGCGCGCCGGCAGCCGCCCCTCCTCCACCGCGTGGCAGGTGACCTGCCCGCCGCTGCGCGGGACCGCCTTCGGTGCCTCTGCCCGGCAGCGGTCGTTCGCGAGCGGGCAGCGCGGGTGGAAGTGGCAACCGGGCGGCGGTGAGATGGGGCTCGGCACCTCGCCCGCCACGGCGGTGCGCGCCTTGCCGGTCATCTCCAGATCCGGGATGGCCTCCAGGAGCATGCGCGTGTACGGGTGCTGCGGATTGTGGAACAGGCTGCGTGCGTCGGACCACTCCACCAGCCGTCCCAGGTACATGACGCCCACGAAATCCGAGATGTGGTAGACCACCGCCAGGTCGTGGCTGATGAACAGGTAGGTCAGGCCCAGGTCGCGCTGCAGATCCTTCATGAGGTTCAGGATCTGCGCCTGCACCGACACGTCCAGCGCGCTGGTGGGCTCGTCGCACACCAGGAAGTCCGGGTTGCTGGCCAGCGCCCGGGCGATGGAGATGCGCTGGCGCTGCCCTCCGGAGAACTCGTGAGGGAACTTTTCGCCGTCCTTGGGCGACAGGCGCACGTGCTCCAGCAGCTCGCCCACCCGTCGCGCGATGGCCGCATTGCCCTGGATCAGGCGGTGGTTGCGGATCGGCTCGGCGATGATGTCCGCCACCCGCCAGCGCGGGTTCAGGCTCGCGTAGGGGTCCTGGAAGATCATCTGCAGACGGCCGCGCACCGGCGCCATCGCGCGGCGGGAATTCAGCGTCGCCAGGTTGGTGCCCTCGAACTCGATGCTGCCGCGGGTGGGCTCGTACAGGCGCACCACCAGGCGCGCCACGGTGGACTTGCCGCAGCCGGACTCCCCCACCAGCGAGAAGGTACGCCCCTCTGGGATCTCGAAGCTGACCCCGTCCACGGCCTTCAGGATGGCCCGCGGCTGGCGGGTCACCACGCGGGTGATCAGCGGCGGGGACACGTCGAAGAATTTGGCGAGGTCGCGCACCCGCAGCAGCGGCGCCTCGCCGCGTCGTGGGCTGCGCGCCGCCTCAGCCACGGCGCTGCGCCGCCATGGCGGCCTCGTCGAACAGCCAGCACGCCGCCTCGCTGCCCGTCGCCGGCATCAGCTCCGGGCGCTCGGCAGCGCAGCGATCCATCACCATGGGACAGCGCGGATGGAAGGCGCAGCCCGCGGGGATCTCGGTCAGGCGCGGCATGGAGCCCTCGATCTGGGTGAGCCGCTCGGCGTTGTGTCCCACCTTGGGGATGGAGCCCATGAGGCCGTGAGTGTAGGGGTGGCGCGCGTCGCGGATGACCTGCTCCACCGGCCCCACCTCGACCAGCCGCCCGGCGTACATCACCGCCACCCGGTCGGCGGTCTCGGCAATGACGCCCATGTCGTGGGTGATGAGCATCACCGCCGCGCCGTGATCGCGGCACAGCCGCTTGAGCAGCGTGATGATCTGCGCCTGGATGGACACGTCGAGCGCCGTGGTCGGCTCGTCGGCGATGATCAGGCGCGGATTGGCGCACAGCGCCAGCGCGATCACCACCCGCTGGCGCATGCCGCCGGAGAACTGGTGCGGGTAGTGGTCGATGCGTGACTTCGGCGACGGGATCCCCACCTCCGAGAGCAGCTCCATGGCACGCCTTCGCGCCGCGCTCTCGCCGAGGTCGGTGTGGGTGCGAAGCGTCTCGGTGAGCTGGCGGCCGACGGTGTACAGGGGGTTCAGGCTGGTGAGGGGATCCTGGAAGATCATGCCGATCTCGGCGCCGCGCACCTGCCGCATCTGCTCGTAGGGCAGGTCGTCGATCCGGCGCCCTTCGAGGCGCACCTCGCCGCCGGCGATGCGCCCGGGCGGCTCCAGCAGGCCGATGATGGCCGCGCCGGTGAGCGACTTGCCGGCACCGGACTCGCCCACCACGCCGAGCACCTCGCCCTCGTCGATGTGGAAGGACACGCCGTTCACCGCCACCAGTGTGCCGCGCCGCGTGGGGAACTCCACGCGCAGATCCCGCACCTCCAGCAGCCTCGCCGTGCCGCTCGCCGCCATCAGCGCAGCTTCGGATTCAGCGCGTCGCGCAGCCAGTCGCCCAGCAGGTTCACGGACAGCACCAGGATGACCAGCGTGACGCTCGGGAAGATGGTCATCCACCACTCGCCCGAGAACAGGTACTGCTGGCCGATGCGGATGAGGGTCCCGAGCGACGGGTTGGTCACCGGCACGCCCACGCCCAGGAAGGAGAGCGTCGCCTCGGTGAGGATGGCGATGGCCAGCGACAGGGTGCCGATCACCAGCACCGGCCCGGTCACGTTGGGCAGCACGTGGCGCAGCATGATCAGCACCGGGTGCACGCCGATGACGCGCGCTGCCTGCACGTACTCCTTGTTTTTCTCCACCAGGGTGGAGCCGCGCACGGTGCGCGCGAAGTTCACCCACTGGGACGCCGCGATGGCCAGGATCAGCACGTAGATCTTGAGCTCCTCGTGCATGGCCCGGGGCATGATGCCAGCCACGATGCCGTCGATGAGCAGCGCGATGAGGATCGCCGGGAAGGTGAGCTGCACGTCGGCGATGCGCATGATCACGCTGTCCAGGTGGCCACCCACGTAGCCGCTGAGCAGCCCCAGCGCGGTGCCGAACACGGCGGCCAGGATCACCGAGGCGAAGCCGACCCCGAGCGAGATCTGCAGCCCGAACATGATCGCCGAGAGGATGTCGCGACCCTGATCGTCGGTGCCGAGCAGGAACTTCGCGATCCCCTCGGTGCCCACCGCGTCGATGAAGCCGTAGGGCGGCAGCCGTGCGTCCATCAGGTCCAGCGTCGCCACGTCCGCAGTGTCGTGGGGCGCGATCCAGGGTGCCAGCGCCGCCATCGCGAACAGCCCCACGGTGACGAGGAACGCCGCCACCGTCACCGGCGAGCGCTTGAAGGAGTGGTAAACGTCCCCGTCCAGGAACCGGTGCACCGCATCGACCACGCGCCGCCCCAGCGACGGGGTCAGATCGGCGGTGTCGGGCGTCGTCGTCGCCATCGTTCAGGCGCGCGCGGGCATTGCTGCCCTGGTGGTCATTGGCCTGAGGAACCTAGCCACAGAGGCACAGAGGACAAAGAGAATACGGATAGGAGAAAGGGTGTCCTGGCGAGAACCCCGATGCCTCGCAAGGCGGCCAACAATTCGGCAATCCGCTGTGCCCGCTGTGCCTCTGTGGTTCAACCGCAAGGGCCATCCCGCTGCGATCCCGTCGCGACTCGCCATCAGTGCGCCGCTCCCCCGACGTGCTCCACCCGCAGCCGCGGGTCGACGGCGTAGTAGAGGAGGTCCACGGTCAGGTTGATGAGCACGAAGAACAGGGCCATCAGCACCAGGTAGCTGGACATCACCGGGATGTCCACGAACTGGATGGCCTGCAGGAACAGCAGGCCCATGCCGGGCCAGGCGAAGACCGTCTCGGTGATGATGGAGAACGCGAGCAGGGATCCGATCTGCAGGCCGGTGATGGTGATCACCGGCACCAGGGTATTCTTCAGCGCGTGGCCGAAGTTGATGGCGCGGCTCTTCAGGCCCCGCGCGCGGGCGAACTTGATGTAGTCGGTGCGCAGCACCTCCAGCATCTCCGCGCGCACCAGCCGCATGATCAGGGTGAGCTGGAACAGCGCCAGGGTGATGGCCGGCATGATGATGTGTGACCAGCCCTTGGCGGTGAGCAGGCTGGTCTCCCAGCCGCCCCACAGCACGACGACGCCGCCCCGCCCGAACGTGGGCAGCCAGCCCAGCCATACTCCAAACACCAGGATCATGAGGATGCCCAGCACGAAGGTGGGCAGCGAGATCCCCACCAGGGACACGGTGAGGAACACCCGGCTCAGCCAGGCGTTGCGGTTGAGGCCCGTGTACACCCCCATGGGCACCCCCACCAGCAGGGCGATGACCGCCGACACCGCCACCAGCTCGATGGTGGCGGGCAAGCGCTCGGCCAGCAGCTCGTCCACCGGCTTGCCGATGCGGTAGGAGAGGCCGAAGTCGCCGTTGGCCGCGTTGCCGAGATAGCGCAGGAACTGCATCGGGATGGTGTCGTTCAGGCCCAGCTTCTCGCGCAGCCGCTCGCGCTGCTCGGCGGAGCCCTCCGGCCCCAGCATGTTGTTCACCGGGTCGCCGACGAACTGGAACAGGGAGAAGCTGATGAAGCCCACCACCATCATCACGATGATGGCCTGGATCAGGCGCTGGACGATGAAGGCGAGCATGGACGGGAACCGGCCGGGGCGCCGGCGCGGGCCCGGGGACAGTGCCCCGGACCCGCACCTCGAGCTGCGTGCCTAGTTCATGATGACGTAGCGCAAGTCCACGTCGTTGAAGGGGCGCTGCCACACCTCCTTGACCGACTTCGCGCTGATGCCCCAGGCCAGCGCCTGCTGGTGCAGGGGCAGGTGGCCCACGTCGTCCTGGTGGATCTTGAACGCCTCGCGGATGAGCACGTTGCGCTTCGCCTCGTCCACCTCCACGGCGATGAGGTCGGTGAGCTCTTCCACCTTGGGGTTGCTGTAACGCCCGCAGTTCCAGGTGCCCTGCCCGGTGCCGTCCATGGTCATCAGGTTCTGCAGCGGGTTGTAGGCGTCGTAGGAGCCCGGCGTCCAGCCCAGCATGAAGAAGCTGGTGTTGTTCTTCTCGGTCGCGCCGATCTTGTTGAAGTGCAGCGACTTGGTCTGGGCGTTGAGCGTCACCTTGATGCCGACGCGCTCGAGCATCGGCACCACCGC
>JBFHNV010000249.1:0-8445 GCA_041593595.1 Gammaproteobacteria bacterium
GCCCGCGCGATCCGGCACCAGCACGTCGGCGCCCAGGTGCAATTCCGGCTCGTGGAGGATCCACCAGCCGCCCGGCCCACCCCGCCCGCGGTGGAACGGTGTGCCGATGTCCATGCCGAGGGTCGAGGCGGCGTGCGCGTGCGGGCTCGCGGGTCGCGGGCTGGTGTGGAGCGTGCCGGCGACGATCTCGGCCACCAGATGGTCCGGGACGGCGAGCAGGTCCTCGTAGGTCGCACTGCGCTTGGCCGGGCCCATTGCTCGAGGCGTCGGCAGGGGAACGCCAGACGATAGCGGTCACGCCGCCTGGCGACAATGGCGGGCGCCCGCTTCCGATCGGGATCACCTGGAGCTCCAGAACCGGCCCTGCTGGCCGAGCACCTCGACGTGAACACCCCCGCCCACGGTCGCCCGCCCTCAGATACTCAGATCAAGGAGGTTGTAGTCCTTCAACGACACCTTCGCCTCGTCGTCCCAGCGCCACGTGTCGCCCCACCTCGCGAACGGCTTGTACACGTAGGGCGTCTCCTGCGGGAAGCGCTGGCGCCGCGCGTCGATGGCGTAGCCGATGAGGCGGGTGCGCTCGCGGATGCGTGCCTCGTCGTACACCGCGGGCGCGTTGTGCAGGCCCCCGCCGCGCACGCCGAGCACCGACTTCAGGCGGTGGAAGCCGAAGTTCACGGTCACCCGCCAGCGGGTGCTGGTGTTGGCGAAGGAGCCGTGCACCGCCTGGCGGTTCGAGATCGCCACGTCGCCCGGCGCGCACACGATGGGCACCGCCTCGGGCAGGCGCTCCGAGCCTGCCGCTTCCACCATGGCGGCGATGTCCACGCGGCGCAGCTTGTGGGTGCCCGGCACCACCCACACGCCGTTGGCGGGCGTGCAGCCGTAGAGCTGGGCCATGAAGTTGAAGCCGTGGCAGCCCTCGTCGAAGTCCGGGCCGTCGTAGTGGGTGAGCCCGTCGCGGTGCCAGGCCACCGACGCACCGAGCCCCGGCGCCTTGAGGAACAGGGCCTCGTTGAAGGGTGTGAAGTCCTCGCCGTTGATCGAGGCGGCGGCACGTAGCAGATCCGGGTGCCCGTACACCCGCAGGCAGGCCTCGGAGAACTGCAGCGAGCCGAGGATGAGGTAGACCACCTCCTCCGGCGCGCCGGCCCGCGCGGCGTACTCCTTCATCTTCACGGGATGGCGCCCGCCGGCGAGCTTCGAGCCGCCGAAGGGGTCGCCCAGGGGCTTCGACCAGAACAGGGTCGGCGCGGTGCAGCCGGCGGCGAGCGCGGGCCGGCCCTTCGCATCCACCTCGGCGCCACGGCGCACGGGCAGCCGATCGAGGATGTCGTGCACGTCGCGCTCGATGTCGGCCAGCTCGTCGGCGCCCAGCACGCCCTCGAGGACGTAGAAGCCGCACCGCCAGTACGCGTCCAGGATGTCCCCCGGCAGGGTGCCGTCGGCCTCGAAGCGCAGCGGCCCGCGGTTGCCCAGCGCGTAGGCGCGACGCTCCCCGTCGCGCAGGTACCCGGACATGGCCTGCTCGTCCGCGTCCTCGCGGCCGGCCTGTCCGAGGGTGTCAGGGGCGGCTGGTGCGCTCATGGCGCTGCCTCGCCGGGCCGGCTGGGCCCGTGTCTCGGTGCAGATGGATTCATCGTGCCAGATGTCCCGCACCGCGCACAGGGCCGACCCCGACCGCTCCGCCGTGGCTGCTCGCCGCGCGGCATGCCCGGTGGCCAGCGTCTGCCCCACGATCCCGGACATGCGCGAAGCCTGTCGATCTCCCGCATCGGCTCGAGGCGCGCCCCGAAGACCTTCGGATCACGGCGCACGACCTCCTGGATGGCCCTCAGATCCTCGCGCCCCGCGGCGGCGAAGCGGTCCGGAGTCAACCGGGAGTGCGAAGGCGATGTCTGGCGCACCGTTGCCACCGCGCGGCCCGCATCGTCCACGATGGGCCCGCCGGAGCTGCCCGGCTTGGGGTCCCCGTCGATCTGCACCGGCCGCGGCTGATCGTCCACGTCGAGACGCCGGCTGGACACGCTGCCTCGGGAGTGGGTCACCACCAGCCCGCGAGTGCTCCCCCTGTGCACCTGGAAGCCTGAGCCGCTGCCGGCGCCCGGAGTGCAACCCTGTCCCATCCATGCCGCGTGAGCCTCTACAATCCGGCCCGCGCATGGTAATCAGTCGGACCCACATGCCAAGCACGCCCGACCTCACGCACCTGCCCCGCCGCGGCGGCGAGCGCCAACCGCCCCTGCTGTTCGTCCACGGCGCCTTCGCGACCCCCTGGGTGTGGACCCGCCACTGGATGCCCTACTTCGCCGACGCCGGGCACGACACCTTCGCCCTGCGCCTGCGGGGCGCCGGTTCGCCGCAGCACGGCGGCGCCGGGCCCGGGCTCGCCGACTACCTGGACGACCTGGACGCGGCGGTGCGCGCCATCGGCGCACGCCCGGTGCTGGTAGGGCATTCCCTGGGGGCGCTGGTGGCGCAGATGGCCCTAGGGCGCGTGCCCATGCGCGCGCTGGCGCTGCTGGCGCCGGTGCCGCCCACCGGAATGCTGTGGTCGAACCTGCGCCTCGCGGTCCGCGCCCCGTCCCTGTGGGCGCGCACGGTGCTGAGCGCCGTGGAGGCGGGCTTCGCCACCGCCGCCGCCACCCGCGCCGCGCTGTTCACCGACGACGCGGACGATGAGCGGGTGCGCGAGGCGCATCACAACCTGGGCGCGCAGCCGGTGCGCCCGCTGCTGGAGGCCCAGTGGCCCCGCTACGTGCCGCGGGCGGCGCGCCTCGGGGTGCCGGTGCTGACCCTGGCCGCCGAGCGCGACCGGCTGATCCCGGTGGACGCGGTGGAGCGCACGGCGCGCCACCACGGGGGGCAGCACGTGATCGTGGCAGGCGCCGGTCACGCCATGATGCTGGACGGGCGCTGGCGCGACGGCGCCGAGGCGCTGCGCGAGTGGCTGGCGGCGCACACCGGGCGGGACGCCGCGTGAGCGCCGGCGCGCAGCGGGCCGCACGCGCCGCCGCGATCATCGCGGCCTGCTGGCGCGAACGGCGCAAGATCGACGCGCTGCCGGACGATGCCCGCCCGCGCACCCTGGAGGAAGGCTTCCTCGCCCAGGCGGCGCTGGCCGGAGCCCTGGACGACACGGTGCGCGGGTGGAAGCTCGCCGCCACCGCCGAGCGGGGCCAGCGCCACATCGGCGTGGACGGCCCCGTGCCCGGGCGCCTGTTCGCGAGCCGGGTGGCCGCGAACGGGGCGGAGCTGCCCATGGACGGCAACCGCATGCTGGTGGCCGAGTGCGAGTTCGTGTTCGTGCTGGGCGCGGATCTGCCGCCGCGCGCCCTGCCGTACACCCGCGACGAGGTGATGGCCGCCGTGGCCGATCTGCACCCGGGGCTCGAGCTGCCGGACTCGCGCTTCACGGACTTCGCCCGCGCCGGCGCCGCGCAGCTCGCCGCCGACGACGCCTGCGCCCACTGGATGGTGATCGGGGAGGCCACGGACGCGGACTGGCGCGGCGTGGATCTCGCGGCGCACGCCACGTGCCTGCGCATCAACGGCCGCGAGGTGACCCGCGGGCGGGGCGCCGACGTGCTGGGCGATCCCCGCGACGCCCTCACCTGGCTCGCCAACCAGCACCGTGTCCTGGGCGTGGGCCTCGCGGCAGGGCAGGCCATCACCACCGGCGTCACCGGTGCGCCCTCGCCCATCGCCGCGGGCGACCGGGTGGAGGCGGACCTCGGGGCGTTCGGTCGCGTGGGCGCCACCCTCGTGACCTGATGCTCGCTGCCGAACTCCACTCGTTCCCCGCGTCATCCACACCCGCGTGACCTCAACCGGAAGGCACGCCCGAGGCATATCCGGTTACTTCCCCGCAACGAGGAGCTGCGTGGACCGCGCCTGTGAAGACAGGATTTTCTGAAATGTGGTGGGCATCACAGAACCTCGCATGGGGAACACGGATCACTGGACTTGGCTCTCGTGCTGAGCGAACTTCCGCCAACGGCCCGTCAACCGTTACAGGAGGACCGTCAGAATGTCCTTCGACGCCCTGGAACTCACGACCACGCACACCGATGACACGTCCTCGAGCTCCGACCGGCGGCAGGAGCCCCGGATCGCGCTGGCGCTGGAGGGACGGATACACCTCGACCCGAGAAATTCCCTGCCCTGCACCGTGCACGACGTGAGCGAGCACGGGATCGGCATCTCCCACGATCCGCGCACCGGGCTCCTTGGCTCCGGGACACGCCTGGGCGTGCGCTGCGGGGACAGGATCGTCCTGTCCTTCCGCCTCCCCGGCCCGGAGCGCCTGCGGGTGCGCGCCGGCGCGCGGGTGCGCCGCGTGTGGTGCCACGGCGGCATCGTGGAGATGGGCCTCGAGCTGAAGCAGGTGAATCCGCAGGTGCTGGCCGCGCTGGCGCAGTCCTCGCGCGACTGTGACCCTGGGTCCACCACCCAGCGCACCCGCTGCATGTCGCCGCAGGATCTGGAGGTCCAGCTGCGCCGGGTGGCCGCGGACACCTTTCCGAAGATCGCCGATCGCCTGGAGACCGCCGCTCACTCCGGTGACATGTCCGCCAGCGGCACCTTCTTCCGCGCCCTGGTGCAGATCGAGGCAGACAAGGATCAGATCGCCGAGAACTTCGTGGCCCGGGCCCGCCGCCGCCTGATGCCGGACCTGGACGACACGGCGCCGCGTGACAAGCCGCTGCCCCTGCGCTTCGATCAATCGGCGCTCGCCGCCGCGTTCGTCGGGGCCTGCCAGTTCCGCGAGGAGGACCACCGGGTGCAGCAGGTGGTGGAGGAGCTGGTCTCCGCGGCCGGGTTCCGATATCTGGCACCGCCGCTGGCCGCCGCCTCGCTCTGACGCGCAGGCGCCGGGGCAGGGTGCGCCTGCCCTGGCTGCGGACCCTCCCGCACGGACCGCGGGCGGCAGACGTACCTGCCGCTGACGCTCCACGTTCGCGCGCCGGCATTCGTGATCGGTTAACGGCATCCCCGCGGGGCCGACCCGGTACGGGCCGGCCCAATCCGAACACGGATGCGCAGGCCGGCGGGCGTGTCGCGATCAGTCCGAGGGTGTCGCACCTGCCGGCTGCGGGCCCACCAGCGGCGCGCTCGGCCGACCCACGAACACCGCGCAGATGCCGCCACGCTGCGCGATGTTCACCACCATCTTCTGGGAAGCCCGCCCCAGGATCGCGAGGCCGTCGCGACTCGGCGCGAAGCCCATCACGACGAAGAACGGCTCCGAGCGAAGCGCCCCGTCGGCATCCAGCACCGGGAACTCGACGGTGGGGATCCGGGTGGCGAGCTGCACCACCCAGGTGCCGGGCGGATCCGCCAGCGCGGCGTCGATGACGCGCTCCCAATCCGCCGCGGGCGTGAGGTGGCCGATGTGGATCGCGTGCCCGCCGTAGGAGCGATTCGGCTTGATCACCAGCCGCTCGCGCTCGCCACGCACGTACGCCACGAGATCGCCGGTGCTGCCGTCGGGTCGCGACGTGCGGCGCTCGCGCAGCACCCGCGTCCACAGCACGTGACGGCGGAAGATCCCGCGCTCCTCGGCGGTGAACAGGCGCTGCGTGAACGCATCGTCGGTGAGCAGCTCGAGATTGCTCTTGTGATCGAAGTCGCCGGCGAAGGAGGACACGATACGGTTCTCGCGAAACAGCGTGCGCATCGGCGTCATGTCGTGCCCGCCGGCCTCGAGGTCCAGCAGGCTGCGGATGTCGTAATCCCGGTAAGCCAGATCGATGGGCGTGCCGTCCAGCACGACCTCGCCGCCGCGCATGGCGAGCTCGGACGGATCCGCGTGCAGCACCTGGAGGCCGTAGCGCTCGTTGAGGTGACGCGCGAGCATCGCCTGCTCCACCGGTCCCTCGCCCGCGTACTTCGGCTCGATGAGGCACAGGGTCCTGCCGCCGCGCCCGCACGCGCGCAGCTGATCGAGCATCTCGTGCACGAACAGCGTGCGCTGATCGGCGCCCGGCTCGAGATCGAGCCCGGGCAGCACCTCGCGCGCTGCCGGCAGGCACACGTCGGCCACGATGCCCTCGCAGATGGGCACCAGATGGATGCCGCCGATGCCCGCGAGGTTGGTCTCCACGAACTTGAGCGACTCCTTCCACATGGGGGCCACGAAGTCCACGGCGGCGTCCATGCGGCCGATGACCGCGTTGCAGTCCCGGTGGCGGTCACCCCAGGTGTCGCGCAGCCACTGCTCCTCCCCCGGGTCGAGCGGCAGCATCTCGCGCACGGCGGGATCCTGGAGGTAGAGATCGGGCACGCGCTTGAGCGCGTTGATGATGGTGAGGGAGACGTGGTGCAGGTAGGGCACCGTGTCCGGGAGGATGCCGATGGGGCGCAGCATGAGCGCGATGGGCTCTGCCTTGCCGTCGCGCTCGTAGAGCAGGCCCCGCGCCAGCGACTCGTCCACGATGCGCTGCTGCAGGGCCCGGATCCGGTCCGCGCCGAGGCCGAGGAAGGCATGCCGCACCTCCGCCTCCAGACTGGCCCGGGACAGGCCTCTCGCTTCGACCGGATCCAGCTCGTCCATCGCGTGCCCGGCCGCGGCGTGCCGCGTCAGGCCTCCTCGAGGAAGCGCACGCGCCCGTCCAGGTGCGCGAGCAGCGCCGCGGGCGCGGGAGCCTCGCCGGTGGCCTCGGCGATCAGCGCCTGCGGCCGCAGCCGCTGGCCGTGGCGGTGGACGTTGTGACGCAGCCACTCCAGCAAGGCCACGTACTCGCCCCGCTCCATCAGCTCGTCCAGATCACCGATCTCCTCGGCAGCGCTGCGCCACAGCTGCGCGGCGTACACGTTGCCGAGGGTGTAGGTGGGGAAGTAGCCGATGTCGCCTGCCGCCCAGTGCACGTCCTGCAGCACGCCTTCGCGGTTGGTGCTCGGCACCACGCCCACGTAGCGCGCGGCGAGCTCGCGCCAGGCACCGGGGAGATCGCGCACCGCGAGCGCCCCGTCCAGGAGCGCGCACTCGAGCTCGACGCGCAGGATCACGTGCAGGTTGTAGGTGACCTCGTCCGCCTCGACCCGGCTCCAGGACGGCCGCGCCGCGCTGGCGGCGAGCAGCACCTCGTCCAGGGGCCGGTCGCAGAGCGCCGGCAGGTGCTTCTGCAGCCGCGGCTGCCAGTAGCACCAGAAGCCGCGCGAGCGCGCCACCAGGTTCTCCCACAGCCGCGCCTGGGACTCGTGGATGCCCGCCGAGCACGCCGTGCCCCGGGGCGTGGTGCGGAGATCGCGCACCAGTCCCTGCTCGTACAGCCCGTGCCCGGCCTCGTGGATGGTGGGGAACAGCCCGTGGCGCAGGTCGGTCTCGTCGTAGCGGGTCGTGAGCCGCACCTCCTCCCCGATGGTGATGGTGAACGGGTGAGCGGACTCGTCGAGCCGGCCGTGGGTGAAGTCGAAGCCGATGGCCTCCACCAGCTCGCGGAAGGCGCGGCGCTGCGCCGCAGCGGGGAAGTCGCCGCACAGCGCGCTGTCGTCCAGCGGCCGATCGTCGAGCCGCGCGCGCACGCGCTCCACCAGCGGCAGCAGGCCCTCGCGCAGCTCGCCCAGCATCGCCTCCAGCGCCGCGCGGGTGACCCCGGGCTCGTAGTCCTCCAGCAGCACGTCGTAGGCGTCGCGACCGGAGTCGATGGTCCGGGCCACCTCGCGCTCGAGCCGGAACACCTGCTCCAGGTACGGTGCCAGCGCCTCGAAGTCATCGTCGCGGTGGGCGTTGGCCCACACGGCGCGGGCACGCGAGTGCAGCACGGAGCGCTCGCGCACCAGCGCCGGCGACAGGGCGCGGCGCCGGTCGAGCCGCCACTTGAGCTCGCGCACGTCCACCGCCGCATCCGGCGGCAGCCGCTCCACCTCGTCGGCGAGCCGGTCGATGCGATCCAGGAACGCCGGCGCGGTCTGCCGTTCGTGCAGCAGCGCGCTCAGCGTGCCCACCTGCTGCGCCCGCGAGGCGAACGCGCCGCGCGGCAGCATCGTGTCCTGGTCCCATTCCAGCAGCATCAGCGCCGCCTCGAGCCGCGCCTGCTCGCGCAGCTCGTCGAGCAAGGCCGCGTAGGCCTTGCCGGCGTTTCCGTCACCGTGGGTCATGCGGGGATCTTCGCACGAATCTCGCCGTGGTCCGTCTGCTCACGGTTTGCAACATGCAGCGCACTACCTGCTCCGCCCCTGACTGTCTGCGACCGTCCGGGGGTTTCGCACCCGGCCGGCGGGGCAGTGGCGAGGCGAAGCGGGTGTCGCCTCACGCGACCGTCGGCGGCAGGGATGCCGCCGTCGAGGCTACAGGGACGTATTCACGCCGTGTCGCGTGATGCGACACCCGCCTCGCCTCGCCACTGCCCCGCCGGCCGGGTGCGAAACCCCCGGACGGCCGAAGACAGTCAGGGGCGGAGCAGGTAGTGCGCTGCATGTTGCAAACCGTGAGCAGACGGA
>JBFHNV010000250.1:0-8419 GCA_041593595.1 Gammaproteobacteria bacterium
GAGCACTGGAGGTGCTCGCACGCAAGAGTCTGCGCGACGACCGGCTGACCCATCCGCCAGCGGACAATGCCCACTACTACTTCAGCCGGCTGCTGGCCCTGGATCCGGACAACGAGGTGGCACGCACCGGCTTCCGGCAGATCGCGGAACGCTTCGTAGTGCTTGCGGAGAAGGAGTTCTCAAGGCGCAACTATGCCAAGGCGCAGGGCTACATCACGCTCGGGCTGCAGGTGGATCCATACAACCAGGGGCTGCTGGATCTCCAGTCGTTCATCGAGAACCGCGAGCGCTCTCTCATCGACACCTTCCTGAGCCTGTTCCGGCCCGAGGGCTGAACGTCGGCTTACCCGCCGCTCAGCGCTGCCCTTCGAGTCCTCCACCGCGCCGGTCGAAGTCGGCAATGATGGCTTTCAGCCGGGCGACGGTGGCGTCGTCGAGGTCCTTGCCAGAGAGCGCGACGTCCTGTCCGGCCGCCTCCGGCGCCGGCTGATCGGCACTCGGTTCCTTCGCTGCGCGATCCCGCTCGCGCTGCTCGCGCTGCTGGCGCTGCTGGCGCTGCTCGCGAGCCGCCTCGAGCCGGGCCAGCTCTTCGCTGCGTCGCTCCTCCTGGCGGGCGGCGCGTTCCAGCCGCTGCACCGCCTCTGCGCGCCGCCGCTGCTCCGCCTCGTCGAAGGCGGCTTCGCGTAGCTGCTCGCGCTGGCCTCGCGGCAGCTCGATGGCCGTGTCGTCCACCAGGTTGCCGTTGTCGAACACGCGCACCCGGGGCCCGCCGCCGCCATCGCGGTACCACCCAGGCGGCTCGCCGGAGAGCTGCACTGTCCCGCTCGAGGGATCCAGCCACTGGTACATGCGGGCCTGGACGTCGCGGGCGCCGGTCATGGACGCGGCAAACGCCACCAGGAGGGTGCACGCGATCCGGGTCGTGATCATGGGGCGCTTCTTCACCGGCGGATTCCGGACGCAGTATAGCGCGGGGGGCCGGTGCCCCGGCGATCACGCGGGCAGGAAGCGCGCCACCAGGTCGTCGAGGAAGCGCTGGCCGAGGGCGGTGGGCACGATGTGCCCGGGATCGGACCCGAGCAGGCCGTCGTCGCGCGCCCGGGCGACGGTGGCGGCGATGGCGTCCAGGGGCAACCCCGTGCAGTCACGGAACAGGTCCGCCTCGAAACCGTCCGTGAGCCGCAGCGCGTTCAGCATGAACTCGAAGGGCAGCGACGTGGAGACCACGGCATCGCGCCGCAGGGCGGCGTCCCCGGCCAGCGCAGCCTCGACGAAGCGCTGCGGGTGGCGTTGCTTGACGCTTCGTGTGACCACGCCCTCGGACGCCAGGGTGATCTTGCCGTGGGCCCCCGCGCCGATGCCCAGGTAGTCACCGAAGCGCCAGTAGTTGAGATTGTGACGACAGCGGGCACCGGGCTTCGCGTAGGCGGACACCTCGTAGCGCGTGAGGCCGGCCCCGGCAAGGGCGGCGATGCCGTCCTCCTGCATCGCCGCGGCATCGTCCGCGCAGGGAAGCGGCGGCGGGTCGCGATGGAAGGCCGTGTTGGGCTCCAGGGTGAGCTGGTAGAAGGACACGTGCGCGACCCCCAGCGCCAGTGCCGCCGCCACGTCGGCGCGGGACTGGGCGCGGGTCTGGCCCGGCAGCGCGAACATGAGGTCCACGTTCACGCGCTCGGCACCGCTCACGAGCGCCGCGGTCACGGCATCGCGCGCCGCTGCCGCGTCGTGGATGCGACCGATGCGCGCGAGCAGTCCGTCGTCGAGGCTCTGCACCCCCACGGACAGGCGGGTGACCCCCGCCTCCACGTAACCGCGGAAGCGTGCCGCGTCGGCCGCACCCGGATTGGCCTCCAGCGTCACCTCTGCACCCGGCGCCACCCGCAGCCGCGCGTGCAATCCCGCCAGCAGGCGACGGACGGCCCCCGGCGAGAACAGGCTGGGCGTGCCCCCGCCGATGAACACGCTCTCCACGGTGCGCCCCCACACCCGCGGCAGCTCCGCGTCCAGGTCGGCCATGAGCGCGTCCACGTAGCGCGTCTCGTCCAGCACGTCCTTCAGCGCATGGGAGTTGAAGTCGCAGTACGGGCACTTGCGCACGCACCAGGGCAGGTGCACGTACACGGCCAGCGGCGGCGGCGTCGTGAACCGTGGGGTCATCGTGTCCAGCCGGCGCTGTTCGGGGATCCTTGGCGTGGGAATTCAACCACAGAGGCACAGAGACGACAGGGAAGAAATGCCGGAAGCTCGACACGTTCTGGAACGCCGTGGCGCACGCGCCCCTCCCGCTCCTCTCCCTCTGTGTCCTCTGTGCCTCTGTGGTTCACTCAAAAAACCATCCGCCGCAACATGGTCAATGGCTCGCGAGTGAAGCGCGCTCGGCCGCCAGGGCGGCCACGAGGGCGCGTACGGCCTGGCCCCGGTGGCTCACCCGGTTCTTCTCCGCGGCGGGCAGCTCGGCAGCGGACAGGCCCGTGACCGGGTCCAGGAACACAGGATCGTAGCCGAAGCCGCCGCTGCCGCGCGGTGCGTCCAGGATGCGCCCTTCCCAGTGCGCCTGGCACACGATCGGGCACGGATGTCCCGCGTGCGGGAGGTACACCGCCGCACAGCGGAAGCGGGCCGTGCGCGCGGCGGGGTCAGTCCCGGACAGGGCGGCCAGCAGCTTCGCCACGTTGTCCGCGTCGCTGGCCGCCGGGCCTGCATAGCGCGCCGAGCGCACCCCTGGCGCACCGCCCAGCGCGTCCACCTCGAGCCCCGAGTCGTCGGCGATGGCCGGCAGCCCGACGGCGTGGGCCGCGGCACGCGCCTTCAGCAGCGCGTTCTCCACGAAAGTGGGCGCCGTCTCCTCCACCTCGGGTGCATCGAACCCGGCGATGGCGATCACCTGGAACCCGTGCGGTGCGAGCATCTGCTCCAGCTCGCGCACCTTGCCGGCGTTGCGCGTCGCCAGCACGACCTTCGCCAGTCCGTCAGTCATTCGCGTTACCAGGCGCTGGGGGATTCAGCCACGGAGGCACAGAGGTCACGGAGAAGACAGGAAAGGATACGGGGAAGGCGAGACCGTCTCGCGCCAACGCGGGGCACGCGCCGGGCACTCCTGTCAATCGTATTCCTCTGTGATCTCCGTGCCTCTGTGGTGCATTCGACAAAGCGCCGAGCCGCGACACGGTCAGGAGCCCGCGAGCGCCGCGCGCTGGGCCTCGATGAGCTCGCCGATGCCCTTCTCCGCCAGGGCCAGCATGGCGTTCAGCTCGTCGCGGCGGAAGGCGTGCCCCTCGGCCGTGCCCTGCACCTCGATGAAGCCGCCGCCCTCGTTCATGACCACGTTCATGTCCGTCTCCGCCTGGCTGTCCTCGTCGTAGTCAAGGTCCAGCACCGGCTCGCCGCCGAAGATCCCCACCGATACCGCCGCCACCTGGCCGTGCAGCGGGCCGCGCGCGGGCCACTTCTCGCGCCGTTCCTTCGCCCGCGCCTGGAGCACGTCGACGCAGTCCACCAGCGCCACCCAGGCGCCGCAGATGGCGGCCGTGCGGGTGCCGCCGTCGGCCTGGATCACGTCGCAGTCGAGCACGATGTTGCGCTCGCCCAGGGCCTCCAGGTCCACCACGGCACGCAGGCTGCGCCCGATGAGACGCTGGATCTCGAGGGTGCGCCCACCCTGGCGACCGCGGGCGGCCTCGCGCGCGGTGCGCTCGCCGGTGGAGCGCGGCAGCATGCCGTACTCGGCGGTCACCCAGCCGCGGCCGCTGCCGCGCAGCCAAGGAGGCACCCGGTCGCCGGCGCTCGCGGTGCACAGCACGCGCGTGTCGCCGAACTCCGCGAGCACCGAGCCCTCCGCGTGGCGGGTGTACCGGCGGGTGAAGCGAACGCGCCTGAGCTCGTTCGGCGCGCGGCCGCTTGGACGCATGGAGGGCTCCGGGGTGGCGGGTCTGGAGGGGCGCGCGATTATACCCGCGGCTTCGTGGACCGCCCCGGCAGCGGCGCGTACCATGCCGCTCCCGCCCGTCCCGCGAGGAATGCCCGATGCTGCGCAGCATGACCGCCTACGCCCGCGCCGCCTGCGACGCGGACTGGGGCCAGGCCGTGTGGGAGCTGCGCGGCGTCAACAACCGCTACCTGGACGTGAACTTCCGGTTACCGGAGGAGCTGCGCGCGCTGGAGTCGCGGCTGCGCGAGCGCATCGGCGAGCGCGTGAGCCGGGGCAAGATCGAGTGCTCGCTGCGCCTGACCCTCGCGGCGCAGGAAGGCGACGGGGTCCACCTGGACGCGGCGCTGGCGCGCCAGCTCGGCGACGCGGCGTCCGCGCTGGCAGCGCTCGCGCCGGGCGCCGGGCCACTGCGCCTCGGGGACCTGCTGCGCTGGCCCGGGGTGGTGCGTCAGGCGCCGCCGGATCCGGCCCGCGTGGAGGGGCCGGTACTCGCGCTGCTGGATCGGGCCCTGGACGACCTCATCGCCACCCGCGGGCGCGAGGGCGAGCGTATCGCCGAGCTGGTGGCGTCGCGCTGCGCCGAGATCGAGCGCATCGTGGCCGCGGTGCGGGAACGCCAGCCGGAGCTGGTGGAGCGGGCGCGGGAGCGGCTGCGCGAGCGCCTGGAGGAGGTGCTGGAGAAGCTGGACCGCGACCGGGTGGAGCAGGAGGTGGTGATCTTCGCCACCAAGCTGGACGTGAGCGAGGAAATGGACCGCCTGGACGCCCACGTGGCCGAGGTGCGCCGGGTGATCCGCCAGAAGCAGCCCGTGGGGCGGCGATTGGACTTCCTGATGCAGGAGCTCAACCGCGAGGCGAACACCCTGGGCTCGAAGTCGGTGGACACCGAGACCACCCGGGCGTCGGTGGATCTCAAGGTGCTCATCGAGCAGATACGCGAGCAGATCCAGAATGTGGAGTAGCCCGCGTGCGCGCCGGGGCCCGCCGTGAGCGGCGCGGTGCCCGGGCCCTGGGCGCCCACGCCCGGTACCTTGTTCGTGGTGAGCGCCCCCTCGGGCGCCGGCAAGACCAGCCTGGTGCGCGCCCTGCTGGAGCGCGATCCGGGCGTGGTGCTTTCGGTATCCCACACCACCCGCGACCCCCGCCCCGGGGAACGTGACGGCGACCACTACCACTTCGTGGACGCGGCCACCTTCTCGCGCATGTGCGAGGAGGGCGCGTTCCTGGAGCATGCCACGGTGTTCGGCAACAGCTACGGCACCTCGCGCGCGGCGGTGGAGGAGCGCCTGGAGCGCGGCCGGGACGTGGTGCTGGAGATCGACTGGCAGGGGGCGCGCCAGGTGCGCGCCCAGTTGCCCGCGAGCGTGGGCGTGTTCGTGCTGCCGCCATCGCTGGAGCAGCTTCGCGAGCGGCTGCGCGCCCGTGCCCAGGACGACGCCGAGGTCATCGACGCGCGGATGCAGGCCGCGGTGCGCGAGATCGCCCACTGGCAGGAGTACGACTACCTGGTGGTGAACGACGATTTCCAGCGCGCGCTCGGGGACCTCGCGGCCATCGTCACCGCGAGCCGCCTGGGGCAGCCGGCGCAGCGCCGCCGGCTGCGCCCGCTGCTGGACCGTCTGCTGGCGGGGGCGGCTGGAGATCGGGTAATCTAGTGCGTTGGTCCTGGCAACGAATTCCGGAGATTCCCCGCATGGCCCGTATCACCGTCGAGGATTGTATCGAGAAGGTGGACAACCGCTTCGAGCTGGTGCTGCTCGCCACCAAGCGCGCGCGCCAGATCGCCCGCGGCGCGGCGCCACTGGTGGAGGAGGAGAACGACAAGCCCACGGTCATCGCGCTGCGCGAGATCGCCGAGGGTCACGTGGACCAGGAATTCATGCGCGTTCAAGAGATCCCCGTCCTGCCCGACGAGGAACAGCAATCCGACGACGCGCCCCGCGGGCCCACGCCCGGATTCTGACGCCCGGCCGGGCGGCCGGTCCACGGCCTGGCCGTCCGTCCCGACGGGTCATCAAGCACCCGGCCCGTGTTCCTCATCAGCGACCTGTGCAGCCTCACCGACACCTACCTGGAGCCTGACCAGGTCAAGGAGATCTACCGCGCCTACCTCTTCGGCGCGGAGGCCCACGAGGGCCAGCACCGCGCCTCCGGCGAGCCCTACATCAGCCACCCCGTGCAGGTGGCCCGCATCCTCGCGGAGATGCGGCTCGACTACCAGACCATCGTCGCTGCGATCCTGCACGACGTCATCGAGGACACCGAGACCGCCAAGGCGCACATCGAACGCGAGTTCGGCGAGGACGTCGCCGAGCTGGTGGACGGGGTCAGCAAGCTCGGCCACGTGACCTTCGAGAGCCGCGCCGAGGCCCAGGCCGAGTACTTCCGCAAGATGCTCATGGCCATGGCGCGCGACATCCGCGTGATCCTGGTCAAGCTCGCCGATCGGCTGCACAACATGCGCACCATCGGCCATCTCAATCCCGACAAGCGCCGCCGCATCGCCCGCGAGACTCTCGATATCTACGCGCCCATCGCGGAGCGTCTCGGACTCAACAGCATACGCCTCGAGCTCGAGGATCTCGGCTTCAAGGCGCTGCACCCGTTGCGCTACCGCGTGCTCGCGGCAGAGGTGAAGAAGTCGCGCGGCCATCGCAAGCAGGTGATCCGCAAGATCGAGACCGCCATCAAGCGGCGGCTGCGCCAGGAGGAGCTGCCGGCCAAGGTGCAGGGCCGCGAGAAGCACCTGTTCAGCCTGTACCGCAAGATGCTGGAGAAGAAGCTGTCCTTCTCAGAGGTGATGGACGTATACGCCTTCCGCATCCTGGTGGACACGCCCGACACCTGCTACCGCATCCTCGGCGCGGTGCACGGCCTGTACAAGCCGGTGCCGGGGCGCTTCAAGGACTACATCGCCCTGCCCAAGGCCAACGGCTATCAGTCCCTGCACACGGTGCTGTTCGGACCCTTCGGCGCTCCCATCGAGGTGCAGATCCGCACCGACGACATGCACGCGGTGGCGGAATCGGGCATCGCCGCGCACTGGCTGTACAAGTCCGGCGAGGCGGGCAGCAACGCGGCGCAGAAGCGCGCCCGTGCCTGGCTCACGGAGCTGCTGGAGATGCAGAAGCAGGCCGGCGATCCCATCGAGTTCCTGGAGACGGTGAAGGTGGACCTCTTCCCCAAGGAGGTCTACGTGTTCACGCCTGCCGGCGACATCATGCAGCTGCCGCGCGGCGCGACGCCGGTGGACCTCGCCTACGCGGTGCACACGGACGTGGGCAACAAGTGCATCGCCGCGAAGGTGGACGGGCGCTACGTGCCGCTGTCGGCGCCACTTGCCACCGGCCAGAACGTGGAGGTGGTGACGGCGCCCTGGGGCCGCCCCAATGCCAACTGGCTCAACTTCGTGGTCACCGGCAAGGCGCGCGCGAACATCCGCAACTACCTGAAGAACCTGCGCTCCGGCGAGGCAGTGGAGCTCGGGCGACGACTGCTCACCCAGGCCCTGGCCGCCGAGTCGATGGCCATGGAGGACGTGGACGAGCAGCGCCTGAAGATGCTGCTCACCGAGTTCGGACTGCCGTCGATGGACGCGCTGCTGGAGGATCTGGGGCTCGGCAAGCGCATCGCGCCGCTGGTGATCCGTCGTCTGCTGCCGGACGGCCCGATGGAGCGCGACGCGCCTGCCGCCGGCCAGCCGGGACAGCCCGTGCTGATCCGCGGCACCGAGGGCATGGTGGTGAGCTTCGCGCGCTGCTGCCGCCCTATCCCGGGCGACGCCATCGTCGGCTTCGTGAGCGCCGGGCGCGGCATCGTGGTGCACACCACCTGGTGCAAGAACATCGCCGAGTACGCCGACCAGCCGGAGAAGTGGGTGGAGGTGGACTGGGAGCCCGGCATCAAGGGCGACTTTCCGGTGGAGATCCGCGTCGACACCAACGACCAGAAGGGCGTGCTGGCCACCATCGCCGCCGCCATCGCGGGCCTGGACGCCAACATCGAGAACATCTCCATGGAGAACCGCGACGGCCTGCAGTCCACGCTCAACTTCACCGTGGGCGTCCACGACCGCCAGCACCTGGCCCGCATCCTGCGCCAGGTCCGCGGCGTGCCCCAGGTCACCCGCATCGCACGCACCCTGCGATAGCCCCATCCGCGCTTCGCACCGCGAAGTGCAGCAGGCCCCTTCTCCCCGGGAGCAGATTAGGGGGCGATCCCGTCGTGCGGTACCGGCACGTCCGAGTGCATCGGGTTGCGTTCTCGCCGTACGGCAGGCAACCGGCCGGCGGCGGAGCGAGGTGAGGGCGCCTGCGACAGGCCGTGAACCCGTCCCTGTGGGCTCGCGCGCGCCATCCCTGGCGCGCACGGTCGCAGGCGCCCTCACCTCGCTCCGCCGCCGGCCGGTTGCCTGCCGTACGGCGAGAATGCAACCCGATGCACTCGGACGTGCCGGTACCGCGCGACGGGATCGCCCTCCAATCTGCTTCC
>JBFHNV010000251.1:0-8395 GCA_041593595.1 Gammaproteobacteria bacterium
ACCTGCCCCCCATCGGCCATTGGGTATCGGGCCGTGTTGAAACGATCGGGAGCTTCGCCGGGACGCGGCAGTGTGCAAGGTGTCGACCGGGGGCTCACGCGAAGAAGGTGGCGTCCCTGACACGGTCATGACGCCCCAGGCTGACGGGCCGGAGACCGCCACCGTATGCCCGAAACTGCCACCGCGGTCCGCTCGCGCGGCGCAGCGACGGGGCGGGCGTCAGCCTTCGCGCGCCTCCAGCGTGAAGCTTCCGTCGCTGCCGTCCTTGCCGTCCGGCCCGTCTTTCCCGTCCCGGCCGCGCACGTCGTAGCCGGTCAGCCCCTCCTTGCACCAGGCGCCCCCGCCCTTTCCGCCGGCGCCGCCCGGCCCGCCGCGCCCCCCGGCCACGAGCACCTTCAGCTGCTCGGGATCGCCTTCCAGCCTGACGTAGCGAATGGTCACCGTCGCTCCGGGGGTTCCGGCTCCGCCCGGATCACCGTCGGCGCCGTCGAAGCGCGCCCGCGGCGGCGCCCGGCCGCAGGCCCTCAGGCCGGCGAACGCCGGCGGCACGTCGCGATCACGCCGTCTCGAATCCCCGGCCGGACCCCGGGCTCCATTGCGGCCCCGGCCGTCGATCGTGGCCTTGCCTTCGAGGATGACGGTCCCGGCATCGATGGCCAGGCGCGCGCCGAATCGGTGAAGAACACGCCGCCCGCGTCAGCCCGCGGTCCAGCCGGCGTCAATGCGAAGACTCGAGCCCGTGACCATGGCGGAGGCGGGTGACGCGAGACAGACGACCGCCACAGCCACGTCGTCCACGGTGGCGATCCGCTTCGACCGGTGGGAGCTCTTCACCGACCAGGAAGAGGATTTCGACAATCGCTTCAAGCGCCTCGTCGACGCCGATGCGCTCGATGTCCTGCAGCGGGACATCCACTGAGCGGGCGGTCTGTCGGAGACGCTGAAGATCGCCGCGGTTACGACCACCGCGAACCTGATCACCGTCCCGCACGGCCACCCCTCGCCCGCCGGCATTCACTTCTCGGTCACCCAGCCGCCGATCCACACGCCCTGCCAGGGGCACCTGATCAAGTGGACCGAGGTGCGCCAGCACGTCCTCGCCAGCCCGCTGAAGTCGGTGGGCGGCTGCATCCGGGCCCTCGACGGGCCCGGCATCAACGTGGTTCTGGATCTGGCGAAGGTCGAGCGCGAGGAGACGCCGCCCTGGTGAGCGGCACCCGTGGCCTCCTCAGCTCAGCGCAACGAGAGCGCCCGCGGCGAGGAGCGCGACACCGGCGAGGCGGGCGCTCGCCACGCCGAACGGCAGCGCCTTCTCGATGAGCACGAGGCCCGCGATGAGCGCGACCCAGAGGAGATCCATGACGCCCGCGACCAGCAGCAGCAGCATCAGCGCCCAGCAGCAGCCGACGCAGAACGCGCCGTGCTCGAGACCCATGCGCAGCGCTCCCGCTCGGCCCGGGCGCCAGCGCGTGAGCAGGAAGGTGAGCGGGCTGCGGCACCTGCGCAGGCACGCGTCCTTGAGCGGCAGTAACTGGTACGCGCCCGCAGCGATGAGAATGCCGGCGCTCAGCGCGTCGCTGGCCGAGACCATCATCGGCGTGATCAGCGCCGCGCGCTGCAGCCCGAGCTGCAGCGGCGCAACGACCGCGCTGAAGGCGAGCCACGCGAGCAGGTAGCCCGCGGAGAAGATCCACGCCGACGGCAGCGCGGTGCCGCGCTCGCCGCTCTTTCGCGCGAGGCCCGCGTACAGCAGGATCGCGGGCGCCGCGCTCGGCAGCATCATGCCCACCATCATCACCGCCCACATCACGAGCAGCATGAGCAGCACGCCGGCGTCGGACTCGCCGCCCGCAAATGCGCCGGAGGGGTCGGCCGCGGCCACGGTCGGCATCCCCGACATCGCCCGCGCGTCCAGCCACAGGTAGAGCCAGGCAAGCGCAACCAGCAGCACGAGGCTGCCGATCACGATCCAGCGATCGCGGCGAAGCGCCGCCTCGATGCCCTGGTCGAGGGTCGCGCGCGGCGTCAGCCCGACCACGTGAAGGGCGCGAAGTGCCCGTTGCGCGTGCCGCTCGCGTCGTCCCAGTCGATGCCGAAGGCGTGGAAGCGGCTGCGCGTGGCCTTGGCGAGCCCGAGCCTGGGGTTGACCGGATGACAGGTGTTGTCGAGATAGATCGGCTCGCCCGGTCGGGCCGGCCCCGGGACGCCCTCGCAGGCCTGATCCACCAGATCGCCGGCGGTGACCGAGTACGTCATGCCGTTCGATTGAAACTCGATCGGACGCCTCTCCACCCCCGCCACCTGGCCGACCAGCGGCGCCAGCGCCGCCATCGGCCCCCCGGCCTCGCCGGTCGCGATCGCCCCGATGGCCTGGCACTGCTCGTCGGAGGCGCGCTCGTCGACGATGAGCCCGACGGTCATGTTGCCGTCGCCCATCGCGCCCGGTGAGTGGAGCAGGACGATGAAAGCCACGCCGTCGAGACGCACGCCGTCTTTCTCGCCGCGATCGACGCGCATCGCAATGGCGGCCTTGCAGTCGCCCTCGGTCGGGCGCGCGCTCAGGTTGGAGCTGATGCAGGGACAGATGAACTCGCAGTTGCAGGTTTCCATGTACTGGCCTTCGATCTGCCACGCCGCCATTGTTCACCTCCGCCATCGATGGTCGATGCGATGAGCTGACGCTACGCCTTCGGACGTGGTTTCTCAAGCCGCGGATGCCTTGCAGTCGCTGGTCCAGGAACCGCCTTTTCGCGACGGAGGAGGAGAACGACATGGACAGGCGGCTCGCTCCCATATCGGTGCTGGTGCTCGGCAGCGCATCGTGCGAGGAGCGGCCGTACTTCCGCGACCCGGCCGCGCTCGTCTGCTTCGCCAACCCGCTCGACTGCACCGCCAAGCCGGCCGGCACCCGGGCGCGCAACCCGGCCTACGCGCGCACCCTCGCTGCCATTGCCCTGCGCGGCGCGACGCCTTCTACACCGGCGCCATCGCCGATGGCCATCCCCCGCACGATGCAGACTTCGAGAGCTGGTCGGGTTGCGATCGGACCGTCGATCAAGGCCGCATCGTGACCATCAGCATTGAGCGCACGGTCAAGGCGGAGTTCGGATGAGAGAGGCGTGGTTCACCAGCAGCGAACGGAACATGACGTGGTATCGGCTCGATGCCGAGTGACCGGCTCGTCCGGACGGATAGAATCGCGGCCACCGAGACCCGCCAGCCGGGCGTCGATCGACACCACGCAGAACGCTCGAGCGTCTGACGCATGCCGTGATCGAGGATCGGCACCTGCTCGCAGGCGACGATCGGAACGTAGGTGCGACAGATCGGGATAATCGCGGCGATGTCACGCGGGCGGTGGACCCGCGCTACGTGGTTCCGAGCGGCAGGCGATCCGTGCGCGGTGGCTCCTTCCTGCGCCACGCGAGCTACTGCCACCATGACCGGATCGCCGCGCGGGGCTCGAACACCCCGGAGAGCACGGCCAGCAACAGCGATTTCCGGGTCGTCGGCCGAGCGCCCGGCGCGGGCGGCGACGACGACCTCGTGCAGGGCCCCTTGCGTCAGGATGGTTGCCGCCTCCTTGGCCCGGTAGAGTAAGGGGCAGGGAGGTGAGGCAAGGGCGAGATACGGACAGGCGTTCAAGGAACGGCCGGTGCAAGTCGAGCCGATTTTCACGCTGTTCCCCTCGCCCGCCCGTTGACCTTGCCGGGCGCGCCACACTGTGCTCGGGGCAGAGCCAGGATCGGTCGTTCGCAAGCACCATCAGCGGCTTCGGCTTGGTCAGCTGTTCCGGGCAATCCGGGACGCCCGGGCCCACGCACCGTAATCGACATTCCGGAAGAGTCATCCAGTGACAATGCGCGACAACCTTCCTGCCCGAGTCAGTTCCCCGCTTCGTCTGTTGCTGGCAACGATGATGTCCCTGATCTTCTGCAATGTGCTTGCTCTCAACCAGGCCGGATCTGGCGCCCTCGACGGAGCAACTCGGCAGGTGCTGGAACGGCTTCCTGCCAACACCGCCCTCGACCTCGGAGTATACGACTGCGAACCTCGAGTACCGGGTCTCAGCTGTGCGTCAGTAACAGCCTACAGCCGGTTCAACTACGACCCACACAACCACCGCCTGCTCCTGTTCGGCGGGGGTCACGCGGCGACTGGCCGTACCGACATCGATGCTTTCGACATCGAGACCTTGTCTTGGTCAAGTCTCTATCCTTCCATGACTTGTGAACAAGTGATGGAGAACGATCTCGACCCAAGAGGCTTCCACAGGAAGACCGGGCATCCCGTAGCGCGTCACACCTACGACATGAGCGTGATCGGCCAACTCGACGATGTTCCGCATCTCTTTCTCCTCAGCAATGAAGGGCTCAGAGGAAAGTGTCATTCCTACAAGGCCACGATTGAGGGTGTGGCCGCCTTCCCGCTCATCGGGCAGGCACCCAAGTGGGTGTACAGCAGGCAGTTCCGTTTCCCATGGAGTTACGCAGCTGCCGCCGAGTACGATCCTGTCTCGAAAAAAATCATCATCATGGGCAAAGGCCGCGGCTCCTCCCCAAGCAAGGCCTGGGTCTATGATCCAAACGACGGCTCGGTGATCGCTATCCGGATTGGCAGAGGCATTGGTTCATACGACCACAATCTCGTCTACTTTCCCCCTTCGGATGCCTTCTACCTCATCACCCGCGCCAAGCCGACGGTCGTGTACGAGATCAAGCTCGATCGAAGCAATTGGAATAAAAGCTCTAGCGTGCGGCTGACCACCACCGGCGATGTACCAAGCGTTGGCAGGACCGGCTACGCGTACGATTCCAAGAACGAGGTCATCGGCGGTGGCATCGACGACGGCAAATTTCGCGTGTTCGATCCAAGGAGCAGAAGCTGGGATGCCGTGCCAATGCAGGTGAAGTCCAACGACGTGCGCACGGCGCCTCGCTCGATATCCCACGTGCTCGACTATGCTCCTCGGAGCAACGTCTACTTCTTCATGACCAGGGAGGATTCCACCAGGCGTCGCACCTGGGCGTACCGGTATCGATGAAGAGTTCACACGGGAGATGCATCCGGGCGGCTGTTGCAGCAGCAAGGGGTGAGTCTGCAGAAGCCGCTTCGCCGCGCGAAGCAGTGACATTTCGAACAAGCGAGATCGAGATGTCGTCGAGCCCGGGAGACGGGGCTCGGCACCGTTGGCACGACGCTGGTGGCCCGCAGCCCGCGGCGCCACGGTCGCGGCGATGGCGGCGGCACCGGGCCGACGCTCACCCCGGGGAGCGGGGCCGCACCCAGAACCAGCTCGCCGCCACCAGCGCGCCGAACACCGTGTAGACCAGCGCGAACACCCAGCCCGGCGCCTCGTAGTAGAGCAGCCGCGACACCCAGTGCTCCACGAAGGAGGCCTCGTAGGCCGCCTGGCCGGCGGCGCGGCGAAGCTGGTGCTCCCACAGGGTGAGCGGGCAGAGCTGGCCGAGCCAGCTCTGCACCACCACGTAGGCGATGACGCACAGGTGCACGAGGCGGAACGGGCGGTGGCGCACCCAGCGCCAGCCGGCGGCGCCGCCGGCGAGGATCAGGGCCTGGCCCAGCACCACGAACAGCACCACCCCGGCGTGCAGCACCAGGATCGCGTCGGCCAGCACCGCCTGCCAGGCCATCGCCGCCGCCCCGTCAGCCGGTCCCGCCCGGCAGCATCTTGCGCATGTACACCCGCGCGAAGCCCTTCTCCGTCACCCGATGAGTCTCCTGCCACCCGCGGCGCGCGTACCAGGCGATGTTCTCGTGCATGTTCTCGTGGGTGTAGAGATGGGCTTGCGCGTAGCCCTGCTCGACGGCGCGCGCCTCGGCGAACACCAGCAGCGCGGCACCGAGGCCGGTGCCCTGGAACGCGGGATCCACGGCGATGTTGTCCAGCAGCAGGGTCCCGCCGTCCCGGTGGATCATCACCAGCACGCCCGCCACGCGGCCGTCGCGCTCCGCCACGTACGCCTCGTGCTCGACGACCACCCGCGCGTAGTCGTCCTGCATGGGGCCCGGCTCGCGCCCGATGCGGGGCACGTAGTGGGCGTAGGCGGCCCGCACGCAGGCGGTGATGGCGGCGACGTCCGCGGCGGTGGCGGGACGGATGCGCGGGGGGTCCACCGCGTCGCTCACGGGGATCCCTCGACGGCGGGGCGCACCGCGCGGGCCACGTGCGCCTCGTAGGCCGCGGACAGCGCCGCGATCACCGGCCCGGGCACGCCGCCGCCCACGGGCTCGCCGTCGATGCGCACCACCGGGACCAGGCCCCGGGACGAGCTGCTGATGGCGGCCTCGTCGATGGCCCGAAGCTCCGCGGCCCGCGGCGGCGAGAGGTCCACGGACACGCCGCGCGCCTGCGCCAGCTCCAGCACGATGCGGCGGGTGACGCCTTCCAGCACGCCCTCGCCGGCGGTGCACAGCGTGCCGGCGCGCACCACGTAGAAGTTGCTGCTGAAGCCCTCCAGCACGCGGCCCTCCGCGTCCACGATCAATCGCTCGTAGGCGTCCGGCGTGGCGGCCTCCACGCGCCGTCGCCGCTCCACGAAGTCGGCGGTCTTGGTGAGCGGGTCGTCGCGGGCGATGGCCGTGGTGGTGACCACTGCCACGCCCCGATCGTAGATCTCACGCGGCGGCGGCGTGAACGGCACCAGCGCGATCAGCTCGCGGCTGTCGCTGCCCCGGGCGACGGCGGGCGCGGCCAGCACGTCGAAGCGCACCCGCATCTCGTCGAAGGGCGCATCGGTGCAGGCCCGGTCCAGCGCGCGGCGAAAGCGCGCCTCGTCGAAGGCATGGTCCCAGCCCAGACGCGCCATGGAGCGGCGGGTGCGGGCCAGGTGGTGATCCAGATCGAGAAACTTGCGGTGCCCGAAGGTGCGAAGCGACGAGTACACGCCGAGCTCGAGGCCTTCGTAGAGGCCGTCGAACCCGTTCGCGCCCGGCGGCACCCGGAGCGGCTGCGGGCCTTCGTCAGTGACGGCGAAGAGGAGCGGGGTCGTCAAGTTCGGCGCTTGTTTGAATCAACCACTGCCGGGATGGCCCGCCCCGCTTTTCACAAACGGCATCTGGGCGCCAAGAGTGAGCTGTCCGTTCAATCTGACGGAGAGGGGGCGAGTCGGGGACAAGATTAGCGTACTGGGAGTGGATCTGGGCAGGAGCGTGATGCACGTGCACGGGGTGGATCGGGCGGGACGCGAGGTGCTCCGGCGACGGGTCAAGCGGGCAGGCTTTTCGCGGTTGCTGCGCGAGCTGGAGCCTTGCGTGGTGGCCATGGAGGCGTGCGGCGGGACGCACTGCTGGGGCCGGCTGAGCCGGCGCTTCGGGCACGCACCTCGGCTGACCCCGCCCGCGTACGTGAAGAGCTACCTGACGCGCAACAGGAACGACCGGCGGGATGCGGAAGCCGTGCGTGAGGCGGCACAGCGTCCGAAGCTGAACCAGCACTGGGTAGCGGTGAAGACTCTGGGGGAGCAGGAGTGGCAATTGGTGCACCGGGTGCGCCGGCAGGTCGACGCGTTCGCCGCCGCCGATCGACCGGGAGCTGATGGAGACCACTTTCGAGATGTTCGTGCAGGGCTTGCCTGGAGGCGGCATCAGAGCCAGTAATCGAAGCGGCTCGCGACGAACTCCATCAGCCGCTGCCACGGGCCTCTTCGCGCCCACGCCTTCGGATCGACAACCTGCGCGTGCTCCAGATCGCGCTCGAAGAGGTGAGCCATTTCCTGCGCCAGCTCGCGGCTGACGACCACGGCCACTGCCTCGTGGTTGTGGATGAGGCTGCGCGGGTCCAGGTTCGCCGAGCCGGCAATCGACCAGTAGCCGTCCACCAGTCCTGTCTTCGCGTGCAGCACGGTGCCCGTGCGCCGGTACAGCTTCACGCCCACCGCCATCAGCTCGGAGAAGTGGGCCTGCGAGGCGTACAGCACGAGCGATGCGTCGGAACGCTGAGGGAGCACGATGCGTACGTCCACCCCGCGTCGTGCCGCGGCCATCAGGGCCTCCAGCAAGGTCGAGTCCGGTGAAAAGTAAGCATGGGTGAGCCACACGCGCTCGCGTGCGTGGCGAATCGCCGACAGGTAGGTGGCGTGAATGTCGTCCTCGCCATCGCCGCCGGTGCTCGCGACCGGCCGTACCAGGGCCGTGCCGACGGACTGCAGCGGCGGGTACGGCATGTGCGGTGCCGGCTCGTTGCCGGGCAGCGACTGCCACGTCCGCAGGAACAGGGCCTGCAGCGCCTGGACCACGGGGCCGTCGACGCGCAGGTGCGTGTCGCGCCAGTTCTTCTGCCGCTCCGGCGATTCGGATGCCGAAGCGATGCGTATCCCGAAGGAGCTGGAGCTGTAATCGTCGCTCACGTTGATGCCGCCAATGAAGCCCGTGC
>JBFHNV010000252.1:0-8196 GCA_041593595.1 Gammaproteobacteria bacterium
CCCTCTCCCCCGCGATTTTTCCTCCTCTCGCCCCGGACACGGGGGAGAGGGATGGGGTGAGGGGGGACCCTGAAGCCATGACCAAGAAACCCCGCTGGCCCAGAATCGAAATCAGACCCCCACCCCCCAACCTCCATTACCAACCCGTTACAATCGCCCCCCATGCCCGCCCCCCTGGACCTCCTGGACCACCTGGCCGACGCCCGCTTCCACTCCGGCAGCGAGCTCGGCAGGGCGCTGCTCATCGCCCCCACCACCGTGCACAAGCACGTGCGCGCCCTGGAGGCCATGGGCCTCGAGATCTACGCCGTGCGCGGCCGCGGCTACCGCCTGGCCCAGCCCCTGGAGCGCCTGGAGGCGGACGCCATCCGCGAGCACGCCGGCTCCCACGCCGCGCCGGTCTACGTGCACGCGGAGGTGGCCTCCACCAGCGCCTGGCTCAGCGAGCAGGCCGGCGACGGCGAGAACGGCACCGCCTGCATCGCCGAGCGCCAGACCGCCGGACGCGGGCGCCGTGGGCGCACCTGGTCATCGCCCTTCGGGCGGAACCTCTATCTCTCGCTGCTGTGGCGCCTGCCGGCCCGCGCCGTGTCGGGGCTCGCCATTGCCGTGGGGGTCACCGTGGCGGAGGCCTGCGAGGCACTGGGGGCGCGTGGCCTCGCCCTCAAGTGGCCCAACGACATCGTCGGCCCCCGGGGCAAGGTGGGCGGGATCCTCATCGATCTGGGCAGCGAGGCCCGGGACATGTGCACCGCCATCATCGGCATCGGCCTCAACGTGGACATGCCCGCGCGCCTGCGCGAGGCCATCGGCCAGCCCGTGAGCGACCTGAACGAGCTGGCGGGCCGGCGCCTGTCCCGCAACGCCCTGGCCGGCGCCGTGATCCAGCGTCTGGTCCAGGCCCTGCCGCGCTTCGAGGCCGAGGGCCTCGCTCCCTTCCGCGGACCGTTCGCCGAGCGCGACGCCAGCCGGGACCGGCCGGTGTCGGTGGAGGTGGCTGGCCAGGTGAGCACCGGCCACGCCCGCGGCATCGATGAGCGCGGCGCGCTGCTGCTCGAGACCGCCGACGGCATGGCCCGCATCCAGACCGGCGAGGTGTCCCTGAGGGCGCTCACGTGAGCCCCGAGGACAAGTCCGCAACCCACCGCAACCCGCGCAGGCACAAGTCCCGCGGGAAGGAGCCAGCACGATGATCGTGGTCGCCGATCTCGGGAACAGCCGCATCAAGTGGGGCCGCGTGGCCGCCGACGCTCGCGACGGCGACGAGCTGGAGCACCACGACGGCATCCGCTACGGCGAAGAGGGCCTGGAGCACTCCCTGGAGGAGGTCTGGGGCAACCTGGAGACGCCGAAGGCGGTCGTGTACTGCGCCGTGGCCCCGGAATCCATCGTCTCGGAGCTGGTGCACTACGCCAGCTCGCGCTGGGGCCTGAGGGCCCACCGCCTGGCCCCCACCGCCGAGGCCCACGGTGTGAAGTGCGCCTACGACGAGCCCCGCCAGCTCGGCGCCGATCGCTGGGCTGCGCTGGCCGCGGCGCGCGCCATCGCCCCGGATACCGGCGCCATCGTGGTGGACGCCGGCACCGCCATCACCGTTGACGCGCTCACCCACGAGGGCGTGCACATGGGCGGTACCATCATGCCCGGCGTGCGCCTCATGCGCCGCGCGCTGGGGGAGGGCACGGCGCGCATCGGCAACGTGGGCGGCGGCACCGTGGATCTCGCGATCCACAACACCGCCAGCGCCGTGGCCACCGGCACCATGCTGGGCGCCGCGGCCGCGGTGGACCGCATCGTGGCCGACTACGCCGAGCGACTGCGCCCGGACGCGCGCCGCCTGCTGTGCGGCGGCGAGGGCGAGCTGATCGCCCAGTACACCCGCACCGAGTTCGAGCACGTGCCGGATCTGGTGCTGCGGGGCCTGTGCATCGTGGCCCGCGCCCTGCTCAACGGCAAAGGCGTGAGACATGCCATCGCGCCGGCCGCCGTCATCACGCCCGCGAAGCGGCGCGCCAGCAGCGGCGGCAGCACCTGATGAGGCCGCGCCGGCGGTGAAGTGGGTCGTCTACGCCCTGCTGGCCGCCAACCTGGCGCTGCTCACCTGGAACCTGGTCGATCATGGCGCCGCCCCCGCCGCCAGCATCGGGAAGTCCACGCCCGCCCCCGAGGCTGGCACCGCCGAGGGGGAGCGGCACCTCACTCTGCTCAGCGAGCTGCGTGAGGACTCACTTCGATTGCGTGCGCAGGCTGCCCTGGAGAGCGTTCCCGCGGAATCCGACGAGGGCGCCGCCGCGGACGCCTCCGCGGAAACGTCAGCGCGCGCCGGCGCGCCGGAGGAGCCCGATCGGCCCCCCGACCGCACCCCCCCTGTCACGCCGCCGCAGGGCGACCGGCCCGCCACCCCACTCCGTCCAACTCCCCGGATTCCCAGCGACGCCCCAGCCACTGCCGCCGCCCCCTCGAAGGCCTGCCTCACCCTGGGCCCCGTCCCCGACGACGCACCCGTCGAGGACATCCAGGCCTGGCTCGAGGGCCGCGGGGCCCAGGTGGACGTGCGCACCGACGAGCGCCGCGAGGTGGCGCTGTACTGGATCTACTTCCCCCCGAAGCCGGATCGCGCCGAGGCCGTCGCCCAGGTGGAGCGCATGCGCGCGGAAGGGATCAGCGACGTGCTGGTGGTGCCCAAGGGCGATCAGGCCGGCGCCATCAGCCTCGGCGTGTTCAGCCGCCCCGAGACTCGTGACCGGCGCCTGCGGGAGCTGAACGGCAAGGGGTACCAGCCGTCCATCGCGCCGCGCTACCGCACCAAGCTCGCTACCTGGGTGGACGTGACGGTGGAGGCCGGCGCGCTGGCGGAGGCGGATGTGGCGGAGCGGTGGCCGGAGCTCGAGGTCACGCGCAAGCCCTGCGGCGGTGGGCAAATTGCGGGGGCGGTGGGTGGTTCCTACAATCCAGGCGATGGCCCGCCTGGAGCGCGCCGGTTCTTCTTCTCGGGACAGGGGTCCTCGCGGCCGGGGCGAGAGGAGGAGCGGCCGTGAGGCGCGCGCAGCGCTGCACGCAAGAGATCAGATTGCCGGCTTAGCTCAGTTGGTAGAGCAGTTGATTTGTAATCATCAGGTCGCGGGTTCGATTCCTGCAGCCGGCACCATTCTGCTCCTGCTGCCGGGAGATACGTTGCTCGGGAAGAACGCCAGCTCGGTGCGCTGAATGGTGCACCCCTGGCCATCGATGGTCTTCCGTAACTCTCGCGGTGTGTGGTCGACGGTGGGACGGACTGCTACCTGATTGAGCGTTTGATCGAAGGAGTCAGGCGCGCCGCTTGACCGGATGTCCCGATCGCACGTGCGGTCAGTAGCAAGCTCCTGTCCGTCGACGCCTGCGCACCCGACGGTACGACAGGCGGTGTCTCACCGAGCTGGTGAGCCAATGCCTGTCGCTGCCGTATTGTGGCTGGATCAAGAAACTGCGGACGTATCCTGTTCAGAGGGCGACTCCGGGTTACGTACCTCGAGCGAACGAAGGGCTGAGTCCACGATTCCAGGAAGCTCCCGGCTGGGCCAGGGGCTTTTTTCACTGAGTCGTCCGCGCATGGCGGACGACAGTCCTTGCACTCGCGACGCCAAGTACTGCGTCAAAACAACGCTATCGGAGACCCCGGTGAACCGGTGCCTCCCTTGAAGGGCACCGGCACGAAGCTATAGACGAACTCGTGCACACCAGCTTCTATCAACTCATCAAAGGTTAGATTCTCGTGGAGGAAGATGCCGTTGTCCGTAATAAAGAGCTGATGAACCGGGAAGGCTACGTTCGGGTCGGGGTTCGGGACGACCTCGACCGGCCAGGTGTCTGCCCCGACGACGACAACGCCCTTCTTGACCAGCCACTTCGCAACCTCGAGTCCGATGCCGGGCACACCACTATTGAATCGATCGTTGTCCACCATCCAGAGGTTGCCCCAACCGGTATTGAAGAACACCGCATCACCATGCCGAATCCGGAGTTTGTTCCATCGAAGCGTTCTCTTGACCATCTCGAGGGTTATCTCGTGTCCGGCATCCAAACATGTTTGACCGTTGCATTCTGAGGTGCCCTGTGGCGCCACATTGAGCAACACCCCGCGTGTAATGATGGGCTTGACGTGCTCGATTCCGAGCTGACGGAGGCCGCCCTCGGGATCGGCAGCTGTTGCATTCACTTCGTCCACGCGCAGCCCAAGGTAGTAATGGCCGAATCGCGGGTCTGGTCCCGTCCCACGCCCGATGTGTCCCAATCCATCGAATTGGGTGCCGACTTGTCCGATTTCGGTGGCAACGAATCCTTCGTTGCCGATGAGCAGATTCGTGCCCAGCGGCCCAACCGACGGCCGGGGATCATCTTCCTCCCCGGCGGGAGCAGGCGGTACGACTTGTTCGAGCACGTACGTTCGAGCGCCGAACAGTGGCATGCCGTCTTCGTAGTCTCGTCCAAGTTTGACTATTCGACCCTGTTCCACAAGGTACAGTGCGTTCCGAACCGAGCATGTGGTGACCTTGTTCGATGCACCTGCCTGGGGATCGAATGTCCCGGTGGCGAGCGGACACCCGTCGTCGCCATCGTCGTTGTCGTCACGATCATCGTCCGCTACAGCGATCATGCTCGCCATTAGCAGCGTAACGAGCACGCTCAGCCAAGCGGCCAGTTTCCCCGTCTCCTGTGATGGTCGTGTCGTCATGGCTCGCCCCTCTCTGTCTGAACAACTGTCGAACTGATGGCTATCGAGAGCGAGCCAATCCTGGCTCGCTCCCTTCGCGCGGTTGGGCACGAACTCCTTAGAACCACAACAAAGACAGCTTACTCCTTACCGCGCGTAGGATCATCGCCATCGGTTCAGATGGCGTACCCGCCTCGTTCAATCAAACGATCACTGGGGCAAGAGCTCGTGCGAAGGTCGAAGGTGCAGCCGAGGGCTGACTCCAGACGACCTCGAGGTCAGACTGGACGGCAACCGTTGCTGCCCGCGCTGGGCACTCGAACGTGCCCCGCGTCCCCATCACCTCCATCGAGCTCCGCCGCCTCGGTCTCCCCCTGTACGCCCCGTCCCGCCTCTCCTACCGCACCTTCCACTCTTTCGAGCACTTCCTGGTCCGCGTCCAGGACGAGGCTTGCCGGCGGGGCTTCGGCGAGGGCCACGTCTCCCCAGCCACCAGCGCGGAGACCCGCGCTGGTGGCTGGACCTTCTGCCACCCCGGGCGAGGACGCTGAACGGACACAGCCAGAAAGGTGCCATCGCGCGAGTATCCGACGTCGTCGCGCAAAGCCCGGTCGCCGCAAGCAGCCTCCCCACCGCCCTGGAGAGGCTCGCCGACTCCCCGCGGCTGCAAGTGGACGACACCGTCCGCCTTTCCATCCTCGCCCGCACCATGGCCTCGTGGGCGCGGAGGAGGCCTTCGCCTGGGCGGCCGAGGTGTGGCCGTCGGAGCCCGAGGAAGAGGACGACGACGCCGGCGCGGCGGAGGTGTCGACGTGAGCCGCGCGGGATGCGGGGACGGCGCGGTCAGCCGCGCCGGCGGTGCGGTGCGCCGCGGTCGAGCGGATCCGGGAGGGTCGTGCCGATGGAACCGATGAGGCCCTGCAAGCACCCCGGCCTCCTGAACGTCTACTGGGCGACCGGCGTGTTCGGCTACGTGGCGGTGAAGCGCGAACCGCGCGATCCCACGGAGCCGCCGGCGCCCGTGGCCGTGCTCCCGGCTTCCGGCGAGGGACGGCAGCGGGCGAAGCTGCGCGCACTGCTCGCCCGGGCGCGTGATCACCTGCTGCGCGAGGCGGCGGGGTTGCTCCCGGTGATCTGATCCCACGCCGTCACGGGCCCGCTGCTACCTTTGCCGCGACCGCGCCGCCGCCTAGGAGCATCTCCATGGACAAGGCCAAGGCCACCCGCATCCTCTCCCGCTGGGCCTTCCCCACCGAGCGCTCGAGCTACATGGGCGGGCTCGAGGACCGCCCCATCCTCGCGCGCTCCCACGGCAGCGTGGTCACCGACGTGGACGGGCGCGAGTACCTGGACTTCCAGTCCGGGCAGATGGGCGCGGCGCTCGGGCACCAGCACCCGCGCATCGTGAAGCGCGTCACCGAGACGATGCGCGAGATGCTGCACGCTTCCAACGTGATGCTGAACGTGCCGCGCCTTCGCCTGCACGAGCGCCTCGGGCGCATGCTGCCGAAGCCGTTGCAGCGCTCGCTGTTCCTGGTCTCGGGCAGCGACGCCATCGAGGCGGCGGTGGACCTTGCGCGCAAGGCCACCGGCGGCACCGAGGTGCTGGGGCTGCACGCGGGCCTGCATGGCTCCACCTCGCACCTCACCCGCTCGCTGTCGTTCAACTGGAGCCGACGCAGGCACGCGGTGGTGGCGCCGGCCACCTCCGCGCTGCTCGCGCCCTACTGCTACCGCTGCCCGCTCAAGCTCACCTTCCCGTCTTGCGACATCCAGTGCCTGGACGCGAGCCTCGATCTCGCCGACGCCAACATGAGCGGCCCGCCGGCGGCGGTCATCGCCGAGCCGATCCTCAGCGCCGGCGGCGTGGTGGTGCCGCCGAAGGGCTGGTTCCAGCGCCTGCTGGAGGCATGTCGCGCCCGCGGCATGCTGCTCATCGCCGATGAGTCCCAGACCGGCCTCGGCAAGACCGGCAGGCTGTTCGGCTTCCAGCACGAGCCCGGCGTGGTGCCGGACATCCTGGTGCTGTCTAAGCACTTCGGCGGCGGCCTGCCCATCAGCGCCGTGTGCACCTCGACGCACATCGCCCGCGCGGCGGTGAAGAACGGCTACTTCGCCACCCGCTCCCACGCCGCCGACCCGCTGCTGTGCGCCGCCGGCGAGGAGAGCCTGGACATCGTCACGGAAGAGGACATGCCGCGCCGCGCCCGGCGCATCGAGCGGCGCATCCGCAAGGCCCTCGCGGAGATGGCGGCGGAATTCGAGCCCATCGGCGACGTGCGCGGGCGCGGTGTGTCGCTCGGCATCGAGCTCGTGGAGGACGGCGCCACCCGCAAGCCCGCCAACGAGGCGGTGCGCCGCATCGCCGCGCGCTGCGAGAAGCGCGGCCTCCTGTTCCAGACCCGTGGCGTGCGCGATCTCAAGAACGTCATTCGCCTGGTGCCGCCGATGACCACCAGTGACGCAGAGGTGGACCGGGCGATGAGCATCCTGCGCGACGGGATCGCATGGGCATTTCGCAGGGGCCGGCGACGCTGCGCGCCGCCCCCGTAGGAGCGGGCTTGCCGGCGAACGGGCGCTTGCGGTGCCCGTTGCGCTTTTGCCATTCGCCCGCGAGCGGGCTCCCACATCGTCGGGTGTCGCGGGCTTCGCTCCGTAACGCCGTCGTTACAGACGGTCAACACTTCTTTACAAAACAGGATTGAACGTCTGTGGACATCCGGGCGGCGGATTGAACAGTGTTCGTTCCCGGGGAGTGGGGCACCGGGGAGCACGGGTCATGGCGGTTGCGGATCGGGTGCGCGTGGTGCGCGCCGTGCCGGGTTGCGGGTGGACGGGCACGGATCGGCGCAGGCCTACACACGCCGCGCCCGCCGCCCACGGCGCGCGCCGGACGATGGGCGCAGCATGGCAGGCAGAGTCCCCTGCCCCGGACCCGCCCGCCATGGATCGCATGCCCACCGCCCGTCACCGCCGGCCGGGCCGCCGGCCGCGAGCCGCCCGGCGAGGCTTGCGACACGCCCTGTGCGCCCTGGCCGCGACCGTTGCCGGCGCGCTGTGCTGGTCCGCTCCCGTCCGCGCCGCCACCTGCATCGAGCAGGGCCTGTGCCGGGAGCTGGTGGAGGCGCCGCATCCGGGCTGGCCCCACGACCCGCAGCACTACTCCTACCGCTGCAGCAGCGTGACGGTGGCGGTGTTCGGCTGCGGCGGCAACGGCTTCGAGCCCATCGTCGCGAGCGCCGAGGAGGTGCTGGACAACGCCCGCGACGGCGTGCTCGCGGACATGGCGGAGCGGCCGTGGGCCTGGTGCTCGGGCCACACGCCGTTCGGGGTGCGGGTGGTGCAGGACAACGGCTGGGCGACGCCCGAGGCGCCGCGCGTGTACACCGCCGTGGGCACGCTCCCGCTGCACCCCAGCCACCACTGGCTCGGCTTCGAGACGGCGAACCACTTCCGCTTCCACGTGGCCTACCGCTGCCCGGGGCAGGCGTGGGAAGCGCAGGTCC
>JBFHNV010000253.1:0-8163 GCA_041593595.1 Gammaproteobacteria bacterium
CCCGCGCGGTGCCCGTGGAGCGGGTGCCGGCAGTGCGCGACTGGGACCGGCTGCGCTGGGTGTGGGCGCGCATCTGGGATGCCCGGGCGCGGGAGCCGGGATGGGAATGAGCGCTGGAGGTCCCGCGACGATGACCGCGCCGGCCCAGGGCACGGGTACCAGGGCCTGACGCCGCCGGGGTCCAGGCAGCAGCCCACCCGGCGCGGGCGCGGGCCGGCGGCATCGACGCCCTGTTCGAGGCGCGCATCTCGGATCCCGAGCTGCGACTCATGTTCCTGTGCGTGCGCGACGAGCTGACGCCGCTGGATCGGCTCGCGCTCACCCTCATCGTGGTGAGCGGCTTCACGGCGCGGGAGACCGCGGCGCCGTTCCTCGCCGGCGAGGCGGTGCTGCGGGACCACGCCCTCTACTTCGTGGCGCGCGCAGAGGTGCTGCGCATGCTCGGCCGTGACGGCGACGCCGAGCAGGCGTTCTCCCGCGCCATGGCCTGCGCGCTCAGCGAGCCCGTCGCCCGCCACCTGGAGCGCCTCCCTGGCGTGACGCTCGTCACGAGCTCTCAGCGCTGAACGTAGCGCCCGGGCGTCTCCCCCAGCACCCGCTTGAACATGGCGATGAACGCGCTGGGGCTGTGATAGCCGAGATCCAGCGACACCGACGTCACATCGTGGCCCGCCGCCAGACGCTCGATGGCGGTGAGCAGTCGCAGCTGCTGGCGCCACTCGCGAAAGCCCATGCCGGTCTCCCGCACGAACAGGCGCGCGAGGGTGCGCTCGCTGGCGCCCACCAGCGCGGACCACGCGGCGAGGCCGCGCCCATCGGCGGGTTCCTCCAGCAGCGAATCGGTGATGGCGCGTAGGCGTGGATCCCGCGGTGCCGGCAGGTGCAGCGGCGGCGCGTCCAGCATCATCACCTCGTCCACCAGCACCGCCATCAGGCGCGCCACCTGCTCGGCGGTGCGCGGCGAGGCCGTGACGAGGCAGGCGATGAGCTCGCGCAGCAGCGGCGTCACCTGCACCACCCGGCAGCCGTCCGGGAGGCCGGCCACCGCGTCCCGGTGGATGTAGAGGGATCGCATGCTCACGTCGCAGGGCATGCGCACCTCGTGGGGGATCTCCGGCGGGATCCACACCGCCTGCTGGGGCGGCACCGTCCAGGTGCCCTCGCGGGCGGCCACGGTCATGATGCCGGACGCGGCGTACAGCAGCTGCGCGCGCCGGTGGCGGTGCAGGGCCACCACGTGCCCCGCCGGGTACCCGGTGCAGTGCCAGGTGACCAGCGGGTGCTCGGGGCTGGGCACCTCGCCCGGATGATCGTCCGGCTGGTAGGGCGCCGGCGCGAAGGGGGTCAGGTCACGGCCAGCCGCGGACCGGGCATGTGCTGACCGTTTTCCCGTATTCATTGTCGAATTGTAGCAAGACGGGCGCCGCTGGCCGGCACCAGAATGTGGCCCATGATCGGAAACTCCCCGTCCGCCGCAGGGGTCTGGCGCCGCCCCGAGGTGCTGCTGCTGATGATGGCCGCCGCGGTGCCGCTGTCCTTCGCCACCTGGATGGCGCTGCTGGACAATTTCGCCATCCACCGCGCCGGATTCACCGGGCGCGAGATCGGCATCCTGCAGTCGTTGCGCGAGGTGCCGGGGTTCCTCGCCTTCGCCGTGGTGTTCCTGCTGCCGTTCATCCGCGAGCAACGCCTGGCCTACGTCTCGCTCGCGCTGCTCGGGATCGGCACCGCGGTGACCGGGCTGTTCCCCTCGGCCTTCGGGCTCTACGTCACCACCGTGGTGATGTCGCTCGGCTACCACTATTACGAGACGCTGCAGGGCTCGCTCGCGCTGCAGTGGATCGACAAGGCGCGCGCGCCGGAGACGCTGGGGCGCATCATCGCCGCGGGCTCCTTCGCGTCGCTGCTCGCGTTCGGCCTGGTGTGGCTCGCGTTCCAGCGGCTCGCCCTGGACTTCGCCTGGGTCTACGCCATCGGCGGTGGCGCCACCGTCGCGATCGCCGCCGCCGCGTGGCTGGCCTTCCCGCTGTTCCCGCAGAAGGTGGCACAGCACAAGCACATGGTGCTGCGCCGGCGCTACTGGCTGTACTACGCGCTGACCTTCATGTCCGGCGCGCGGCGGCAGATCTTCATCGTCTTCGCGGGCTTCCTCATGGTGGAGAAGTTCGGCTTCGAGGTGTCCACCATGGCGGCGCTGTTCCTGGTCAACGCGGTGGCGAACATCTGGCTCGCCCCGCGAATCGGGCGGCTCATCGCCCGGGTGGGCGAGCGCCGCGCCCTGGTGTTCGAGTACCTGGGCCTGATCGGCGTGTTCAGCGCCTACGCCTTCGTCGAGAATGCCGCGGTGGCGGCGGGCCTGTACATCGCCGACCACCTGTTCTTCGCGCTGGCCATCGCCATCAAGACCTACTTCCAGAAGATCGCGGACCCGGCCGACATCGCCTCCACCGCAGGGGTGAGCTTCACCATCAACCACGTCGCGGCGGTGATCCTGCCCGCCGCGTTCGGGATGGTGTGGCTGGTGTCGCCGGCGGCGGTGTTCCTCTCGGGCGCCGCCATGGCGGGCGTGTCGCTGCTGCTGGCGCTGAACGTGCCCGTGCGCCCTGAGCCGGGCAACGAGGTGGTGGTGGGGCGGGTACCGGCGCTGGCGCCCGCGAGCTGACCGGCCGCCGCGCTTCGGCGCTGGAAGCACTCCGGTACGGTCCGGGTACCTGGTCCGAAACCTGCCGAGGATCCTTCGTGCTGCGGATGCGGAGGAAGGCAGGGGTCGATGCGCCCCGCCGCGAGAGGCTGCGTCAGCGGCCCTTGAACACCGGCTTGCGCTTGGCCATGAAGGCCTCGCGGCCCTCCCTGTAGTCCTCGCTGTCGAAGCACTCTGCCGCGAGTCGGGCGATGAGCGCCAAGTCGCGGTCCTCGCGGTCCTTGATCACCTCGTTGATGGTGAGCTTCGAGGCACGCATGGACAGCGGCGCGTTCTCGACGATGCGATCGGTGACGTCCGCCACCGCCGCCTCCAGCTCCGCCACCGGTACCACGGTGTTCACCAGCCCCATGGCGTGGGCCTCGGCGGCGCTGTAGCGCTTCGCGGTCAGCAGGATCTCCTTCGCCCGCGACGGCCCCACCAGGTGCACCAGGTTGGTGAGGTTCAGGAAGTCGTAGGCGATGCTCAGGCGGGCCGCCGGGATGCCGAACACCCCGTCGTCGGCGACGATGCGCAGATCCGCGGTCATGGCGAGACCGAGACCCCCGCCCATGCAGAAGCCGCGCACCATGGCGATGAGGGGCTTCTCGAAGCCGATCATCTTCATGCGCCCTTCCTTGGACACGCGGCCGTAAGCGTCCGCGGCCTCCGCGTTGGCGCGATTCTTCTCGAACTGCGAGATGTCGGCGCCGGAGGCGAAGGCCTTGTCGCCGGCGCCCTTCATCACCACGCAGCGCGTCGCCGCGTCGGCAGCGAAGGCGTCGAAGGCCTCGCCCATGGCCTGCCACATCTCGAGGGAGATGGCGTTGCGGCGCTGCGGGTTGTTGATGGTCAGCCAGCCCACACCGTCGCGCGTCTCGGCCAGGATCTTGTCGGTGGAAAGCTGCATGCCCGTCCCCTCTGGAGTGCGTGCCGGCGGCGTGTGCCTGCGTCAGATGATGTGCTCGGCGCGCAGCGCCGCGATGTCCTCGGCAGAGTACCCGAGGTCGGCCAGGATCTCGTCGCTGTGCTCGCCGGTGTCCGGGGTGGCCCGCTCCACGCGCTCCGGCGTGCGCGACAGGTTGATGGACTGGCCCAGCAGGCGCATGGCGCCCAGGCGGGGGTGACGGAACTCGGGCGTCATGGCGAGGGATCTCACCTGGGCATCGGCGAAGGTCTGGTCCACGGTGTAGATGGGCCCGCAAGGCACGCCGGCGCGTTCCAGCAGCGCCACCAGGCCGTCGCTGTCGTGGCTGCGGGTGTACTCGCCAATCTGCGCGTGCAGGGCGTCGCGGTTCCTGGATCGATCGCCGCCGGTCTTGTAGCGTGCGTCCTCCAAGAGCTCTTCCGCCTTCAGCGCCTCGCACAGGCGCCGGAACATGTGATCCGCCGAGGCCTGGATGTTCACCTGCCCGTCGCGGGTGGGGAACACGCCGGTGGGGATGCTGGTGGGGTGGTTGTTGCCCGCCTGCCCGGGAACCTCGCCATCGACGAGGTAGCGCGCCGCCTGGAAGTCCATCATGGCGAGCTGCGCCTCCAGCAGTGAGGTGTGGACCCACTGGCCGCGCCCGGAGCGCTCACGCTCGAACAGCGCGAGCAGGATACCGAGCGCCAGGTGATAGCCCGCGGAGAGATCCGCCATGGGCACGCCGGCGCGCACCGGGCCTTGTCCCGGCAGTCCGGTCACGGACATGAAGCCGGACAAGCCCTGGGCGATCTGGTCCAGGCCCGGGCGCTTTGCATAGGGGCCCTCCTGGCCGAAGCCCGAGATGCTGCCGTAGACGATGCGCGGATTGCTCTTCGCGATGGTCTCGTAGTCGATGCCCAGGCGGTGCTTCACGTCGGGGCGGAAGTTCTCCACCACGACGTCGGCGTGGTGAGCCAGCTCCAGGAACAGCGCCCTGCCCCGATGGTGCTTGAGATCCAGGGTGAGGCTGCGCTTGTTGCGGTGCAGGTTCAGGTAGTCGAAACCCTCGCGGCTGCCGCCCAGCGTGTCGGCGCCGGTGGTGGGCGGGCGCTCGACCTTGATCACGTCGGCGCCCCAGTCGGCGAGCTGGCGCACGGCGGTCGGGCCCGCGCGGGCGCGACACAGATCCAGGACCTTGATTCCGCTCAACGGCATGGCATGGCTCCTCGTCGTGGTTGCTACCGGAACGGCCGCCAGCGGCTCAGTCCGCCGCGGCCGCGGTCCCGTCCGCCTCGCATTCTGCAGCGGCGGCGCCCGGCAGGATCGTGCGCACCTTGGTCCAGGCGCCGGTCAGGTGCTCGCGCAGGATGCAGCCGAGCGCGTCGCCGTCGCGCGCCTTCAGCGCGGCCAGGATCTGCTCGTGCTCGCCGACGGATGCGAACCAGCTCCGGTCCTGCTCGTTTGACAGGTAGCGCACCCGGTACAGCCGCGCGTTGAGCTGCCGGTGGTACGCCGTCAGGGTCTCGTTGCGGGAGGAGCGCACGATGGCGGCGTGGATTCGCTGGTTGAGCTTGAAATAGCCCAGGCGGTCGCGGCGTGAGAAGGCCGCCCGCATCTCGAAGTGCAACGCCTCGATCTCGGAGATCTCCTCGTCGCGCACCTGTACGCAGGCGAGCTCGCCGGCAAGCCCCTCCAGCACCGACATGACCTGCAGCATGCCCTGGACCGCCTGCGGGTGGGGGTCGGCCACCACCGCGCCGCGGTTGGGCAGCAGCTCCACGAGCCCCTCCGCCGCCAGCATGCGCAGCGCCTCGCGCAGCGGGGTACGCGAGATGGCGAGGAGCGCCGCCACCGCCTGCTCGCGGATCGGCTGCCCCGGAACCAGCTCCTGCTCCAGGATCATGTCGCGCAGCCGCGACGCCGCCTGCTGTGGCAGCGAGGCGCGCACGCGGTCGCGCGGCGCGTCGGGTGCTCCGCTGCCGTGCCGGATTTCTGCCATGGTCCCCCCTCGTGGAGCGGCGGGAGTGTATGCAACAAATCCTGGGCAGTCATCATCCCAGGTTACCGATCGCAAGCAGCTGTTTTTAATAGGCTCATGCCGGCGAGGCACACCCGTGCGGGTGGCGTTCCTGTTCGTTTTTGTATGCAGGGCATCTCCGTCGCGAGCGACGCCGGGGCCGGTCGGCCATCGCGGCCGCGCCCCCGGTGCGGGGTCCGGCCGCAGGCCCGACGGGCAGCCGGCCGGCCCGGTGCGCTAAAGTCGCCGCCCCACGCATTCCCCGGCCGCTGCCGTGCGCGGCCTCCACCCACCGGCCCGGGACGCCGTCTCCATGCTGCTCGTCTCCCGCCCCGCCGCCACCGAGGACGAGGACATCCGCGCCGGCATCCTGTGGATGCTGGCCACCACGCTGTTCTTCGTGAGCCTGGACGCCACCGCCAAGTACCTGGTGGCGCGCTATCCGGTGGTGGAGGTGGTGTGGGCGAGATTCCTGTTCCACATGCTGTTCGTGCTCGTCGTGCTGTCCACGCGGCTGAAGGTGCACGCGGCGACCCGGCGCCCGTGGCTGCAGCTCGGGCGCTCGCTGCTGCTGCTCACCTGCACCGTGCTGTTCTTCTTCGGCGTGCGCGTGCTGCCCTTGGCCGATGCCAGCGCCATCATGTTCATCAGCCCCATCCTGGTCACCGTGCTGGCCATCCCGCTGCTGGGGGAGCACGTGGGGCCGCGGCGCTGGGCCGCGGTGGCGGTGGGCTTCGTCGGCGCGCTGATCGTGGTGCGCCCGGGCATGGGGGTGATGGGGGCGGGCGCTGCGATGCTGCTGGCGGCGGCGTTCTGCAATGCGCTCTACCAGCTCATCACCCGCAAGCTGCGTGCCGCCGACGGACCGCTCACCACTCTGCTCTACACGGCGCTGGTGGGCTCGGTGCTGCTCACCGCCGCGGTGCCGTTCGTGTGGGTCACGCCCGAGCCCGAGCACTGGCCGCTGTTCGCGCTGCTCGGGGTGTTCGGCGGCGCCGGGCACTTCACCCTTATCAAGGCCTTCCAGCGCGCGCCTGCCGCGGTGGTGGCGCCGTTCTCCTACGCGAGCCTGCTGTGGGCAACCGGCTACGGGTACCTGATCTTCGGTGACCTGCCGGATCTGTGGACCCTGGTGGGCGCGTCCATCATTGCCGGCGGCGGGCTCTACATCCTGCACCGCGAGCGGGTGAAGCGCGTCGGCTCTCACGACCCGGCGGTGAATCCTCCGCCGCGCAAGCGCCGTAATCGCGACTGAGGGCCCTGGTTCAACTCCGGGGCGCAGCAGAGAACGCGGAGAACGCTGAGTGGAAGAAGGTTGAGCGTCGTGGGTCCTGCAGACCAGGCGTTGACGAGACGTCATTGCAGAGAATCGACTCCGAATGTTCGGAACACAAAGGCACTGAAGACACTGAGCACATGTGCTCACTGTTCTCTCGGTGCGCTCTGTGCCTCTGTGGTTCGTTCCTCACTCGTTTGTCCTCGCGGCACCATGAACTTCCGCCGGGCGACCCACCCGTCGTCATCTTCTCCGCGCTCTCTGCGTACTCTGCCCTCTCCGCGGTAATCCGGAACCTGAAAGAACGCAACGGCGCCGGATCCTCCCGAATCCGGGGTCGGCTAGACTGGATCACGGATGGCGACTTCGCGGAGGTGTGCCATGGCCTGCATCCTGAGCGGTGACGACATCGCCGCCTTCCACCGGGACGGCTACGTGTATGCGCGAGGGCTGTTCGACGCCGAGGAGACGGACCTCCTGCGCCGCGCCATGGAGGAGGACCCGGCGGTGCAGTCCCACGTGCTGGACCGGGCCGACGGCGAGGGCGGCGCGACGAAGATCGCGCTGTGGAACCGGGCCGGCGACAGCGTATACGGGCTGGCCGCGCGCTCGGCACGCATGGTGGACACCGCCGCGGCGCTGCTGGGCGGCGACGTGTACCACTACCAATCCAAGCTCACCGCCAAGGAGCCCGGCGGCGGCGGCGCCTGGGAGTGGCACCAAGACTACGGCTACTGGTACTACAACGGCTGCCTGTTCCCGCGCCTGGTGAGCTGCATGGTGGCAATGGACCGCAGCGACCGCGGCAACGGCTGCCTGCAGTTCCTGCGCGGCTCCCACCTCATGGGTCGCACGGACCACGTGCAGCTCACGCCGGAGCAGAATTGCATCGATCCGGACGTGGTGCGGGTGGCGGAGCAGCGCCTCGAGCGCGAGTACGCGGAGCTGGATCCCGGCGACGCCGTGTTCTTCCACTGCAACACCTTCCACCGCTCGGATCAGAACCGCTCCGAGCGGCGCCGCTGGACGCTCATCATCTGCTACAACCGGGTGGACAACGACACCTGGAAACGCGACGACGATCGCTATTACGTGCCCCTGGACCGCATCGACGACGCGGCCATCAAGGCGGCGGGCCTGCGCTTCGCCGACGGCAGCGACCAGGAGCACTTCACCAGCAGGCCCTACGTGCCGAAGGTGGCGGAGAAGGCCTGACGCCCCCGCACGGCAAATCAAAGAAATCAAGAGAGACGCAGTCGCTTGATTTCCCGTTTCCCGGACGC
>JBFHNV010000254.1:0-8096 GCA_041593595.1 Gammaproteobacteria bacterium
CACGACGCGGCGCGTGGCATGTTCGCGATGGCCTACCTGGACCCGAAGCGGCATCCGGTGTGGAAGCTCGAGCTGCGAGACGCGCGCGCCGTTCCCGATTTCGCGTCCCGGGTCGGGCGCGCTCTGGTCCGCATCCACGCGGGCACGGCCGGAGACGCGCAGGTGGCGCGCAGCTTCGCCACCGACCGCATCTTCCACGACATCCGCCTCGAGCCCTACCTGCTGGCCACGGCGCGGGTGCACCCGGACCGGGGGCAGGCGCTCCAGGCGCTGGCGGCGACCACCGCCGCCAACCGCCGCGCCCTGGTGCACGGCGACGTGAGCCCGAAGAACATCCTGGTGGCGCCGGGCGGCGCGCCGGTGTTCCTGGACGCGGAGTGCGCCTGGTACGGGGACCCCGCCTTCGACCTGGCCTTCTGCCTGAATCACCTGCTGCTCAAGTGCCTGTGGACGCCGCGCGCGCGCGCGGGCTACCTCGCCTGCTTCGCGGCCATGACCCGCGCCTACCTGGCACGGGTGGACTGGGAGCCCGCGGCGGCGCTGGAGGCCCGCGCGGCGGCGCTGCTCCCGGGCCTGTTCCTGGGCCGGGTGGACGGCAAGTCGCCGGTGGAGTACCTCACCGAGGAGGCGGACCGGGTGCAGGTGCGGGTCACGGCGCGGGCCCTGCTGGCGGCGCCGGTGGCGCGCCTTGCCCAGGTGTCCGACACCTGGCGGGCACGGCTGGACACACGATGACGCACCGGGAGCGCGCGGCATGACGGCATCACGCATCCGCCGGGTCCACGGCCGCCGGGTGTGGGACTCCCGCGGCCGGCCCACGGTGGAGGCGGAGGTGACCACCGCCTCCGGCGCCACCGGGCGCGCCATCGCCCCGGCCGGCGCCTCCACCGGCAGCGGCGAGGCGGTGGACCGGCGCGACGGGCCGCGGCGCGCCGACGCGCCCTTCGGCGGCCTCGACGTCACCGGTGCGGTGGCGGCGGTGAACGGCGAGATCGCCGCGGCCCTCGCCGGCATGGACGCCGCGGACCAGGCGGCGGTGGACGCGGCCCTGGTGGCGCTGGACGGCACCGCGGACAAGTCGCGCCTGGGCGGCAACGCCCTCATCGCCACCTCCATGGCGGTGGCCTGGGCGGCGGCGGCGGCGGCGGGGCGGCCCCTGTGGCGCAGCCTCGGCGGTGGCCCTGGCGCCTGCCTGCCCCTGCCGGAGATCCAGATCTTCGGCGGCGGCGCCCACGCGGGCCGGCGCGTGGACGTCCAGGACTTCATGTGCGTCGCGGTGGGCGCCGAGACCTTCGCCCAGGCGCTGGACTGGACCGCGGAGGTCTACCGCGCGGCGGGCGCGCTCATGGCCGAGGCGGGCCGGCTGCAGGGGGTGGCGGACGAGGGCGGCTGGTGGCCCGCCTTCGACGACAACGAGGAGGCACTGGGCATCCTTACCCGTGCCATCGAAGCCGCGGGTCTCGAGCCCGGCACGCAGATGGCCATCTCCCTGGACGTGGCCGCCAGCGAGCTCGGCGCGGGCGGGCGCTACACGCTGGCGCGGGAGGATCGCGTGCTGGACACCGGCGAGATGATCGAGATGCTGGCCGGCTGGCTCGCCCGCTACCCCGTGGTGTCCATCGAGGATCCCCTGGCGGAGGACGACCCGGAGGGGCTGCGCGCGTTCACCGCCCGCGCCGGCGACCGGGTGCAGGTGATCGGCGACGATTTCCTGGTCACCGACGCGGGGCGGGTGCGCCGTGCCGCCGCGAGCGGCGCGTGCAACGCGGTGCTGGTGAAGCCCAACCAGGCGGGCACCCTCACCGAGACCCGCGCCGCCCTGGACGCGGCGACGGAGACGGGTTTCGGTGCCGTGGTGTCGGCGCGCTCCGGGGAGACCGAGGACGTGACCATCGTGCACCTGGCGGTGGGGTGGGGCGCGCGCCAGCTCAAGGTGGGCTCCTTCGCCCGCTCCGAGCGCATGGCCAAGTGGAACGAGGGACTGCGTATCGCCGAGGCGCTGGACCACGGCGGCGCGCTGCCGCCGCGCAGCGCGTTCCCCTGGGGCCGGGCGTGAGCGTGGCGCGGTGACGATGTGCCCATCAACGCGTGGCCGGGAAGCTGTCCCGAGCAGGCGCTGACATGAAAGTGCCACCAAGAAGGTGCCGTGGGAAACACGTGCTCATGCATCTGTGTCCGGATAAGGCCGGGCCGGCGCGGGTCGCGGGGACCGTCGGCCGCAGGGATGCGGCCGTCGAGCGTACAGGGACGTATTCACAGCGTGTCCCCGCGGCCCGTGTCGGGCCGGCTGCCCCTTGGGATCGCCCTTGGGATGCCGTTATTCGATCACGTCGCGTGTCCATGTGAAGGTGCCCGGATGAAAGTGCTGTTCCACTACGACGCCGGTCCGGCACTGCGCAACCAGCTCCGCGAGCTGGCGCAATCCGGCCTGGACGTGACCCTGTGCCCGCAGGGCGACGAGGCGGGATTCCGCGCCGCGCTGCCGGGCACGCGGGTGATCTGGCACGTGCTCGAGCCCATCACCGCGGCGCACGTGGCGGCGGCGCCGCAGCTCGCGCTGATCCAGAAGATCGGCGTGGGGGTGAACACCATCGACCTGGACGCCGCCCGCGACGCCGGGGTGGCCGTGTGCAACATGCCCGGCACCAACTCCCGTGCCGTGGCGGAGATGACGCTGGCGCTCATGCTCGCCGCGCTGCGCCGCCTGCCGTGGCTGGATTCGCGCACCCGCGCCGGCGCCGGCTGGCTGCTGGACCCGGCGGCTCAGGACGGCTTCGGCGAGGTGGGCGGGCGCATCGTGGGGCTGGTGGGCTTCGGCGCGGTGCCGGCGCTGCTGGCGCCCGTGCTCGCCGCCATGGGCGCGCAGGTGATCTACTGCGCGCGCTCGGCGAAGGACGTGCCGTACGGGTACCGCACGCTGGATGCCCTGCTCCAGGAAGCGGACGTGGTGTCCCTGCACCTGCCGCTGACCCCGGACACCGAGCGCCTGCTGGACGCCCGCCGCATCGCCCGCATGAAGCCGGGCGCGGTGCTGGTGAACACCGCACGGGGCGCGCTGGTGGACGAGGCGGCCCTGGCGGCGGCGCTACGCTCCGGTCACCTGCGCGGGGCAGGCCTGGACGTGTTCGCCGAGGAGCCGCCGCCGGCCGATCACCACCTGTTCGAGCTGCCCAACGTGGTGCTGGCGCCACATCTGGCGTGGCTCACCCCGGAGACCCTGTCCCGCAGCCTCATGGTGGCGGTGGAGAACTGCCGGCGGCTGGCGGCGGGGGAGGACCTGGTCCACCGGGTGGCCTAGCCCCCATCTCTCACCACCACGCGGCTGCGGCCGCGGAGCTGCCCGCGACTGCCCCGATTCGCCCGCCGCGCGCCGCCGCGGCGCCACCCGGGCGGACTGCAATGGCACCCGGTTCCACACCGGAGATGCCGCGCCATGCCGTGCCGCCGACTGTTGTCCGGGCTCGTCCTGCTCGCCGCGCTGCTGATCACCGCCCTCTCGCCCGCCGGCGCGACCCCCGCGGTGCACGCCGCAGCGCAGGCCCCGGGGGCCGCGGCCAGCGTGCAGCCGGCGTCTGCCCCGGGGGAGCACCCGGGCGCCGGCACGCTGATGCTGCGTATGCCCTCCACCGGCGAGATGCTGCGCGCACCCGCCGTGGAGACGGACGTGGCGATCCGGGTCACCGGGCTGGTGGCGCGCACCCGCGTCGCCCAGCACTTCACGAACCCCACGGGCGAATGGGTGGAAGGCGTGTACGTGTTCCCCCTGCCGGAGGGCGCGGCGGTGGACCGCATGCGCCTGGAGGTGGGCGGGCGCGTCATCGAGGGGGTGCTGAAGGAGCGCGCGGAGGCCAAGCGCACCTACCAGGCGGCGAAACGCGCGGGCCGGCGCGCGTCGCTGCTGGAGCAGGAGCGGCCCAACCTGTTCACCACCTCGGTGGCGAACCTGGACCCCCACGGCACCGTGCGCGTGACCATCGAGTACCAGGAGCGCCTGCGCTACGACGCGGGCAGCTTCTCGCTGCGCTTTCCCATGGTGGCGGGCCCGCGCTACATCCCGGGCGAGCCGCTGCGAGAGGTTTCCGGCGCGCTCCCGCGCGACGAGGAACAGGTGCTCTCGTACACCGGCACGGGCTGGGCCGCGGACACCACCCAGGTGCCGGACGCCTCGCGCGTCACGCCGCCGGTGCTGCCGCCGTCGGCGGAGTCGCCTGCACCGCTGAACCCGGTGCTGCTGCGGGTGGAGCTGGACGCGGGCTTCGCCCTCGCGCGCCTGGACAGCCCCAGCCACGCCCTGGACGTGATCGGCGGCGCGCCGGGGGAGGCGACCGTGACCTTCGCCGCCGGCGCGGTGCCGGCGGACCGGGACTTCGTGCTGGAGTGGACGCCGGCGGTGGGGGAGGCGCCGCGGGCGGCGTTGTTCACCGAGGCCCGCGAGGACGCCACCTACGCGCTGCTCATGGTGCTGCCGCCGCCCGCGCCCGCGCCGGAGGCGCGACTCGCCCGGGAGGTGATCTTCGTCATCGATGTCTCGGGCTCCATGGGCGGCGCGTCCATCCGCCAGGCCAAGGCGGCGCTGGACATGGCGCTGGCACGGCTCGCCGACGGCGATCGCTTCAACGTGGTGGCGTTCAACTCCGCCACCCGCCGGCTGTTTCCCGCCGCGCGCGCCGTCGATGCCTTCAGCGTCCACCACGCCCGGCGCTGGGTGGATCTGCTGAGCGCCGGCGGCGGCACCGAGATGGCCGGCGCGCTGCACGCCGCCCTCGACGGCGGCGCCGACACCGCGGCCCTGCGCCAGGTGGTCTTCCTCACCGACGGTGCCGTGGGCAACGAGGACGCGCTGTTCGACATCATCGCCGCGAAGCTGGGCACCTCGCGCCTGTTCACCGTGGGCATCGGATCGGCGCCCAACTCCCACTTCATGCGCCGCGCGGCCAGCGTCGGTCGCGGCAGCCACACCCACATCGGCGACGTGGCGCAGGTGGCCGAGCGCATGGGCGAGCTGTTCGCCAAGCTCGAGCAGCCGGTGATGCGCGACGTGGAGATCGCGTGGCCCGGCGCCGAGGGAGACGTGCAGTGGTGGCCGCGGCGGCTGCCGGACCTCTACGCCGGCGAGCCGCTGGTGCTCACGGCGCGCCTCGCCGCGCCCGCCCGCGCCCTCACCGTGGAGGGCGTGCGGTCGGGCCAGGTGTGGCACACGCGACTGCCCCTGCAGGGCGGGCGCGAGGAGCGCGGCATCCACGCCCTGTGGGCCCGGGACAAGATCGCCTCGCTGGAGGAGAGCCTGGCCCACGGCGCCGAGCCGGCGCGGGTGCGCGAGCAGGTGGTGGCGGTGGCGCTGCGCCACGGCCTGGTCACCCGCCACACCAGCCTGGTGGCGGTGGACGTGACCCCCGCGCGTGACGGCGACGCGGCGCTGCACACTCGCGCCGTACCCACCAACCTGCCCGCGGGCTGGCAGTACGACAAGGTCTTCGGCGCGCTGCCCCGGACCGCCACGCCCGCGCCCGGGCACCTGCTGGCGGGCCTCGCGCTGCTGGCGCTGGCGGCGCTGGCTCGCGGCCGGCGGCGGACGAGGTGACATGGCGCCCGGTGACGGCGGCATCACGTCGTCCGCGGTGACGGGGGACGCTGCAAGCCGCACGGTTACCGTCGACGCTTCATGGTGCCCGGTGACCGGTGACGTCGACCGCGCCTGGAGAAGGGCGTTGCCGGCGTGACGCGTGCGCGAATCCGCCAATGGCTCACCATCGCGCTGCTGCTGGCAGGCGGCTGGCAGCTGGCGTCCGCCGCCTGGATCCACGTCAAGGCGGCGCTGGCCCAGGTGCTGCTGCGCGACGCGCTGGAGGCCAGCCTCCGCGACGGTGCCGCCCACAGGCCCTGGCCGTGGGCAGACACCTGGCCGGTGGCGCGGCTGTCCGCGCCGGGGCTCCAGGTGGACCTGGTGGTGCTGGCGGGCTTCAGCGGTCAGGCCCTGGCCTTCGGGCCGGGGATGGTGCGCGATCCCGGCGGTGCCCTGGTGCTCAGCGGCCACCGTGACACCCATTTCCGATTCCTGCGCCGGGTCGCCGTGGGCGACCGGCTGGCGGTGCACCCGGTGCATGGCCCGCGCCGGGAGTACCGGGTGACGGGCCTCTCCGTGCGTGACTACCGGGACAGGGATGCCCTGGCGGGCGCGGACGGCGACAGCGTCGTGCTGGTGACCTGCTGGCCCTTCGAGGCGCTGGACGCCGGTGGCCCGCTGCGCCTGGTGGTGCACGCCCGGGCGGCGGCGCCGGAGTCGTGAACGGAACCTCTGCCGGGTTGCCGTGTCGCGCGCGCCCTCGGGGCCGGCGCGCGGTAGTCTTGGGTCCTCCCGCCCACCGAACGCTCCGCCATGCGCGCACCGTGCCTGCTGCTGCTCGCCGCCTGCCTGTGCACGTCACACGCCGCGCAGCTGGACGTGGAGGGTGCGCTGTTGCTGGCGGCGGCGGCGGGGCGTGCCGAGGCGGCGCGCTACGCCCTGGACCAGGGCGCCCAGGTGGACGCCCGGGACGGCAGCGCCGAGCGGCGCCCGGCCCTGGTCATCGCCACCGCCGCCGGCCACGCCCACGTGGTGGACCTGCTGCTGGAGCGGGGTGCCGATGCCGGCGCCGCCACCGTCTCCGGCATCACGCCCCTCATGTTCGCGGCCCACGGGGATCGCGCGGCCATCGCGGCGCGCCTGCTGGACGCGGGTGCGTCGCCGGAGGATCGTGACCGGCGCCTGGGCAACACGGCCCTGCACGTGGCGGCGCGGCGCGGCGCCCTGGACACCCTGAAGCTGCTGCTCGCGCGTGGCGCCCAGGTGAACGCGGCGTCCACCGGCGACGGGCGCACGCCGCTGATGCTGGCCGCGCGGGAGCCCGCTGGCCTGGAGGCGGTGATCGAGCTGCTGCTGCACGGGGCCGATCCGAACCTGCGTGCCCACGACGGCAGCACCGCGCTCATGGGCGCAGCGGTGTGGGGACACGGGCACATCATCGCCACGCTGCTCGCCAACGGCGCGCGACCGGGCGACGTGTCGGCGGACGGGCGCAGTGCGCTGCACAGGGCCGCCACCACGGGACGCGTGGAGGTGATGTCGCAGCTCATCGACGCGGGCGCGCCGCTGGAGCCGCGGGCGGCGGACGGCAACACGCCGCTGGGCGCGGCAGTGTTCTTCGGCCGTGCCGAAGCGGTCGACCGCCTGCTAGCGGGCGGTGCCCACGTGGACACGCCCGCCCGCAACGGTGAGACGCCGCTGATGCTGTCGGTGCGCGGCAATCATCCGGAGCTCGCCGCGGAGCTCATCGCCCGCGGCGCCGACGTGAACGCCACCGCCGGCGAGGATGCCGTCACGCCGCTGCTGCTGGCCGCGGAGCGCGGGCTCGGCGCGCTGGTGCGCCTGCTGCTGCGTGCGGGCGCCGATCCCCGCCAGTCCACCGCCGACGGGCGCACGCCCCTGGCCGCGGCGGTGGCCATCGGCGACGAGGGCACCAGCACCCTGCTGCGCCAGGGGGGCGCGATCCGCTAGCCCCGGGGAACCCCGTTCTCAGGTCGGGAGGAACTGTGCGTTTGAGCACGCTCGGTACCGGCCGCGACCCGTAGCCTTCCAGCAAGTCCGGTCCACCGGCCGCGTGGGCGGCAGCTCGGGAGGGGATGACGTGATCGTCCAGCACAGTGACCGTTCCGGGGTGCCGTTGCCTGCGCTCCGGCAGGCCGTGCCGCGACCACCCCGGGCGGTGCCCGTGCCCGCGTTGCACGGGGCCCGGGGCTGGAGCAGCACGGGCATTCGCGACGCGGATCTGCGCGCGCCCGGGCTCTCCATCTCCGTGCTCTCGGCGCCCTGCTCGGGCGAGCACGGCGGTGACATCTGCCACCTGGGCGTGGGCGACGACGGGCGCTCCACCCGCGTGGTGCTGGCGGACGTCACCGGCCACGGCCGCAGCGTGGTGCAGATGGGCCGCTTCGTGCACGACGCGCTGGCGGATCACATGGACGCGAGCGGCGGCGACGCGCTGCTGCGGGCGGTCAACGACGCGGCCATCGTGCGCGGACCGTTCGCCATGACCACCGCGGTGGTGGTGGGATACTCC
>JBFHNV010000255.1:0-8058 GCA_041593595.1 Gammaproteobacteria bacterium
CCTTCATGTTCACGAACATGAAGGCTCCGACCCCTGTTGCTTTTATCATGGGTCCTCACCCGGACCAGGGCTGCGCCGATGATCGATTTCGAGCTGACCGCTCGCATGCAGGATCTCAAGGACCGTACCGAGGCCTTCATCCGCGATCAGGTCATTCCCATGGAGGGTGACCTCCGGGAGACACCCCACGGCCTCGACGACGCGCTGCGCCGCGAGCTGATGGCGAAGGCGCGCGACGCAGGGCTGCTGAGCCCCCACGTGGGCACCGAGCACGGCGGGCTCGGCTGCGACATGCGCGAGATGGCCGTCGTGTTCGAGGCTGCCGGCTATTCCCTGCTGGGTCCCCAGGCGCTCAACTGCAATGCGCCGGACGAGGGCAACATGCACCTGCTGGAGGTGGTGGCCAGCGAGGCGCAGAAGGAGCAGTGGCTGAAGCCACTGGCTGCCGGCGAGATCCGCTCGTGCTTCTCCATGACCGAGCCGGACGGCGCCGGCTCCGATCCCAACATGCTGGCCACCGCCGCGCGCCAGGACGGCAACCACTGGGTGATCAATGGCCGCAAGTGGTTCATCACCGGCTACCAGGGCGCGAGGCTCAATATCGTCATGGCGCTCACCTCGCAGCGCATCGAGAAGGGTCACGGCGCCACCATGTTCCTGGTGGACAACGACGACCCGGCCATCGAATGCGTGCGCGTGCAGGACACCATGGAGTCGAGCTTCGCCGGCGGGCACTGCGAGCTGCGGTTCAACGATCTGCGGGTGAGCGCGGACCAGGTGCTGGGCGAGATTGGCGAAGGGTACAGGTACGCCCAGGTGCGCCTCGCGCCGGCGCGCCTCACCCACTGCATGCGTTGGCTCGGGGCTGCGAAGCGCGCCCACGACATCGCCTGCGACTACGCGGTGCGCCGCCAGGGCTTCGGCAAGCCGCTGGCGGAGCACGAGGGCGTGGGATTCATGCTCGCGGACAACGAGATGGACATGCATCTCGCGCGCCTCGCCATCTGGCACGCGGCGTGGGTCATCGACAACGGCGGTCAGGCGCGCCAGGAGTCGTCCATGGCCAAGGTGGTGTGCTCGGAAGCCGAGTTCCGGGTGGCTGACCGCTGCATGCAGATCCTGGGCGGCATGGGCATCACCAGCGACACCCTGGTGGAGCGCATCTGGCGCGAGATCCGCCCGTTCCGCATCTACGACGGCCCCAACGAGGTGCACCGCTGGGCCATCGCCAACCGCATCGCCCGCGCGGCCACGAAGAAAATCAAGAGGGACGCAGTCGCTTGATTTCCACAGGCCTGGAAACGGGGTGCATCGGCGCGAGAAATCAACAGAAATCAAGCGACTGCGTCCCTCTTGATTTCCCCCACCTGCCAGGAGCGGGGCCGGCCGGGAGCGGCGCACGATGCGGCGGTCTCGCGAGAATCAAGTGCCTGCGTCCCCTTTGATTTCATGTTGAACCTCACCGCGTCCTCTGCCTTTCACGCCCGGCGCACGCCGGACGCCCCGGCGCTCATCTGGAACGACGAGACCATCCCGTGGCGCGAGTTCCACGCCCGGGCGCTACGCACCGCGGCGCTCCTCGCCCACCACGGCGTCGGCGCCGGCGACACGGTGGCGCTGCTCATGAGGAACAGCCCCGCGTTCCTGGAGCTCGCCTACGGCGCGAGCCACCTGGGCGCGGTGCTGCTGCCGGTGAACTTCCGCCTGGCGCCGGACGAGGTGCGCTACGTCGCCGGCCACGCGGGCGCGAAGCTGCTGGTGGTGGACGACGCCCTGGACCGGGTGCCGGACGCCTGCCCGGCGCGCATCGTGCTGGACGCCGCGGCCCGCGACTCCCTCGCGGAGCGGGCGCCGGACGCCCCTGCGCCGGCGCCGACGCCGCGCTCGGCGGGCGACCTGATGCGCCTCATGTACCCCTCGGGCACCACCGACCGGCCCAAGGGCGTGACCATCTCCTACGACAACTTCTACTGGAAGAACGTGGACCTGGTGATGGCGCTCGGGATCACCGCCGCCGACCGCCTGCTCACGGTGGGTCCGCTCTACCACGTGGGCGCCCTGGACCTGCCGGGGCTCGCGGTGCTGTGGATGGGGGGCTGCGTGTGCCTGCACCGTGAGTTCGACGCCGGCCATACGCTGGCGTCCATCGCGCGCCACCGGCTCACCGGCGGCTGGATGGCGCCGGTGATGACCAACGGGGTGCTGGCGCTGGACGGCGCCGACCGCCACGACGTCTCGTCCCTGCGCTGGCTCATAGGTGGCGGCGAGCGCACGCCGGAGCAGCGCATCCGCGACTTCGGCCGGGTGTTCGGCAACGCCCGCTACGTGGACGCCTACGGCATGACCGAGACCGTGAGCGGCGACACCCTGATGGAGTCGGGGCGCGAGCTGCAGAAGATCGGGTCCACCGGGCGCCCGGTGGCCCACGTGGCGATCGCCATCCTGGACGACGCCGGCCACGCGCTGCCTGCCGGCAGCGAGGGCGAGATCGCCATCCGCGGCCCGAAGGTCACCGCCGGTTACTGGCGCGACCCGCAGACCACCGCCGCCAGCTTCCACGACGGCTGGCTGCGCTCCGGCGACGTGGGCTACCTGGACGCAGACGGCTTCCTGTACCTCACGGACCGCAAGAAGGACCTGATCATCTCCGGCGGCGAGAACGTGGCGTCGTCGGAGGTGGAGCGGGTGATCTACGATCTGCCCCAGGTGAGCGAGGCGGCGGTGGTGGGGGTGGCCGATGCGCGCTGGGGCGAGCGCCCGGTGGCGGTGGTGGTGCTGCGCAGCGGCGAGACGCTCACCTACGAGGCGCTGGCGAGCCACTGCCGCGAGCGCCTCGCGGGCTTCAAGGTGCCTCGCGAGCTGGTGGTGCGCGACGCCCTGCCGCGCAACCCTTCCGGCAAGGTGCTGAAGCGCGTGCTGCGCGAGGAGCTGGCGAAGCGTGGCTGACACGGGGACACCGGTGAACGCGGCGGTGGGCGGCGTGACGTCGCCACCCATCGCCGACGTGAACGCGTGGGTGGCGGACATGACGTTCCCGCCGCAGCGCCCGCTGCTGAACCTGGCCCAGGCGGTGCCCGCGTACCCGCCGGCTGCGGCGCTCACGGATCACGTGGGCCGCGTCGCGAAGGAGCCCGCGAGCGCGCTGTACGCACCCATCCTCGGCCTCGCGCGCCTGCGCGAGCGCCTCGCGGTGCACCTCACCGACTGCTACCGGGCGCCCGTCGCCGCGGGCGAGGTGGCCATCACCGCAGGCTGCAACCAGGCCTTCTGCGTGGCGCTCACCGCGCTGGCCGGTCACGGCGACGACGTGGTGCTGCCGGTGCCCTGGTACTTCAACCACCAGATGTGGCTCGCCATGCAGGGCATCGCGGTGCGCCCGCTGCCCTTCGACGAGGCGGCGAGCGGGCTGCCGGATCTCGAGGCCGCCGCGCGCAGCGTGGGACCGCGCACCCGCGCCATCGTGCTGGTGAGCCCCAACAACCCCACCGGCAGCGAGTACCCGCCGGAGCTGCTGGACGCGTTCATGGACCTGGCCGTGTCCCGGGGCGCGGCGCTGGTGGTGGACGAGACCTACAAGGACTTCCGATCCAGGACAGGCCCGCCCCACGGGCTGTTCGCCCACCCGCGCTGGCGCGATCACCTGGTGTCCCTGCACAGCTTCTCCAAGTCCTACGCCATGGCCGGCTACCGGGTGGGCGCGCTGGCCTGCGGGCCCGCGCTGATGCGCCAGGTGGAGAAGATCATGGACTGCGTGGCCATCTGCGCGCCGCGCCTGTCCCAGGAGGCAGCGCTGTTCGCCCTCGAGCAACTGGAAGGCTGGCGCGACGGCAAGACCGCGGAGATGGCCGGGCGCGTGACGGCGCTGCGAGACGCGTTCCGCAGCAACAGCCTCGCATGGCGGCTCGTCAGCGCCGGCGCGTACTTCGCCTGGGTGCGTCATCCCTTCGCGGGCGAGGCATCCGCGGGCGTGGCGCGACGCCTCGCCCGTGCCCACGGCGTGCTGAGCGTGCCCGGCGCCACCTTCGGCCCCGGGCTGGAGGGGTACCTGCGCCTGGCCTTCGCGAACGTGGACGGTGAGGTGATGCCGGAGCTGGCGGCGCGGCTCGTCGACGCGCAGGCGCCCTGATCGAACGGGCGTTACTGCGCGGCGCTGGCGCCGGCGGTGGAGCGGGCGCTCTCGGGGCAGGTCACGGGCCGGTCGAAGCGGTAGCAGCAGGGCTTCGACTCGCTCTGGCCCGGCGCGGTGCACTGTCCGGCGCCGTGGCGGTGTCCGCTGAACCACCCGCCCTCGTAGCGTTGGCCGTCGGGCCACTCGTAGCGGCCGGTACCGTGGCGTTCACCGCCCTGGAAGTCGCCCTCGTAGCGACTGCCGTTGGCCCACTCGATCGTGCCCTGACCGGACAGGACGCCCTCGACGAACCGCCCCTGAAAGCGGGTGCCGCGCCGCGAGTGGAAGGTGCCCGGGCCGTGGGGACGCCCGCCGCGCACCTCGCCCTCGTAACGGTCCTCCCGGAAGCCGCCGTAGAACAGGAAGCGCCAGACCAGCACGCCGTGGCCGTGGGCCTTGCCGTCCACGCAGTCTCCCGACCAGGTGATGGTCTCGCGGGGCTCGGGCTCCGGGTTCCACACCCTGCAGTCGCCGTTCGCCGTGGTTGCCCACTGCTCATCGGTCTCGGAACTCTGGGTGGCGCCCGCCTGCGACCACGTGGCGCAGCACGCGGCGACCACCAGCGCCCTCATGCCACCCATGGTGTCGTCTCCCGCGGCGCATGCCCCGGTCACGGTACTCGCGCAAGTATAGAGCGCTGACGAAAACGAGATTGTGCCGTCCGTCTCAAGGCGCCTCCTTGAGGGACTGCAGCAGCGCGATGAGGTTGTCGTCGCGCCAGTCCTCCAGCGTCTCCATGGATACGTGGCCCCAGCGCCGCTCCACGGTATCGATGAAGGGCTGCTTCGTCTCCGGCGTGCCGCGCCAGCCGAAGTGCGCGATCATGTGATGCACACCGCCGGCACCGCCGCCCAGGTGTCGGTGCAGCACCGGGCCCTGCACCGGCCAGCGGAAGCCCGGACCCTTGGTCACGGCGATCTCCACGTCCATCCAGTCGCACACGCCCTGCGCCACCAATCGCGACGCCTCTTCCAGCAGCACCGCCTGCAGCCGGTTTGCCACGTAGGCCTCGATCTCCTTCTTGAGCGTGATGGGGGTCTTGCCCACCCGGCGGTAGAAGCGGTCCAGCCACGCGAGGGTGCCCGGGTCCACGTCCGCGGCGCCCACGATCTCCACCAGCGGCACCAGGTACGAGGGCACGAAGGGATGGCCGATGGCGATGCGCCCCGGGTTCGTGCAGCGTGCACCGATGCGCGAGGGCAGGAACTTCGACGACGAGCTGGCGATGATGGTGTCCGCGGGGCAGGCGGCGGTGACGCGCGCCAGCAGATCGATCTTCAGGTCCTCGTCGTCCGGCGCGCTCTCCTGCACGAAGCCCACGTCCGCCACCGCGTCCTCCACGCTCGCCGTGAAGCGCAGCCGATCCGGGCTCCCGTCCGGCGCGGTGCCCAGCGACTCGAGCTTGGGCCAGATGCGGGCGACGCGCGCGCGCAGGGTCGCCTCCGCGTCGGGTCCGGGATCCGTGGCGGTCACGTCCATGCCGCGGGCCAGGAACAGGGCGGCCCAGCCGGAGCCGATGGTGCCGGTGCCCACGCAGGCCACGTGGCGGATGCTCTCGGGTGAAGGTCGGGTCATGAGTCACGTCCGTTGCAGGAGCGGGCAGAGCCCGCGGATGGATCCACGATACTGTAGGAGCGGGCGAAGGCCGCGAACGGAATCGCGACCCGGTTCCCCGCTCGCCAGGCACACGGCGCGCGAGGACCCGACCTTCGGGGCAACCCGGACCGCACACCCCGAGCCGCCACTGGAGGTGTCACCAGCGATGCTCGAGATCATTCCCTGCCTCGACACGGACGAGATGGCCGAGCTCCGTCGCCGGGAGCTCCAGATCCCGAACAACGTCGCGGCGCGCCTCGGCCGCACGGCGGTGGAGGCCGCGGAGCGCGGCTTCTACCGCCTCCCGGACGGGCGCCGGGTGGACTGGCTGCACGAGGTGCAGGCCGCGCTGCGCAGTCGAACGAGCATCCCGCCGGACGCAGCGCTGCCGCCGGTAGATCCACGGCCCGTCGCCGCGACGCAGGTGCAGGTGGTGAACGAGACCACCCTCGCGGCAACGCGGCGCCTGGTGGCGGCCGGGCACGCCCCCCTCGCCCTGAACTTCGCCAACGGCGTGCAGCCCGGCGGTGGCTTCCTGCGCGGTGCGCTGGCCCAGGAGGAGGTGCTGTGCCGGTCGAGCGCGCTGCACGCGACCCTCGCCGGCGACCCCATGTACGACGCGCACCGCGAGCGCCCGCTCCCCGACTCCAGCGACTGGGCGATCCACTCCCTGGGGGTGCCCGTGTTCCGCACCGACGATGGCACCGAGCTGGAACGCCCGTGGCTGGCGAGCTTCCTCACCTGCGCCGCGCCCTATGCGCCCGGCGTCGGCCAACCCCTCGCGGGGGACCTGCTGCAAGCCCGGATCCACCGGGTGCTGGCCATCGCGCGCGCCTGCCGCTACCGGGTGCTGGTCCTCGGTGCCTGGGGCTGCGGGGCATTCGGCAATGATCCCCGCCGCACCGCGAGGGACTTCCGCCAGGCCCTGGAGGGCGCCTTCGACGGCGCCTTCTCCCAGGTGGTGCTCGCGATCACGGACTGGTCGCCGGAACGCCGCTACCTGGGGCCCTTCCGCGACGTGTTCACGGCCTCCGGCGAGCCCTAGCAGGAACGCCCCGGCGCCCCTTCCCGTCGCCGCCACGGGACGGCTTCGAGCCCCGCGGCGCGTCCGGCAGCCCCGTGTGCTGGGTACGGAAGCTGGTCTTGCGGCGCACGCCTTCCGGCGCGTCGCCGGTGCCCTCGGGTTGCCAGGTGGGCACCAGGTGGCGCTTGCCGTTGCCGATGAGGTCGGCACGGCCCATGCGCTTCAGTGCCTCGCGCAGCAGCGGCCAGTTGTTGGCGTCGTGGTAGCGCAGGAACGCCTTGTGCAAGCGGCGCACCCGCGCCCCTTTCGGCACGTGCACGTCCTCGCTGGTGTGGCTCACCTTGCGCAGTGGGTTCTTGCCCGAGCGGTACATGGCGGTGGCGGTGGCCAGCGGACCCGGCAGGAAGGCCTGCACCTGGTCGGCGCGGAAGCCGTTGCGCTTCAGCCACAGAGCCAGCTGCAGCATGTCCTCGTCGGTGGTGCCCGGGTGCGCGGCGATGAAGTAGGGGATCAGGTACTGCTCCTTGCCCGCCTCCTTCGAGTAGCGGTCGAACAGCTTCTTGAAGCGGTCGTAGCTGCCCATGCCCGGCTTCATCATCTTCGAGAGCGGGCCTTCCTCCGTGTGCTCCGGCGCGATCTTCAGGTACCCGCCCACGTGGTGGGTGACCAGCTCCTTCACGTACTCCGGTGACTCGACCGCCAGGTCGTAGCGCACGCCGGAGGCGATCATCACGCGCTTGACGCCCTTCACCGCGCGGGCACGGCGGTAGAGATCGATGAGCGGCTTGTGGCTGGTGTCGAGATTCGAGCAGATGCCCGGGTAGACGCAGGACGGGCGCCGGCAGGCGGACTCGATCTCGCGGCTCTTGCAGGCGATGCGGTACATGTTGGCGGTAGGTCCGCCCAGATCGGAGATGACCCCGGTGAAGCCCGGCACCGTGTCGCGGATGGTCTCCATCTCGCGGATCACCGAGTCCTCGGAGCGGCTCTGGATGATGCGCCCCTCGTGCTCGGTGATGGAGCAGAAGGTGCAGCCGCCGAAGCAGCCGCGCTGGATGGAGACCGAGAAGCGGATCATCTCGTAGGCGGGGATCTTCGCGTCGCCGTAGAAGGGATGTGGCACGCGCCGGTAAGGCAGCTCGTAGATGCGGTCCATCTCCGGCGTGGTCAGCGGGACAGGCGGCGGGTTCACCCACAGATCCCGGTCGCCGTGGCGCTGCACCAGGCAGCGGGCGTTGCCCGGGTTGGACTCCAGGTGAAGGATCCGCGA
>JBFHNV010000256.1:0-8049 GCA_041593595.1 Gammaproteobacteria bacterium
ATGTTCGAGCAGGCGAAGAAGCACGCGCCCTGCATCATCTTCATCGACGAGATCGACGCGGTGGGCCGCCACCGTGGAGCGGGCCTCGGCGGCGGCCACGACGAGCGCGAGCAGACTCTGAACCAGCTCCTGGTGGAGATGGACGGCTTCGAGGGCAACGAAGGCGTGATCGTCATCGCGGCCACCAACCGCCCGGACGTGCTGGACCCGGCGCTGCTGCGCCCGGGCCGCTTCGACCGCCAGGTGGTGGTGCCGCTGCCGGACATCCGTGGCCGCGAGCAGATTCTCAAGGTGCACATGCGCAAGGTGCCGCTGGACAAGGACGTGGACCCGAGCATCATCGCGCGCGGCACGCCGGGGTTCTCGGGCGCCGATCTCGCGAACCTGGTCAACGAGGCGGCCCTGTTCGCCGCGCGCGCCAACTCGCGCGTGGTGGAGATGGAGCACTTCGACAAGGCCAAGGACAAGATCATGATGGGCGCCGAGCGCAAGTCCATGGTCATGAGCGATCAGGAGAAGAAGCTCACCGCCTACCACGAGGCCGGTCATGCCATCGTGGGGCTGAAGGTGCCGTCCCACGACCCGGTGTACAAGGTCACCATTATCCCCCGCGGACGCGCGCTGGGCGTGACCATGTTCCTGCCCGAGGAGGACCGCTACAGCTACAGCAAGCAGCGCCTGGAGAGCCAGATCTCGAGTTTGTTCGGCGGGCGCATCGCCGAGGAGCTCATCTTCGGGGCCGACATGGTGACCACCGGCGCGAGCAACGACATCCAGCGCGCCACCGAGATCGCCCGCAACATGGTCACCAAGTGGGGCCTGTCCGAGCGGCTGGGGCCCTTGATGTACACCGAGGACGAGGGCGAGGTGTTCCTCGGCCACAGCGTCACCCAGCACAAGCAGATGTCCGACGAGACCGCCCACCTCATCGACGAGGAGGTGCGCAACATCGTCGACCGTAACTACTCGCGCTCGGAGACCCTCCTCAAGGAGAACCTGGACAAGCTGCACGCGATGGCCAACGCGCTGATCAAGTACGAGACAATCGACACGGCGCAGATCACCGACATCATGGAGGGACGCGAGCCGCGCCCGCCGGAGGGCTGGAGCGATTCCGGGCCCACCTCCAGCGGTGGCGAGGCGGCGGACACGGGCGGCAAGAAGGACACGCCCAAGGCCTCCGGGGAGATCGGCGGCCCCGCCAGCCAGCACTGAGAGCCTGTGAACGGACCACCGCGCCTGGCTGGCGATCGCCCCATGGGCGCCCCCGGCGGCCTTGCGGGGGCCGCAGGATTCGCGCACGGCGCGACGGACACGCGCGCGATGTTCTGCACCCTGGCTGCCAAAGCCATCAACGCCCGGCGTGCGTCTCGCGACGGCGCGCGATCCGTCCACCGGCCCTGACGTGCCCGCCACCGCAGGCGCGAGCTCTCCGCGGGGAGGCGTGACGCCTCCCCGTTTCGATCTGGCCGCGGCGGTGGCGCGCGGCCGCGCGCGCGGCTGGCCGCTGGTGATGGGGGTGGTGAACGTCACCCCGGACTCCTTCTCCGACGGTGGCCGCTTCCTGGACCCGGTACGGGCCGTGGAGCAGGCGCTGCGCCTGGCCGAGGAGGGTGCCGATGTGGTGGACGTGGGCGGCGAGTCCACGCGCCCCGGGTCGGACCCGGTGTCCGCCGGCGACGAGCTCGCCCGGGTGCTCCCGGTGATCGAAGGCGTGCGCCGCCACAGCGCCGTGCCCGTCTCCGTCGACACCTGTAAGCCGGAGGTGATGCGCGCGGCCGCCGCGGCCGGCGCGGACCTGATCAACGACGTGCGCGCCCTGCGCGCGCCGGGCGCGCCGGACACGGCGGCGGCGCTCGGCCTGCCGGTGGTGCTCATGCACATGCAGGGCGAGCCCCGCACCATGCAGCAGGCGCCCGCCTATTCCGACGTGGTGCGGGAGGTTCGCGACTTCCTGCTGGAGCGCTCGCGAGCGGCCGAGGCGGCCGGCGTGCGCCGCGAACGCATCGCCATCGACCCGGGATTCGGATTCGGCAAGAACCTGGCGCACAATCTGACGCTGCTCGCGAACCTCGCGTCCCTGGCGGACACCGGCTACCCGGTGCTCGCTGGCCTGTCGCGCAAGTCGATGATCGAGAAGATCGTCGGGCGACCGGTGGCGCAGCGGATGCCGGCCAGCATCGCGCTGGCGCTGGCGGCGGCGGCGCGCGGGGCGGCCGCGGTGCGGGTGCACGACGTGGCCGCGACGGTGGATGCCCTGCGGGTGACGGCGGCGGTGGACACGGGACGGATAACATGAAGAACGCGCGCAAGTACTTCGGCACCGACGGCATCCGCGGCGAGGTGGGCAAGCCGCCCATCACCCCGGACTTCGTGCTCAAGCTGGGCTGGGCGGCAGGCAAGGTGCTGGCGGGCGAGCGCCGCGGCCGGGTACTCATCGGCAAGGACACGCGTATCTCCGGCTACGTGTTCGAGTCGGTGCTGGAGGCGGGCTTCGCTGCCGCCGGGGTCGACGTGCGCCTGCTGGGGCCCATGCCCACCCCGGCCATCGCCTACCTCACCCGCACCCTGCACGCCCGCGCCGGGGTGGTCATCAGCGCCTCCCACAACCCCTACATGGACAACGGCATCAAGTTCTTCTCCGGCGACGGCACCAAGCTGCCGGACGAGATCGAGCTGCGCATCGAGGAGGCCATGGAGCAGCCCCTGGTGAGCGTGGGCGCCCGCGATCTCGGCAAGGCCGAACGGGTGGCGGACGCTGCCGGGCGCTACATCGAGTTCTGCAAGAGCACCATCCCCTTCGGTCTCAGCCTGGCGGGGCTGCGCCTGGTGGTGGACTGCGCCCACGGCGCCACCTACCACGTGGCGCCGGCGGTGTTCGACGAGCTGGGTGCGGAGGTGATCCCCATCGGCGTGACCCCGGACGGGCTCAACATCAACGACGACGTGGGGGCGGTGGCGCCGCACACCCTGCAGAAGGCGGTGCTGCAGTACCGCGCGGACCTGGGCGTGGCCTTCGACGGGGACGGCGACCGGGTGGTGATGGTGGACCACGCGGGCGAGATCCTGGACGGAGACGAGCTGCTGCTGATCATCGCCGACGCGCGCCGCGCCGCGGGTGCCCTGGAGGGGCCCGTGGTCGGCACGGTGATGAGCAACTTCGGGCTCGAGGAGGCGCTGCGCGAGCGGGGCATCGAGATGTGCCGGACCAAGGTGGGGGACCGCTACGTCCTCGAGACCATGGTCGAGCGGGGCAGCACCCTCGGGGGCGAGACCTCGGGGCACGTGATCTGCCGTGACCGCGTCACCACCGGGGACGGCATCGTGTCGGCGCTGCAGGTGCTGCACGCGCTGCGCGAGACGGACAGCACGCTCAACGAGATCAAGCAGGGCATGCACAAGTACCCCCAGGCGCTCATCAACGTGCGGCTACCCAGGGCCATGGACGTGCTGGCCATGCCGGCGGTGGAGTCCAGTGTCGGTGCCGCGGAGAAGGAGCTGAGCGGCCGGGGCCGGGTGCTGCTTCGCCCGTCCGGGACCGAGCCCGTGGTGCGGGTGATGGTGGAGGGGCGCGACCACGCCCAGGTGCGACTGCTCGCGCGGCGCATCGCCACCGACGTGGAGCAGGCCATCCGCGCCGCGTGAGGGCCGACCCGGGACGGGCGCCGATTGCAATCCGGGGCCCGCGCCGCTAACCTTCGCGGCCCTTTTTTTGACGTGGATTCAGAAGGATGCGCCGCTCGCTCGTGGCCGGTAACTGGAAGATGAACGGCACGCGGGACGGCGCCCGGGCGCTGGCCTCGGCAGTGGCCCGGGGGGTTCCCGTCACCGCCGACGTGGCGCTGTGCCCGCCGTACCCCTACCTGGCCGAGGTGGCGGACGCGGTGGCGGGCTCGCCGGTGATCCTGGGCGGGCAGGACGTCTCGGAGCACGCGCCCGGGGCGTTCACCGGCGACGTGGCGGCGGAGATGTTGGCCGACCTGGGGGCGCGCATGGTGCTGGTGGGCCACTCGGAGCGGCGCCACGGCCTCGGGGAGAGCGACGCGCGGGTGGCAGCGAAGTTCCGGCGCGCGCTGGACGGTGGGCTGACGCCCGTGCTGTGCGTGGGCGAGACGCTCCAGGAGCGCGAGGCGGGGCGCACCGGCGACGTGGTGGCGCGCCAGCTGGACGCGGCACTGGGCGGCGGCGCGCCGCGCGCGGAGTTCGTCGTGGCCTACGAGCCGGTGTGGGCCATCGGCACCGGGCGCACCGCCACCCCGGAGCAGGCGCAGGAAGTGCACGCCCTGGTGCGTGCGCGCATCGACGCGGCAGGTTGCGACGCCGCCGCGACGCGTATCCTGTACGGCGGCAGCGTCAAGGCGGACAACGCGCAGGCGCTGTTCCACATGGCGGACATCGACGGTGGACTGATCGGAGGCGCGTCGCTGAAGGCCGAGGAGTTCCTCGCCATCTGCCACGCGGCGGCCGGAGGCTGACATGCAACAGGTTCTACTGGGATTCCAGGTTCTGCTCGGGGTGGGCATCATCGGGCTGGTGTTGCTGCAGCAGGGCCGCGGTGCCGATGCCGGCGCGTCGTTCGGGGGTGGCGCCTCCGGCTCGCTGTTCGGGAGCCGCGGGCCGGCCACCTTCCTGGCCAAGATCACGGGGGCACTCGCGGCGCTGTTCTTCGCCAACAGCGTGGCGCTGGCCTACATCGCCGCGGACGCGGCGCGCGGCACCGGCAGCGTGGTTGAACGGGTCGCGCCGGCGCCGGATACTGACGTGCCGGGGATGGCCGCGGACGTGCCCACGGCACCCGACGCGGGCAGCGTGCCCGCGGTACCCGAGGCGGCGGGCGATGTGCCCGTGCCGCCGCCCGACGCGGCCCAGGGCGAGTCCGGCGGCACGAGCCAGTAGAGCGCGCCGCGCAGGCGCGCGGTCACACGCGGATGTGGTGGAATTGGTAGACACGCTATCTTGAGGGGGTAGTGCCTTCGGGCGTCCCGGTTCGAGTCCGGGCATCCGCACCATCTCAGGCGCCCCGCGGCCTCGGCCGCCGCGAGGAGCGTCTTCCTAAGCGCTTGATCGAATGCGCTTTGATGCAGCGCACATGCCGCCGTCGAGGCCCCCTTCCGATTGACAGGAACTGGGGGCGTCAATAGAGTGCCCTGCTGGTTGCAAGCGCGTCCGGCAGGCACTTCGCCGCCCCCGCGGCAGGCCGCGCCGGGGCCTTCCACGTCCACCCGGTGCCGCAGGCGAAGATGCTCCAGAACTATCTCCCCATCCTGATCTTCATCGTCGTGGGCCTGGGCCTGGGGGCGGTCATGATCCTGGTGGGCGCGGTGCTCGGGCCACGCCGTCCCGACAGCCAGAAGCTGTCGCCCTACGAGTGCGGCTTCGAGGCCTTCGAGGACTCGCGCATGAAGTTCGACGTGCGCTACTACCTGGTGGCCATCCTGTTCATCATCTTCGACCTGGAGATCGCCTTCCTTTTCCCCTGGGCGGTGGTGCTCGACCAGATCGGCACCTTCGGCTTCGTGGCCATGATGCTGTTCCTCGGCGTCCTGGTGGTTGGCTTCGTCTACGAGTGGAAGAAGGGAGCGCTGGAGTGGGAATAGAAGGCGTTCTCGAGGAGGGGGTGGTCACCACCACCGCCGACAAGCTCATCAACTGGGCGCGCACCGGTTCCATGTGGCCGATGACCTTCGGGCTCGCGTGCTGCGCGGTGGAGATGATGCACGCCGGCGCGGCGCGCTACGATCTGGACCGCTTCGGCATGGTGTTCCGCCCGAGCCCGCGCCAGTCCGACGTGATGATCGTGGCCGGCACCCTGGTGAACAAGATGGCGCCGGCGCTGCGCAAGGTCTATGACCAGATGCCGGAGCCGCGCTGGGTCATCTCCATGGGCTCGTGCGCCAACGGCGGTGGCTACTACCACTACGCCTACTCTGTCACCCGCGGCTGCGATCGGATCGTGCCCGTGGACGTGTACGTGCCCGGTTGCCCGCCGACGGCTGAGGCGCTGCTGTACGGCATCCTGCAGCTGCACAACAAGATCCGCCGCACGCAGACCATCGCCCGGTAGGAGGCCGTCCCCCGCAATGTCGAAACGGGCGCTGGCGCTGGCGCAACGGCTTCAGTCGCGCTTCACGGGCGACGGCTTCGCGTGCAGCGTGTCCCACGGCGAGGTCACGCTGGAGATCCCGGCCGAGAAGGTGTCGGAGACCTGCCTGGCGCTGCGGGACGAGCCGCATCTCCGCTTCCGCCAGCTGGTGGATCTGTGCGGGGTCGATTACCTGGAGTACGGCAAGGCGGACTGGGAGACCAGCGAGACCAAGACCAGCTCGGGCTACTCCCGCGGCGTGCAGAAGCGCATCTACGAGGAGCAGGGGATCGGGCGCGACGGGCGCTTCGCTGCCGTGTACCACCTGCTGTCCCACGAGCTGAACCAGCGCCTGCGAGTGCGCGCGCTGCTCACCGGCGACCCGCCGCGGGTGGACTCGGTCAGCGAGATCTGGCCCGGCGCGAACTGGTTCGAGCGCGAGGCCTTCGATCTGTTCGGGATCCTGTTCGCCGGACACCCGGATCTGCGCCGCATCCTCACCGACTACGGCTTCATCGGGCATCCGTTCCGCAAGGACTTCCCCCTCATCGGCGAGGTGGAGATGCGCTACGACCCGGAGAAGGGCCGCGTCGTCTACGAGCCGGTGAGCATCGAGCCGCGCGTCCTGGTGCCCAAGGTGATCCGACACGACGAGCGCTACGAGGACCACGCCGCGGACGGAGCCGGCGACGAGGCCGCCTGATCGTCATGCCCGAAATCCACAACTACACCATGAACTTCGGCCCCCAGCACCCGGCGGCGCACGGCGTGCTGCGTCTGGTGCTCGAGCTCGACGGCGAGGTCATCGAGCGTGCCGACCCGCACATCGGCCTGCTGCACCGGGCCACCGAGAAGCTCGCCGAGAGCAAGCCCTACAACCAGAGCATCGGCTACATGGACCGCCTCGACTACGTGTCCATGATGTGCAACGAGCACGCCTACGTACTGGCGATGGAGCGCCTGCTGGGGATCACGCCGCCGCCGCGGGCGCTGTACATCCGCACGATGTTCGACGAGGTCACGCGCGTCCTGAACCACCTCATGTGGCTGGGCGCCCACGGCCTCGACATCGGCGCCATGACCGTGTTCCTGTACTGCTTCCGCGAGCGCGAGGACCTGATGGACTGCTACGAGGCGGTCTCGGGCACCCGCATGCACGCCACCTACTACCGCCCGGGCGGGGTCTACCGCGACCTGCCGGAGCGCATGCCGCGCTACCAGGCCTCGAAGTGGCGCAGCGAGGCGGACGTGGCGAGGCTGAACGCGAACCGGGAAGGCTCGCTGCTCGACTTCATCGAGGACTTCGCGAGGCGCTTTCCGAAGTGTGTGGACGAGTACGAGACGCTGCTCACGGACAACCGAATCTGGAAGCAGCGCACCGTGGGCATCGGCGTGGTGGACGCGGATCGCGCCAAGGCGCTCGGCTTCAGCGGTCCCATGCTGAGGGGCTCCGGCGTGGAGTGGGATCTGCGCAAGAAGCAGCCTTACGCGGTCTACGATCGCATGGACTTCGACATCCCGGTCGGCGTGAACGGGGACTGCTACGACCGCTACCTGGTACGTATCGAGGAGATGCGCCAGTCCGCGCGCATCATCGAGCAGTGCGTGGACTGGCTGCGCGCGAATCCCGGCCCGGTCATCGTCGACGACCACAAGCTGGTGCCGCCCCGGCGCGAGGAGATGAAGGAGGACATGGAGGCCCTGATCCACCACTTCAAGCTGTTCACCGAGGGCTTCTGCATCCCTGCCGGCGAGTGCTACGCGGCGGTGGAGGCGCCCAAGGGGGAGTTCGGGATCTACCTGGTGTCCGACGGCGCCAACAAGCCCTACCGGCTCAAGATCCGCGCGCCCGGCTTCGCCCACCTGTCGGCCATCGACGAGATGACGCGCGGCCACATGCTCGCGGACGTGGTCGCCGTGATCGGCACCCAGGACATCGTGTTCGGGGAGATCGACCGCTGATGCCC
>JBFHNV010000257.1:0-7940 GCA_041593595.1 Gammaproteobacteria bacterium
CCCTGGACAGGGGGAGAGGGGGAGGTGTGGCGCGCGGCGTCACGGTGGTCAGCCAGATTCCGCAGAACACCAGGGCAGCGCCGGCCAGGTGGTAGGGGCGCAGCGCCTCGTCCAGGACCACCACTGCCAGCACGGCGCTGAACACCGGCAGCAGATGGATGAACAGCCCGCCGCGGTTGGCGCCCAGCGTGGCAATCCCCTTGTTCCAGCAGACGTAGGCGATGACCGAGGCGAACAGCGCCACGTACACGATGGCGCCCCACGCCTCGACGCTCATGGCCGATACGGCGCCCGCGGCCGCGCGCACGGCCATGAAGGGCGTGAGCACCGCGAGGCCCAGGGCGATGGTGACCGTGAGCAGCACCAGCGGGCGCATCTCCGCGGGCTTGCGTCGCAGCACCGTCGAGTAGAAGGCCCACAGGGGCACCGCCGCCAGCATCCAGGCGTCTCCCGGGTTGAACGACAGGGCGGTCAGCGTCGCCGGCTCGCCGCGCAGCACCAGCACCACCGCACCGGTGAGCGACACGGCGATGCCCGCCGCCTGGCGCGAGGTGACGCGCTCACGGAACAGCAGGAACGACAGCGCCACGATGAGGACGGGCGTCAGCGACATGATGAGCCCCGCGTTGATGGCGCCGGTGCTCTGCAGCGCCAGGTAGACCAGGAAATGGAAGCCGCCGATGCCGGTGGCGCCCAGCAGCAGCATCAGCTTCCAGCTCCCGGCCACCACCGCGCGCTGGCGCCACACCGCGCGCGCGGTGAAGGGCAGCAGCACCAGCAGCGCGATGCTCCAGCGCGCGAAGGAAAGCTCCAGCGGCGTGATGGCGTCGCGCACCAGGCGCCCCACCACGAAGTTGCCCGCCCAGGCGAGCGGCGGCACCACCAGCAGCGCGCCGGCGATGCACTCGCTGCGGGCCGGATGCGCGCCGCTCATCCTGGCCTGCTTGTCTCACCCGATCGCATGCAGGTGGAGAGACGTGCGTGCAGGTCGACCGTTGCGGATGTCGCGAGGCTGCTGACTTCGATCAAACGCTGCCAGCCTGCCCGCCGCCGTCCGTGCCGCTCGTGACGAGGGCGAAGGAGACGGAGCCGTCAGGCCCTCCCGGAGCACGCTCGTGCCTCGCCATTCAGCGTTTCCCGGGTTGCTCGGCGGGCAGCGCCGATGCCTGCTCGCGCAGCACGAACTTCTGGATCTTGCCAGTGGAGGTCTTGGGCAGCGGCCCGAACACCACCGTGCGCGGTACCTTGAAGCGTGCCATGCGCTCGCGGCACCAGGCCTTGACTTCCTCGACGGTGATGTCAGCCGCGTCGGCGCGCGGCGTGACGAAGGCGCACACGGTCTCGCCCCAGTGATCGTCCGGGCGCGCCACCACCGCCGCCTCCATGATCTTCGGGTGCTTGTAGAGCACCTCCTCCACCTCGAGGCTCGAGACGTTCTCGCCGCCGGTGATGATGATGTCCTTGGCGCGGTCCTTCATCTCCACGTAGCCGTCCGGGTGGCGCACGCCCAGATCGCCGGTGTGGAACCAGCCGCCGCGCAGCGCCTCGGCGGTGGCCTTCGGATTCTTCAGGTAGCCCTTCATGACGGTGTTGCTGCGAATCATGAGCTCGCCGATGGTCTCGCCGTCCCAGGGCACCGGCTCCATCGTCTCGCCGTCGGCGATCATCAGCGCGTCCAGGGTGTGGTACGCGACGCCCTGGCGAGCCATGCGCGCCGCCCGCGTCTCGAGATCCATGCCGTCCCATTCCGGCTGCCAGGCGCAGACCAGGGATGGTCCGTAGGTCTCGGTGAGCCCGTAGAGGTGGGTGACGCGAAAGCCCATGTTCTCCATCGCCGCGATCACCGCGCTCGGTGGCGCCGCGCCTCCCGTGGCCACCTCCACCGTGTGCTCGAAGCGCCGCTTCACCTGATCGGGCGCATGGATGAGCATGTTGAGCACCACCGGCGCGCCGCACATGTGGCTGACGCCGTGCTCGGCGATGAGCGGGAAGATGAGCGCCGGATCCACCCGGCGCAGGCACACGTGAGTGCCCGCCGCCGCGGTCACGCCCCAGGTGTAGGTCCAGCCGTTGCAGTGGAACATGGGCAGCGTCCACAGGTAGACGGACCGGTGGTTGACGCCGAAGGCGAGGAGCTGCCCCAGCGCGTTCAGGTACGCGCCCCGGTGGTGGTAGGCGACGCCCTTGGGATTGCCGGTCGTGCCCGAGGTGTAGTTGAGCGCGATGGCCTGCCACTCGTCGGCGAGCGGCGGAAACGCGTCGCGCGGGTCGCCCTCCGTCAGGAAGGCCTCGTAGTCCGTCTCGCCCAGCAGCTCCCCGCCCTCGTGCAACGGGTCGTCCACGTCGATCACCAGCGGGCGCTTCGCGACGCCGTCCAGCGCCTCGGCCACCACGTGCGAGAACTCCCGGTCGGTGATCAGCACCTTCGACCCGGCGTGGCCCAGGATGAAGCGGATGCTGGCTGCGTCGAGGCGGTAGTTGAGCGCGTTGAGCACCGCGCCGGTGAGCGGCACCCCGTAGTGCGCCTCCAGCATGGCCGGCACGTTGGGCGCCATCACCGACACCGTGTCGCCGCGGCCGACGCCGCGGCGCGCGAGCGCGCTCGCGAGCCGGCAGCAGCGCTCGCGCATCTCGGCATAGGTGTAGCGAAGATCCCCGTGGATCACCGCCACCTTGCCCGGATACACCGTCGCCGAGCGCTCCAGGAACGCGAGCGGCGTCAGCGGCACGTAGTTCGCCGGGTTGCGATCCAGGTCCTGGTCGTAGGGATTGCGGTCCATCATTTCAGGTCACTGGGAAACTCTAGCCCGGTGCCTCCGGTCGAGGCCAGGAAAATGAACCACAGAGGCACGGAGGGCACAGAGAAATTCATTGGGGGTGCAGCGGTCACGGGATCGACGGAATCCGGCCAGATCTCGATGCGCCCCTCCCGCTCCACGAACCATGGGTCCTTCTCACGCCGTACGCCTCGCCTCTACTGTGTGTTCTCTGTGCCTCCGTGGTTCCATCGCTTCACCGCGTTGCCTTCGCGAGCGCCTGGTCGATGTCCCACAGGATGTCGTCCAGGGTCTCGAGGCCCACCGAGATGCGCACCATGTCCGGCGTGACGCCGGCGGCGATCTGCTCGGCCTCGCCGAGCTGGCGGTGGGTGGTGGAGGCCGGATGGATGATCAGGGTCTTGGCGTCGCCCACGTTGGCGAGGTGGCTCATGAACTGGGCCGCCTCGATGAAGCGTTCGCCGGCGGCGGCGCCGCCGCGGATGCCGAAGGTGAGCACCGAGCTCGCGCCCCGGGGCATGTAGCGCCGTGCGAGGTCGTGGTAGCGGTTGCCGGGCAGCCCCGGGAAGTTCACCCACGACACCGCCGGATGGTCCTCCAGGTGGCGCGCCACGGCGAGCGCGTTGTCGCAGTGGCGCTCCATGCGCACGTGCAAGCTCTCGAGCCCCTGCAGGAACAGGAATGCGTTGAAGGGGCTCAGGGCGGCGCCGAAGGTGCGCAGCACCTCGCAGCGCGCGCGCATGGTGAAACCGAAGTCGCCGAAGGTCTCGTGGAAACGCACCCCGTGGTAGCCCTTGGAGGGCTCGGTCATCCCCGGAAACTTGCCGTTGTCCCAGGGAAAGCGCCCGGACTCGATGAGCACGCCGCCGATGGAGGTGCCGTGGCCGCCGATCCACTTGGTGGCCGAGTGGATCACCACGTCGGCGCCGTGGTCCATGGGTCGGCACAGGAACGGCGTGGGGAACGTGTTGTCCACCACCAGTGGCACGCCGCGGGCGTGGGCCACCTCCGCCACCGCGGCGATGTCCAGCACGTTGAGCGACGGGTTGCCGATGGTCTCCGCATACACGGCACGGGTGCGATCGGTAATGGCGGCGGCCACCTGCTCCGGATGGTCGGCGTCCACGAAGGTGGTCTCGATGCCGAGCTTGCGGAAGTTGACGTCGAACAGGGTGTGGCTGCCGCCGTACAGCGTGTTGGCCGCCACGATGTGATCGCCGCCTTCCAGCAGCGTCATCATGGTGGTCATGGTGGCCGCCATGCCTGAGGCCGTGGCCACCGCCGCGCGGGCGTTCTCCAGCGCCGCCATGCGCTCCTCGAACACCGCGGTGGTGGGGTTCATGAGCCGCGTGTAGATGTTGCCGAAGGTCTGCAGGTTGAACAGGCTCGCGGCGTGGTCGGCGCTGTCGAACACGTAGGACGTGGTCTGGTACAGCGGCACCGCCCGGGCGCCGGTGGCCGGGTCCGGGAGCTGGCCCGCATGCAGGCACAGCGTCTCGATGCCGAAGTCGCGATCAGGCATGGCCACCGGCCCCGTTCATTGCGGCACCTGCAGCGGGCGCTTGGAGGACACCACGCGGGTGTTCACGCCCACGAAGCTGAGCCCGCCGAACAGCCGCGCGTACTCGATCTTGATGCAGCGGTTCATCACCACCTCGAGACCCGCCTCGTGGGCGGCGCGGCCGGCCGCTTCGTTGACGATGCCGAGCTGCATCCACAGCACCTTCGCGCCGATGGCGATGGCGGCCTCGGCGATGGGCGGGATGTCCTCGGCGCGGCGGAAGCAGTCGACGATGTCGACCCGATCGGGGATCGCGGCGAGCTCCGGGTAGCAGCGCTCGCCCAGCACCTCCTGGTATTGCGGGTTCACCGGGATCACCCGGTAGCCGTGGTCCTTGAGGTACTTGGCCGCGAAGTAGCTCGGGCGGTACCAGTTGGCGGACAGCCCCACCAGCGCGATGCTGCGGTTCTCCGCGAGGATGCGGCGCAGGCCCGGTATGTCGTCGGTGACGAAGGGGGGAAGCTGAGTCATCGCAGGTGTTCTTGGCGCGCCCCGGCAGGCCGTGCGGTGCGGCGCCGATCGAGAATAGCACAGGGCGCCATCGCGGCAGACGCGGCGATGCCGTCCCGCACTCTCAGGCGATGCGCAGCAGGCGCAGCACGAACGGCAGCCAGGCGAGGACCATCAGCACCATCAGCGCGCCCTCGGTGACGATGGCACGCCGAAGCGCCGCGCGCCTCGTGTCGCTCGCGCCGCTCATGAACACCCACGACATGACCATGTCCAGCGGCAGCACGAACAGGAAGATGGCGAACGCCACCGGCGCCACCAGGGTGGTGATGAGCGCGAAGCCGTCGAAGCGCACGGCGCCGCCGCTGAACGGGCCCACCAGCACCAGCGCCGCGCACAGGGCCACCAGCATCAGGCGCAGGCCGCCAAAGCCCTCGAACCAGCCCTTCACCGGGCCACCTGCGTGCCCGGGTCCGGTGCGTGCGCGCCGCCCATGCGCGGCAGGTTGCGCCGCCACACGAGCCACGCCACCGCGCCGCCGCCCAGGTTGGCCAGCGCGAGGCCGGCGAAGATCCCCGGCGGGCCGGCCAGCCTGCCGCCTATCCACGCCAGCGGGACGTACAGCACCGCGATTCGCGCGAGGGACACGGCGGTGGCGGCCAGGGGCCGGCCGGCGCCGTTGAAGGCGGCGTTCACCACCATGACGATGCCCGCGGCGCCGTAGCTGACGGGCACGATGCGAAGGTACGCCACGGTCTCCCGGCGCACGGCCTCGCTGTCGGCGAACAGCGCCGCCAGCGCCGGTGCGGCCAGGGCCAGCGCGGCTGCCAGGGCGAGCCCCAGCCCCAGGCAGAAGCGGCTGCTGATCTCGATGGCCTCGCCGGCACGTGCGCTGCGGCCCGCGCCCAGGTTCTGGCCCACCAGCGGGCCCATGATGGCCGACATGGCGTAGAAGACGATGAGGGCCAGGCTCTCCATCCTGAACGCCGCACCGAAGCCCGCCACCGCGTGCGCACCGTGCGCCGCCACCATGGCGGTGACCGCGCCGGTGGCGAGGGGGATGATCACGTTGGTGCCCGCGGCCGGCGCCGCCACGTGGGCCAGCGCCCGCCACGACGCCGCCAGCTCCGACGGCGCGGGCGGTCGCCACACCAGCAGGCGGTGGCGCACGTGGATCAGGTGGAAACCGATGGCGAGGCTCAGGGCGCGGGCCGCCAGGGTCGCCACCGCGGCACCCGCGAGCTCCATGCGCGGGAAGCCCGCCAGACCGAAGATCAGCAGCGGGTCCAGGGCCAGGTTCAGCACCGACGCGACCACCAGCACCCGGCTCTGGCCGGCGCTGTCGCCCACCGCGCGGATGGCACCCACCGCGGCCATGGGCATCAGCAGCAGCGGCACGCCCAGGTACCAGATGGACATGTACTCGGCGATGCGCGCGATGGTGTCCGGGTCGGCCCCGAGGAGGCGGAACAGGGGGTCGATGGTGGCCAGGCCGGCGGCGGCGAGCACCAGCGAGACGGCGAGCGCCAGCAGCAGCGCGTCGGTGGCCAGCCGGCGGGCGCTCTCGCGATCGCCGCCGCCGATGCGCCGGGCGATCACCGAGGAGGTGCCGGCCATCAGGCCAATCCCCAGGCTGGTCACGGTGAGCACCACCGGGAAGGTGAAGCTCATGGCCGCCAGCTCCGCGGCGCCGAGCTGGGCCACGAACCAGGTGTCGGCCACGTTGAAGCCCATCATGGCGGCCAGGCCCCAGATCATGGGCACGGTGAGCCGCACCAGGTGGCCGCGCACCGGGCCTTCGGTGAGGTTCGTTGTCTGCCGCGCGGCCATGACGGGCGCGCATGCTACCCGGGGGGCGAGTGCGACGCAGACTTGAAGCTGCCGCGAGTCAGGAGCTGGCCGCGGCGACGCGGACCGTCGCCTGCCATGTCGTTGTCCAGTCGGCTTGCTCGGAGGCCGAGGTGGGTATCGGCTGTCACGACCGTCGGCCGCAGGGACGCGGCCGTCGAGCGTACATGGATGTATTCACAGCGGGTCGTGGCAGCCGATACCCGCTTCGATCCCCCGCGGACCAGGCTTCGGGCTGCGGAGTCAGTCGTCGCAGTCGCTGTCCGGGCAGTCCAGGCGGTGGTTCATGGACAGGGACGGCATCTCGGAGTCCGTGCCACCCACCACCACCGCGGGTACCCCCGCGACGGTGACGTGAGGCGGCACGTCGGTGAGCACCACGCTGCCGGCGCCCACCTTGGCGCCCGCGCCGATCTCCACGTTGCCCAGGATCTCGGCGCCGGCACCGATGAGCACGCCCTTGCGCACCTTCGGGTGGCGGTCGCCGGTCTCCTTGCCGGTGCCGCCCAGGGTCACCCCGTGCAGCATGGACACGTTGTCCTCGATCACCGCCGTCTCGCCCACCACCACGCCGGTGGCGTGGTCGATCATGATGCCGTTGCCGATGCGTGCCGCCGGGTGGATGTCGACGCCGAACACCTCCGAGCCGCGGCTCTGCAGGTACAGGGCCAGCGCCTCGCGACCGTTGCGCCACAGCCAGTGGGCCACGCGGTAGGTCTGCAGGGCGTGGAAGCCCTTGAAGTACAGGAACGGACGCGAGAAGTGATGCGCTGCCGGGTCCCGGTCACGCACCGCCTGCAGGTCCGCGCGCACTGCCTTGCCGATTCCGGGGTCCGAGTCCATGGCGTCGCTGATGAGCTCGCGGATGAGCATGGAGGGCAGCACGCTGCTCTCGATCTTGCCTGCGAGCAGGAACGCCAGCGCGTCCTCCAGGGACTTGTGGTTGAGCACCGAGGCGTAGAGGAAGCTCGCGAGCAGGGGCTCGCGGTCGGCCTCGTCCTGCACCTCCTCGCGGATGGCGCGCCACAGGGGATCCAGCGCCGCGGCGCTCAGTCGCTCGGCCGGGTTGGGTGTGGCCATCCGCATACTCCGAATCGGTTCGATGAAGTCTCCAGCAGGCCGGTCGGCGGCGCAACGCCGCTGGCCGGCGGCGCGCCGGACGCCGCTGGCCGGCGGCTCGCCGGACGCCGCTGGCCGGCGGCCCGCCGGCCGTCGCTGGCCGGCGGCCCGCCGGTCGTCGCCGGCCGGACCACCGGATCAGGCGGCGAGGCGGTGATGGACCTCCGCGGTCACCCGGGCGCGCC
>JBFHNV010000258.1:0-7918 GCA_041593595.1 Gammaproteobacteria bacterium
CCCCCCTGACCTGTCTCCGACCGCCCGGGCGTTTCGCGCCTGGCCGGGTGGCAGCGGCGAGGCGACGCGGGTGTCGCCTGATGCGCCCGTGCGCGCCACGGCCACCGATTCAGCGGGGGAGGTCCTTGAGGTAGGCGGCGATGGCCGCCCGGTCAGCGTCGGTGAGGTGGCGGGTGCCGTCCTCGATCACCTCCACCATGGCGCCGCCGGCGAAGTCGAAGTCCGGGTCCATGCCGTCCTCGAGGTACGACGCGATGGCGCCGGCGCTCCAGCGCTCGAGTCCCCCCTCGCCGTCGGAGCGGATGCCGGGCACGGGCTCGCCCTCCGGCCCGTCCGGGTTGCCGGCCAGGTGACGCTCCCGGTCCAGCGCCCCGAAGCGGTTGCGCGGCGTGTGGCACTCGCCGCAGTGGCCCAGCGCGTTCACCAGATACGCGCCCCGGTTCCACTGCTCGCTCTTGCCCGGCACCGGCTCGAAGGTGTCCGCATCCAGGAACAGCCATTTCCAGAACAGGTTCGCGATCCGGAAGTCCATGTACCAGGGCAGCTCGTGCTCGCGGTTCGCGGCGGGCGCGGGCGTGACGCTCATGAGGTACGCGTGCAGCGCGTTCGCGTCCGCCCGGCGCATGGCGGCATAGGAGGGAAAGGGGAACACGGGGTAGTAGTGCGCGCCCCCCGGCGACTCGCCCTCGGTGAGGGCGCGCCAGAGATCGTCCGCGCTCCAGTTGCCGATGCCGTGCTGCGGGTGCGGCGTGATGTTGGGCGAGAAGAAGCGGCCGAAAGGAGTGTCGAGTGCGCGTCCGCCGGCCAGGAACGCACCCTTGTCCTCGGGCTGGGTGTGGCAGGCGGCACAGCCCGCAGCGCGGAACACGTACTCGCCGCGCTGCGCCGCGTCGCCTTGCGCTCGCGCCGCCCCGGCGGCCAGCAGCGTCACCAGCGCCATCACCGCCGCAGCGCGCATCGTCAGACGTTCCGCCCCGGGTAGATGGGATGGCGCGCGCAGAGCGCTGCGGCCTCGGCCCGCACCGTGTCCACCGCCGCCGCGTCACCCAGTGCCCGTGCGATGAGCGCGGCCACCTGGCGCATGTCCTCCACGCCGAAGCCGCGGGTGGTCACCGCCGAGACGCCCAGGCGTACGCCGCGCCAGGCGGAGGGGCGGCGCCCGTCGAAGGGCAGCGGGTTCTTGTTGCAGGTGATGCCAGCGGCGTCCAGGCGCTTCTCGGCGGCATCGCCGGTGAGACCCTGCACGCCCACGTCCACCAGCACGAGCGGCGTGTCGGTGCCGCCGCTCACCACCGGCAGGCCGTGCTCCGCCAGCGCCGCCGCCAGCACCCGGGCGTTGTCCAGCACCGCGCGCGCATACACCTGGAACTCCGGGCGCAGCGCCTCGCCCAGGCACACGGCCTTGGCGGCGATCACCTGCGGGTGCAGGCTGCCCTGCGTCCCGGGAAACACCGCGGCGTCGAAGCGCTTCGCCAGCGCCGGGTCGTCGGTGAGGATGATGCCGCCGCGGGGTCCGCGCAGGGTCTTGGTGGTGGTGGTGGTGGCCACGTGGGCGTGGGGGAACACATGGGGGTGCACACCGCCCGCCACCAGCGCGGCGAAGTGCGCCATGTCCACCAGCAGCGTCGCACCCACCTGGTCGGCGAGGCCGCGCAGGCGGGGGAAGTCGATGGCGCGGGGGTACGACGAGCCGCCGGCCACGAGGAGCTTCGGGCGGTGCTCCCGGGCCAGCGCCTGCGCCTGCTCGTAGTCGATGAGGCCGTCCTGGCGGCGCACGCCGTAGTGCACGGCGTGGAACCAGCGCCCGGAGATGTTGGCCGGCGCACCGTGGCTCAGGTGCCCGCCGGCGGCGAGATCCATGCTCAGCACCGTGTCACCGGGCGCGAGCAGCGCCGCGAACACCGCGAGGTTCGCCTGGCTCCCGGAGTGCGGCTGCACGTTGGCGTGGCCGCAGCCGAACAGCCGGCACGCGCGTGCGATGGCCAGGCGCTCCGCCACGTCCACGTGCTGGCCGCCGCCGTGGAAGCGCGCGCCGGGGTAGCCCTCCAGGGTCTTGTTGTTCACCACCGCGCCCAGCGCGTCCAGCACCGCGCGGCTCACCAGGTTCTCCGACGCGATGAGCTCCACGTGGTCCCGCTCGCGGGCGAGCTCGCCGGCCAGCGCCGCGGCGAGCTCGGGATCCGTCTCCTGCACGCCCGCGTCGAAGTAGCCGGCATGGCGCACCGGCGCCGCGTCAGTCACCGCCCGCGCCCTGCATCAGCCAGCGCGCCACGCCCGCCAGCGCCAGGTCGCCGCCGGGCGCGCCGGCGAGCTGCACGCCGAAGGGCAGCCCGCCCACCGCCAGCAGCGGCAGCGACCAGGCGGGACCGCCGATCACGGACCAGGGCCCGAGCATGGTGCGCGCGCCGGTGAAGGCGTGTCCCTCCGGCGCCGGGCCGGATGCGGACGGCAGCAGGAAGCCGTCCACCGCTGCGGCCACCTCCGCCACCTCCCGGCGCAGGGTGTCGCGGGCCGCCAGGTCCTCGCGGTAGGCGGCGAAGCTGATCTCGGCGCCCCCTGCCAGGTGGTCGAGGATGCGCTGGCCCACCGCGTCGGGTGCGCGCGCCGCGTACAGGGACAGGGGCCAGCGCATCTCGTAGCGCAGGATGCGCAGGCACAATGCGTTGGCGCCGTCGATGCGTGACTGGAGCGCCCGCAGCGCCGCGTCGGCGGCGGCCTCGAGCACCGTGACGCCGCGGGCACGCAGCGCATCCACGAAGCCGTCGAAGGCCGCCGCCGCGTCCGGCTCCAGATCCGCGTCGCCCTCCACCCGCAGCCGGGCGAGCCGCGCCGGCGTGCGGGCCGGGGCATCACCCAGCAGCCACGGGGTGGCGCCGGCGGCAGCGCCGCCGAACACCTCCTGGACGATCCGCGCTGCCGCCCAGGCGTCGTCCACGCCGGCGGCCAGCGGGCCCAGGTGATCCAGGGTGGCGGACAGGGGATGCACCCCGCCCAGCGGCAGGGCGCCGAGGCTGGGCTTGTAGCCCACGGCGCCGCAGAAGCTGGCCGGGCGCAGGATGGATCCCATGGTCTGGGTACCCAGCGCCAGCGGCAGCATGCCGCAGCCCACGGCGGCGGCGGAGCCGCTGGAGGAGCCGCCGGGGGTGTGATCCGGCTGCCAGGGGTTGCGGGTGGGCGGCGACGCGCCCACCGCGAACTCCGTGGTGTGGGTCTTGCCCACCACCACCGCGCCGGCGGCGGTGAGCGCCGCCACCGCCGCCGCGTCCTCCGGCGCCTGCCAGCCCGCGTACAGCGCGCTGCCCATCTGGGTGGGCAGCGTGCGGGTGTGGATGATGTCCTTGACCCCCACCGGGCAGCCGTCCAGGGGCGACAGGGGCTCCCCCGCCGCCCAGCGGGCGGTGGCCGCGTCCGCCGCCGCCCGGGCGGCGTCCAGGTCCAGCGCCGCAAAGGCCTGCACCTGGCCTTCGCGCGCCTCGATGGTCTCGATGCAGCGCTCGAGGAACGCCCGCGGCGTGTCGCTACCGGCGACGAAATCCCGCGCCCGCGCCAGCCACGGCCTGCGCGCCCCGCCACCCGCCACGTAGCTTCCCTCGCCCATGGCCCTAGCCTAATTCAGATCGGTTGCCGGGAAGGCGCACCGTGATCCGCGTGCCGCCGCCCTCGCGGGCCTCGCAGACCGCGTCGCCGCCGTGTCGGCGTGCCACCTGGCGCACCAGGGCAAGCCCCAGACCCACGCCCGCGCCCTCGCCTTCCGCCGTGCCTGGCGGGCGGTAGAAGGGCTCGAAGATGCGCTCGCGGATCGCCTCCGGCACGCCGGGCCCGCGATCCGACACCTGGATCACCACGGTGCCGTCGCCGTCCCGGCCCACGCGGGCCTCGACGGGCGTGCCCTGGCCGTGGCGCTCGGCGTTCTCCAGCAGGTTGCGCAGCATGCGCCGCAGCAGCCGCGGGCTGCCGTGGACGGTCACCGCCTCGCCGCCCGCGTCGGCGCCCACCCGCGCCCCCTCCTCCGCCAGCAGCGCCAGCAGGTCCACGGGCTCGTCGGCGTCCGGCGCCGCGCCTGCCTCCAGGCGGCTCGCCAGCAGCAGCTCCTCGATGAGATCGTCCAGCTCCGCCACGTCGCGCTCCACGCGGGTGCGCAGATCCGGGCGCAGTGCATCGCCCGCGAGCTCCACCGCCATGCGGATGCGGGCGAGCGGCGAGCGCAGCTCGTGGGAGGCGCCCGCCAGGGCCGCCCGCTGGGCGTTCACCAGGCCCTCGATGCGCTCCGCCGCGGCGTTGAACGCACGCGCCAGCTCCGCCACCTCGTCCCGGCCCTCCACCTGGACCCGTGCCGAGAGGTCCCCCGAGCCCAGCGCCTCGACCCGGGACTGCAGCCGCTCCAGGCGCCTGGTGATCCGCCGCGCGAGGGGATAGGCGCCGATGGCGATGGCCGCGGCCAGGGCCAGCAGCACCGCCACCCAGGCACCGCGCAGGCGCCGCGGGCGCGGCTTGTGGGCCACCAGCCAGCGCCCGTCGGGCAGCGCCAGGGCGAAGCCGCGGGCGCGGCCGTCGCGCACCCAGCCGCTCGCCCCGTCCCGCGGCGGCGGCGGCACCCGCGCCCCGGCCATCGCGAGGGCGCTGCCGTCGCCGGCGTACACGGTGGCGTCCGCCTCGAAGCGCCCGGCCAGGCGTGACAGGGTGGACTCGAGCTCCGCCGCGGGCGCGCCCGGCGGCGGCAGCAGCTCCGCGAGCGTCGCGGCCACCGCGCGCGCCAGGGTGTCGCGGCGCCCCTCGTCATCGGGCCCGAGCAGGCGCAGTGCACCCACCATGAGGGTGAAGATCACCACCACCAGCACGAAGGCGGCGTACACGCGCCAGTAGAGCCTGCGCATCAGAGCCTGTGAAGTAATCGCCCGCCGTCGCGAGACGCCCACTGGGCGTTCCTGGCAAGGCGCGGGGTGCAAAAAATCGCGCGCGTAGCCGCAGCTACGTAAGCGATTTTTGGGGCCCCCGCAACGCCGCCAGGGGCGTCCAGGGGGCGTCGCAGTAGGCGTGGTGAATTCTTCACAGGCTCTCAGTCCGCGTCCTGGCGGCGGGGGAACAGATAGCCGGCGCCGCGCACGGTGACGATGCGCCGGGGATGGCGCGGGTCGTCCTCGATGGCGGCGCGGATGCGCGACACGTGCACGTCCACGCTGCGGTCGTAGGCCTCCAGGGCGTCGCCGCGCACCCGGTCCAGGATCGCGTCCCGTGTGAGCACCCGTCCGGCGCTCTCCGCCAGCGCCACCAGGATGTCGAACTGGTGGCCGGTGAGCGCGCAGGGCTCGCCGTCCAGCAGTGCCTGGCGCCGGGCGCGGTCGATCTCCAGGCGCCCGAAGCGCAGCACGTCCGTGCCGGCGGCGCCGCCGCCGGCCCGCCGGCGCAGCACCGCCCGCAGCCGCGCCAGCAGCTCCCGGGGGTTGAAGGGCTTCGGCAGGTAGTCGTCGGCGCCGAGCTCCAGCCCGACGATGCGATCCATGTCCTCGCCCCGGGCGGTGAGCATGACCACCGGCACGTCGCTGGTGGCGCGCAGGCGCTTCAGGGCCTCGAAGCCGTCCAGATCCGGCAGCATCACGTCCAGCACCAGCGCGTCATAGGGCTCGCGGGTGGCGGCGCGCAGGCCGGCGGCGGCGTCGGGCGCGTGATCGACGCGGAAGCCCGCGCCGGAGAGGTACTCGCCGAGCATGCCGGCGAGGCCCAGGTCGTCGTCGATGATGAGGATGCGCTGGGACATGGGGGCGTTGGCGTGGTGCGGGCGGTGCCTGCGGAGCCGGTGCAAGTATCGCCCGCCGTCGCGACACGCACAGCGGGCGTTGATGGAGCCGGCCGCGGCCGGCAGCGGCACAGGGAAGGGCCCGTCCCGGGCAAGCCCGGCACGCCGGCCTCGCGCCGGCGTGCCGGGCCACCGATCAGTGCCGGTGACGCCGCTGCATCATGTGCTCGGTGAGCTCGGCGCGCTGCTCCGGAGTGAGCACCACGGAGGCCTGCACCACCGCGTCCAGGATGCGGGCGCTGGCCTGGTCCGCGAGCCGCAGCCCGTCCTGGCGCAGCGCCTCCAGGCGTCCCGCGTCCACGCTGCTGCGCGACAGCTCGCTCACGAAGGCGCGGCGGTTCGCCCGGTGCTGCTCCCGGATGGGCTGCATCTGCCCGGCCAGCGCGGTGATGATGGCGTCCACCTGCTGCTCCTGCTCCTCGGTCGCGTCCACCTTGCCCAGCATCCAGGCGGCCTTGTCGCGCATGCGCTCGCTCATGGCCTCCGCGGAGCGGCCGCCGCCGAAGCCGTGGGCGCCGGCGGTGACGCTGACGGTGGCCAGGCCACCCAGTGCGGCGCCGATGGCGATGAGGCCCGCCGCGGCCATGCCCATGCGCGCCTTGCGCCCGAGCCCGGCCCGGCACTGCCGGGCGTCGGTGGTGTTCGTCTCGTCGGTCATGAAAGTCTCCCGTGGTCGAAGGTTCAGGTCGTACCGGATGCCACTCCGGCATCCACGGCGCCCATCCTCGACCCGGCGCGTTTCCCCTCTCTTGCCCCCACGTAAAGATTTGTGAAGCCCCCCTCAAGAGGGGTCGGAGCCTTTAGATTGGACACCACACACAGCGAGGGGTGACGCGGCCAGGTCGGAGGCGGGAACACGACGGCCCGGCGAACATGAAGGCGCCGACCCCGTTATGGAGGAGGTGGCATGAGCGGAGGCGAGATCGGGTTCATCGGGCTGGGGCGCATGGGGAAGTCCATGGCGTCGAACCTGCAGCGCAAGGGCTTCGGGCTCACGGTGTACGACGTGAACCCGGCGCCGGTGGCGGCGCTGGCGAAGCTGGGCGCGGTGGCGGCGGCGAGCGTCGCCGAGGTGGCCGAGCGCGCGCGGGTGGTGTTCACGGTGCTGCCCACCCACGCCGAGGTGGAGGCGGTGGCCCTCGGGCCGGAGGGGCTCGCGGAGCGCGGCCGGGAGGGGCTGCTGCTGGTGGAGATGAGCACCATCGACCCGGCGGCCACGGATCGCATCGCCGCGGCCCTGGCTGAGCACGGCATGCGCTGTGCCGATGCCCCCATCGGGCGCCTGGCGAGCCACGCGGACGCCGGGGAGTGCCTGTTCATGGTGGGCGCCAGCGACGCCGACTTCGCCGCGATCCGCCCCATGCTGGAGGCCATGGGCAGCTCCATCCACCACTGCGGCCCGGTGGGCACCGGCATCCGCACCAAGCTCGTCAACAACTACCTGGCCATCACCTCGTGCCAGATGAACGCCGAGGCCCTGGCCCTGACCCGGCGCTTCGGCCTGGATCTGGATCGCACCCTGGAGGTGATCCACGGCACCACCGCCACCAACGGCCAGCTCAGGATCAACTACGCCACCAAGGTGCTGGCCGGCGACACGGACCCGGGCTTCCAGATCGACCTGGCCCACAAGGATCTGTCCCTGGTGCTGGCAGCGGCCAATGCGAGCCGCGTGCCCATGTGCCTCGGTGCCGCGGCGCGGGAGAGCCTGAGCCTGGCCCGTGCCGGCGGCTTCGGCGGGCGGGACTTCTCGGCGCTGCTGGACGCCCTGTGCGACGCGGCGGGGATCGAGCGGGTGCGCTTCCGTCAGAAGGCACCGGACGGCTGAGCGCCGATGAATCCTTCACCGGCCTGCTGCAACGGGGGACGACCGGTTGACGCGCCGCGAGGCCACGCCGGGGGACGCGGGCCCGCGCCCTGCCACACCCGCCGCGTGATGATGGCGTGATCCGCGCGTGATACTTGACCGGGACGGCCCGCCATTGCGCCGCAGGGGCGCGGCCGGGGGGAACGCAAGCCGCGGGGAGTCGCCGTCATGCCCGGGGAATGGCTCGAGGACCTGACGTGGCCGGAGGCGGCGGCACGCCTGCGCGACGGGGTCGTCGTCATCGTACCGGTGGGCGC
>JBFHNV010000259.1:0-7874 GCA_041593595.1 Gammaproteobacteria bacterium
GCGCGCTGATCGCGGGTGCGAAGTACCGCGGTGAGTTCGAGGAGCGGCTGAAGGCGGTGCTCAACGACCTGGCCAAGCAGGAGGGCCAGATCATCCTGTTCATCGACGAGCTGCACACCATGGTGGGGGCCGGCAAGGCCGAGGGCGCCATGGACGCGGGCAACATGCTGAAGCCGGCACTGGCCCGCGGGGAGCTGCACTGCGTGGGCGCCACCACCCTGGACGAGTACCGCAAGCACCTGGAGAAGGACGCGGCCCTGGAGCGCCGCTTCCAGAAGGTGCTGGTGGACGAGCCCAGCGTGGAGGACACCATCGCCATCCTGCGCGGCCTGAAGGAGCGCTACGAGGTGCACCATGGGGTGGACATCACCGACCCGGCCATCGTCGCCGCCGCGACCCTGTCGCACCGCTACATCTCCGACCGTCAGCTCCCGGACAAGGCCATCGATCTGGTGGACGAGGCGGCCAGCCGGATCCGCATGGAGATCGACTCCAAGCCCGAGGCCATGGACCGCCTGGACCGGCGCCTGGTGCAGCTCAAGATGGAGCGCGAGGCGCTGAAGAAGGAGACCGACGAGGCCTCCCGTGAGAGGCTCGCGAAGCTCGAGGGCGACATCCGGGGCCTGGAGAAGGAGTACTCGGACCTGGAGGAGGTGTGGAAATCCGAGAAAGCCGCGGTGCAGGGCACACAGCACGTGAAGGAGGAGCTGGAGCGCGCCCGTCTCGAGTTCGAGACCGCGAGCCGGGCCGGCGACCTGCAGCGCATGTCGGAGCTGCAGTACGGGCGCATCCCCGAGCTCGAGAAGCAGCTCAAGCAGGCAGCGGCCGGCGAGGACAAGCCCACGCAGCTGCTGCGCGTGTCGGTCACCGACGAGGAGATCGCGGAGGTGGTCTCCAAGTGGACGGGGATCCCGGTGTCGAAGATGCTCGAGGGTGAGCGGGACAAGCTGCTGCGCATGGAGGAGGCGCTGCACCGCCGCGTGGTGGGCCAGGACGAGGCGGTCACCGCCATCGCCAATGCCATCCGCCGCTCCCGCGCCGGGCTCGCCGACGAGGCGCGACCCAACGGCTCGTTCCTGTTCCTGGGTCCCACCGGCGTCGGCAAGACCGAGCTGACCAAGGCGCTGGCCGAATTCCTCTTCGACACCGAGGAGGCGCTGGTGCGCATCGACATGTCCGAGTTCATGGAGAAGCACTCGGTGGCGCGGCTGATCGGGGCGCCGCCCGGCTACGTGGGCTACGAGGAGGGCGGCTACCTGACCGAGGCGGTGCGCCGCAAGCCCTACTCCGTGGTGCTCCTGGACGAGGTGGAGAAGGCGCACCCGGACGTGTTCAACGTGCTGCTGCAGGTGCTCGAGGACGGGCGGCTCACCGACGGCCACGGCCGCACCGTGGACTTCCGCAACACCGTGGTGGTGATGACCTCGAACCTGGGCTCGCAGGTGATCCAGGAGCTGGCCGGCGAGGAGAACTACGAGGCCATGAAGGCAGCGGTGATGGAGATCGTCTCCGGCCACTTCCGTCCGGAGTTCATCAACCGGGTCGACGACCTGGTGGTGTTCCACCCGCTGGGCCGCGAGCAGCTGCGCGCCATCACCGCGCTGCAGGTGGACCGGCTGCGCCGGCGCCTCGCGCAGCAGAAGCTCGCGCTGGAGCTGAGCGACGCCGCCCTGGACCGGCTGGGCGAGGCGGGGTTCGACCCGGTGTACGGCGCCCGTCCGCTCAAGCGCGCGGTGCAGCACGAGCTGGAGAACCCCCTGGCGCAGGAGCTGCTGGCGGGCCGCTTCCGCCCCGGCGACACGGTGCACGTGGACGCCGCCGGAGACGGCCTCACCTTCAGCGTCCGCCGGGCTACCGCGGCGGCCTGATGGGCCGTACCGGGCCGGGGGCGGCGACCACCGTCCCCGAGGGCTATCTGGCTGAACGAAAAGTCGTAATCCGCTCGTTCCTCGGGTCCCGCCGCACCCCGGTGACGCGGGCCCAGTGTGCCGCCGTTCCTCGCATCACCGGCCCAGACGGGCTAGTATCTAGAAGTTGTAAAAGGCCTTTCGGTTCAGCGAGGTAGAACATGGCGGTCTCCACTGCGCAGGTCCCTCTCACCGGCCTGGCCCGCAAGCTGGTCATGGACGGATTGCTGGAGGAGGACGCGGCGTCCCGGGCCTGGGACGAGTCCCTGAGCGACAAGGTCCCGTTCGTCAGCCACGTGGTTTCCAAGGGCCTGGTGACCGCGGCCACCATCGCCCAGATCGCGGGCGAGGAGTTCGGGGTGCCGGTGCTGGATCTGGACGCCATCGAGATCGACGCCGACGTCACCAAGGTGGTGCAGGAGAAGCTCATCCGCGACCACCAGACCCTGCCCATCTACCGCCGCGGTAACCGGCTCTACATCGCGGTGGCCGACCCCACGAACCTGCAGATCCTCGACGAGATCCGCTTCGCCACCAGCCGCCAGACCGAGCCCATCCTGGTGGAGGCGGACAAGCTCAGCCGGGTCATCGACAAGGCCCTGGAGGCTGCCGACACCTCCATGGACATGGGCGAGGACGAGGATCTGGAGGATCTCGAGGACCTGGAGGTCGCGGAGGAGAAGGAGGAGGACGGCGCCGCCGTGGAGGTGGATGACGCGCCGGTGGTGAAGTTCGTCAACAAGCTGCTCCTGGACTGCATGAAGAAGGGCGCCTCGGACATTCACGTGGAGCCCTACGAGAAATTCTGCCGGGTGCGCTTCCGCATCGACGGCATGCTCACTGAGGTGGCGAAGCCGCCGCTGGCGCTGGCAAGCAAGATCGCCGCGCGCATCAAGGTCATGTCGCGCCTCGATGTGTCAGAGCGTCGCGTGCCCCAGGACGGGCGCATCAAGCTCAAGCTCTCCAAGACCAAGTCCATCGACTTCCGCGTCAGCACCTGCCCGACCCTGTTCGGCGAGAAGTCCGTGCTGCGTATCCTGGACTCCAGCATGAGCATCCCGCTCGAGCAGCTCGGCTACGAGGACTTCCAGCTCGAGGCCTTCCTGCGTCACCTGTACAAGCCCTACGGGATGTTCCTGGTCACGGGGCCCACCGGCAGCGGCAAGACCGTGTCGCTGTACAGCGGCATCAACCTGCTGAACAAGCCGGACGTGAACATCTCCACTGCCGAGGACCCGGTCGAGATCAACCTCGCCGGGGTCAACCAGGTGCAGGTGGACGAGCGCACGGGGATGACCTTCGAGAAGGCCCTGAAGGCCTTCCTGCGCCAGGATCCGGACATCATCCTGGTGGGCGAGATCCGCGACCTCACCACCGGCAACATCGCCATCAAGGCGGCGCAGACCGGCCACATGGTGATGTCCACGCTGCACACCAACGACGCCCCTCAAACTTTGACGCGAATGGTCGATATGGGTATCAAGCCTTTCGCCATCGCCACCGCCGTGAACATCATCACCGCCCAGCGTCTGGGCCGCCGTCTGCACTCGTGCAAGCAGTCCGAGGAGGTGCCGCGCGAGGCGCTGCGCAAGGAGGGCTTCACCGACGAGCGCATCGACGGCGGCCTCACCATCTTCGGTCCCACCGGCTGCGACGGCTGCACCGGCGGCTACAAGGGCCGTGTCGGCATCTACCAGGTGATGGAGGTCTCGGAGCCCATGAAGCGCCTCGTGATGGAGGGCCGCAACGCCATCGACATCGCCGACCAGGCACGCAAGGAAGGCATTCCGGACATCCGCATGTCGGCGCTGAAGAAGGTGGCGGACGGCATGACCAGCATCGCAGAGATGAACCGCGTCACGCAGGAGTAAGCGCCCATGGCACAAGCCGCCAAGGCCAACATGTTCGTCTGGGAAGGGACGGACAAACGCGGCCAGAAAGTGAAGGGGGAGATGTCCAGCACCAGCGACGCGCTGGTAAAGGCGACGCTGCGTCGCCAGGGCATCAATCCGGTTCGGGTGAAGAAGAAGGCCAAGCCACTCTTCGGGGCCGGCGGCAAGAAGATCACCCCGAAGGACATCGCGGTGTTCAGCCGCCAGATGGCGACGATGATGTCGTCCGGCGTGCCGCTGGTGCAATCGTTCGAGATCGTGGGCCGTGGCCACGAGAACCCGAGGATGCAGGAGCTGATCCTGAACATCAAGTCGGAGGTGGAGGCAGGCAACACGCTGGCAGACTCGCTGGCCAAACATCCGCTGTACTTCGATGAGCTCTACGTCGCCCTGGTGCGCGCGGGCGAGGCAGCGGGCATCCTGGAGTCGTTGCTCGACAAGATCGCCACCTACAAGGAGAAGGTCGAGGCCATCAAGGGCAAGATCAAGAAGGCGCTCTTCTACCCTACCGCCGTGATGGTGATGGCCTTCGTGGTCACCGCGGTGCTCATGATCTTCGTCATCCCGCAGTTCGCCGCGCTGTTCAAGGACTTCGGCGCCGACCTGCCTGCGATGACGGTCATGGTCATCAACATGTCCAACTTCTTCGTGGACTACTGGTTCATCATCTTCGGCGGCCTGGCCGGTGTGTTCTACGGGCTCGCAGAGCTCAAGAAGCGATCCGCGGCGTTCCGGCGCCTGTTGGACCGGGTGTCCCTCAAGATGCCGATCATCGGCGACATCCTCGTGAAGGCCACCATCGCGCGCTTCGCGCGCACCCTGTCCACGATGTTCGCAGCCGGCGTGCCGCTGGTTGAGGCGATGGACTCGGTAGCCGGCGCCGCAGGAAACATCGTGTACGGCGATGCCATCCGCAGGATGCGCGACGAGATCGCCACCGGACAGCAGCTGCAGGTCGCGATGCGCGAGACGGGGCTGTTCCCGAACATGGTGGTGCAGATGGTCGCCATCGGCGAGGAATCGGGCTCCATCGACGCCATGCTGGGCAAGGTCGCGGACTTCTACGAGCAGGAGGTCGACGACGCCGTGGACGCCATGAGCAGCCTCATGGAGCCACTCATCATGGCCGTGCTCGGTGTCCTCATCGGCGGCCTGGTCATCGCCATGTACCTCCCCATCTTCAAGATGGGCCAGGTGGTCTGAGCGCCGCACCGCGCGGCAGGCCGCAATCCGGCGGGGCGCCCCCGGCATCCCGCCTGTGATGACACTCATCGAGTACCTGCAGGCACACGCCGGGGTCGCGCTCGCGGCCGCGCTGGTATTCGGCCTTTTGGTGGGCAGCTTCCTCAACGTGGTCATTCACCGGCTGCCGGTAATGATGGAACGCGAGTGGCGCGAGCAGGCCCAGGAGCTCCTGGGCGGGAACGGCTGCGCGGACGGAGCCGCCGAGCCGGCGGCACGCGAGACCTACAACCTGGTGGTGCCGCGCTCGCGATGCCCGAGCTGCGGACACATGATCCGCGCCCACGAGAACATCCCCCTCCTGAGCTACGCGCTGCAGCGCGGGCGCTGCACCGCGTGCCGATCGCGCATCCCCGTGCGCTACCCGCTGGTGGAGCTGCTCACCGGGCTGCTCACGGTGGCCGTTGTGGCGCAGTTCGGCGTGACCCTGGCCGGAGCCTGCGCCGTCGGCCTGACCTGGGCGCTGGTGGCCCTGGCATTCATCGACCTGGACACCCAGTACCTGCCGGACGCCATCACGCTCCCGCTGCTGTGGGCGGGCCTCGCGGTGAACCTGCGTGCCACCTTCGTGCCGCTGCCCGAGGCCGTTGTGGGCGCCATGGCAGGCTACCTGAGCCTGTGGAGCATCTACTGGCTGTTCCGGCTGGTCACCGGCAAGGAGGGCATGGGCCACGGGGACTTCAAGCTCATGGGTGCGCTGGGCGCGTGGCTGGGCTGGGCCGCGCTACCGGGGGTGGTGCTGACCTCCTCGCTGGTGGGCGCGGTGTCCGGCATCGGCCTCATGCTGCTGCGCGGCCACGACCGCCAAGTGCCCATTCCCTTCGGGCCCTACATCGCCGCGGCGGGCTGGCTCAGTCTCATGTGGGGCGACGCCATCACCGGTCTCTACCTGCCCGGTGGCGGGACTTGAGCCATGCCGGGGACCGATCCGTGCCGCCGGCCATGATCGTGGGCCTCACGGGGGGCATCGCCAGCGGCAAGAGCACCGCGGCGCGCCTGTTCCAGCGACTGGGCGTCCCGGTGGTGGACGCGGACCAGATTGCGCGCGAGGTGGTGGAGCCGGGCGAGCCTGCCCTCGAGGCGATCCGGGAGCGCTTCGGCGACGGGGTGCTGGATGCCCGCGGGGCGCTGGACCGGGCACGACTGCGCGAGTGCGTGTTCGCCGACCCGGCCGCCCGCGCGGACCTGGAGGACATCCTCCACCCGCGCATCCGCGAGGTGATGGATGCCCGGCTCGCGGCGCTGGACACCCCCTACGCCATCGCCATGATCCCGCTGCTGCTGGAGACCGGGCGCGCGGCGCGGGTGGACCGGGTGCTGGTCGTGGATCTGCCCCGCGAGGCTCAGGTCGCGCGGGCGCGGGCCCGCGACGGCAGCACACGCGAGACGGTGGAGGGGATCCTGGACGCCCAGGTGGACCGCGACACCCGCCTGGCGCGGGCCGACGACGTGATCGTCAACGACGGCCCCCCCGAGGCCCTGCGCCCGCAGGTGGAGCGGATGCACGAGCGTTACCTGGAGCTGGCCGCTCGCTTGCGGCCGGATCGCCAACGGTGAAACAATTCCGAGTCCGCGAGGCCTCGCGCAGGGTGCCTTGTTGCTTGCCGCCGGCTCGCTCTGTCGTGCCCGAGCGGGCGGGATTGCCCGTGCTCCGCCGTGGAGCCGGATCCGGCTCCACGGCGGTGACCAACGGATACCGACACCCTCGCCCATGACCGCGCCACGCCCAGGCTGGATCTGCTACGAGCAGCCGCTCAGCGAGCGCGTGCGGACCATGCTGCGGCTCGAGTTCCTGTTCCGGCGGGCGAGGCGGGCGCTCGGCGGCGATGACGTATGGTCCAGCCGCACCGCGGTGGACTGTCTCATCGACGTGATGTCGGTGCTGGGCCGCGCGGACCTGAAGAAGGACCTCATCAAGGAGCTCGAGCGCCACGCCATGACGCTGGACTCGCTCGCGCGCAACCCCAACGTGGACCCGGACCGGCTGCGCGAGGTGCAGGAGCGGGTGACCGACCTGCTCTCGCGGCTCAAGTCCTCCGAGATCGGCTTCGGCCACAGCCTGCGCAGCAACGAGCTGTTCAACGCCGTGCGCCAGCGCAGCAGCATCCCCGCCGGCACCTGTGACTTCGACCTGCCTGCCTACCACCACTGGCTGCGGCGCGACCCGCAGTATCGCCGCCAGGAGCTCGACGCCTGGATCGGCAGCTTCGACCTGCTCCACGACGCCACCGAGCTGTGCCTGAAGCTCGTGCGCGAGAGCGGCGTGTCCAGCGAGGAGACCGCCCGCGGCGGGATGTTCCAGCGCACCCTGGAGACCAACACCCCGTGCCAGATGATCCGGGTGTGCCTGCCCGAGCAGGCGGGCGAGTATCCGGAGATCAGCGCCGGACGCCACCGCTTCACCGTGCGCTTCATGCGCCAGCCAGAGCCCCAGGAGCGGCCCACGCAGGTCCCCGACGACGTACCCTTCCGGCTGGTGTGCTGCGTGATCTAGCCCGCATGACTCATGAACGCTCGGCTGCGGACGCGAATCTGCCGGCATCTGCGGCGTTGGGCTTGCCTCGGGTGCTCGACGTACCATCACGGTACGCCTGCGCGCCCTCGCGGGTCGTGTTCATGCGTCACGCGGGCTAGACCGGTTTCGCGACTCGCGCGATGGACATGTCGCGGTGAGGAGGAAGGCATGGGTCGCTGCGCCCCGCCGTGAACCCGTCCCTGGGGGCTTGTATGTTGCCTGCGTCCTGGTCGTGTGTGATCAAGACAGCCGGGGTGGGAGGGACGCCTGGGGGCCTCTGGCCCGATTGGGGCACAGACCGACCGAGAGTTCGTCCCC
>JBFHNV010000260.1:0-7864 GCA_041593595.1 Gammaproteobacteria bacterium
GTGTGCACCCGGTAGGCGGCTAGATCCCCCGCAGCAGGTCCAGCGACGGCGCGTATCCGCCGCGCTCCACCCGCTTCACCGCGGCGGCAAGGCGCGCGTTGGCCGGCGCATCGATTCCGAGCTCGCGGCCGCGGGCGACGATGACCCCGTTGATGTAGTCCACCTCCGTGCGCCGGCCCTTGTTCACGTCCTGGGCCATGGACGGGATGAAGCTCTCGCTGCGGGTCGCGCAGGACGCTTCCATCTCCTGCTCCAGGGCGGCGACAAGCGCCGCGTCCCCGTCCAGCGCCGCCACCCAGTCCTGGGGCGGGCGCCCGCCGATCCTCTCCACCGCGAAGCCCTGGGTCAGGCCGATGCGCACGGCCTCACCGGCCACCCGGATGGCCAGGCGGCGCGTCACCGGCTCGCGGTCGCACTGGTTGGCGGTCATGCCGCTGGCGGCGCAGATTCCGTTGCGCATGGCGTTGGCCACCAGCTTGGTCCAGCGCTCGCCCCACAGATTGGTGGTGACCTTCGCCGCGTCGACCGACGCCAGCATGGCGGCGATGCGCTCCACCCGCGGGGTCACCCGCCCGTGCACCTCGCCCACCCGGAACACCGCGTCCTTTCCGCCCTTGGGCACGCCCCGCTTCACCCGGGCCGGCCCGCCGAGTTCCACCGATATCTTCGCCGCGATGCAGCCCACCGTCCTGCCCCAGCCCACGATGGCCGCGATGGTGTCCTCGTTGATGCAGTTCTGCAGCGACACCACGAAGCCGTCCGGCGCCAGGTAATCGCGGATCAGGTGTGTGGCCCACGCGGTGTCGTAGGACTTCATGCACACGAAGGCCATGTCCACCGCGCCGTCGCGGGACAGGGACTGCACGTCGGTCACGTGCATGGCGCGCACCCTGGCGGTGAAGCACTCGGCGTCGCTCATCCCCGCCAGGGCGAGCCCGCCGGAGTTCATGGCCTCCACGTGGGCCGGCCACGGGTCCACAATCACCAGGTCGTGCCCGTCGCGGGCCAGGTGGCCCCCCACGTAGGCCCCCACGGCGCCGGCCCCGACGATCGCGATGCGCATGTCCTGACGCCTCCGGGCGGAAACGGCGCATTCTCTTCGCCGCGGGGCTGTGCGGCAACCGGGCGTCCGCGGCGTGTATCGTGGACGCCCGGGCCGCACGGGCCCGCGGCAACGGGAGACGACCATGGACGCCCACACCTACAAGAGCATCGAGATCACCGGCTCGGCCACCACCGGCAGCGACGACGCGGTGCGCAACGCCATCGCCAAGGCCTCCGAGAGCGTGCGCAACATCCACTGGTTCCAGGTCACCGACGAGCGCGGCTACGTGGAGGGCGGCGAGGTGAAGTTCTGGCAGGTGACCGTCAAGATCGGGTTCCGCCTGGAGGACTGATCCTGGAGCGGGCGGACGCAGTGGTGTGCGGTGCCGGCATCGCCGGCGTCGCGGCCGCGCACGCCCTCGCTACCGGCTCGGGCCTGCGCCGCGTGCTGATCGTGGACGAGGGCCCCCCGCTGTCGCTGACCAGCGACAAGTCCACCGAGTGCTACCGCAACTGGTGGCCGGGCCCCGGCGACGCGATGGTGGCCCTGAGCAGCCGCAGCATCGCGCTCATGGAGGCGCTGGCGGACGCCACCGGCAACGCCATCCGCATGGACCGGCGGGGCTACCTCTATCTGAGCGCCGACTCCCGGCGGGCCGAGGAGTTCGCGGACACGGCGTCGGAGGCGGCCGGCCTCGGCGCCGGCGCTCTGCGCGTCCACCGGCAGGGCGGCGCGGGCTACGTGGCGCGGCGCGGCGACGGCTTCGCCGGCCAGCCCGACGGCGCCGACCTGTTGCTGGACCCGGCCCTGATCCGCGAGCAGTTCCCCTACGTCTCCGCGAGGACGCGGGTCGCGCTGCACGTGCGCCGGGCCGGCGCGCTCAGCGCCCAGCAGCTCGGCATGGTGCTGCTGGAGCAGGCCCGGGCCGCGGGCACGCGCCTGCTGCGCGGACGCGTAGCCGCGGTGGACACCGCCGCGGGACGCATCGCTGAAGTGGAGATACTGACCGACGGCGGCCCCCGCGTGGTGAAGACGCCGGTGCTGGTGGATGCCGCCGGACCGTATCTGGCGGAGGTGGCGCGGCTCGCCGGGGTGGAGGTGCCGGTGGTGTGCGAACGCCACGCGAAGCTCACCTTCGACGACCGCGACGGCGTGGTGCCGCGGGACGCACCGCTCAGCATCTGGTGTGACGAGACCCGGCTGCCGTGGAACGATGCGGAGCGGGACGCGCTCGGTGGCGACGCCGAGGGCGCGAAGCTGCTTGCACCCTTCCCCGCCGGCGTGCACGGCCGCCCGGTGGGCGCGGGGGCGAGCCTCATGCTGTACTGGACCTACGACTGCCCGGTGGAGACGCCGAGCTTCCCCGTCACCTACGACCCGCACTACCCGGAGATCCTGGTGCGCGGCATGAGCGTGATGATCCCGGGGCTCTCTGCCTACTACGCCCACCTGCCCAACCCCTACGTGGACGGCGGCTACTACACCAAGACCCCGGAGAACCGACCCCTGGTGGGACCGACTCCGGTGCCCGGATTCCACCTGTGCGGCGCGTTCTCCGGCTTCGGCATCATGATTGCCATGGCCGCGGGCGAGCTGCTGGCCGCGCACGTGACGGGCGCGCCGCTGCCCGCCTACGCTGGTGACCTCGCGCTGGCCCGCTACGGCGAGCCGGCCTACCGGGCACGCATGGGCGGGGCGGGATCGGGGCAGATCTGAACAGCTGTTGCGAATCCCGGATCACCGGCCAAGGAGGAGGACGGCATGTCCGGAGGCCTGCCCGGGACCGGATCAGATCCCTGACTCGGGGCGCAGGTGCGGGAACAGCAGCACGTCGCGGATGGACGGGGAGTCGGTGAACAGCATCACCAGCCGATCGATGCCAAGACCCTGGCCGCCGGCCGGCGGCATGCCGTACTCGAGCGCGCGGATGTAGTCGGCGTCGAAGTACATGGCCTCCTGGTCGCCCGCGTCGCGGCTCGCCACCTGCTCGCGGAAGCGCCGGGCCTGGTCATCGGGATCGTTGAGCTCGGAGAAGCCGTTGGCCATCTCGCGCCCGGCGATGAACAGCTCGAAGCGATCCGTCACGAAGGGATCCGCGTCGTTGGCCCGTGACAGGGGCGAGACCTCCGTCGGGTAGGCGGTGATGAAGGTGGGATCCTCGAGCCTGTGCTCGACGGTCTTCTCGAAGATCTCCACCTGCACCTTGCCGAGGCCGTGGTGGTCCTGCAGCGGGATCTCCAGGCGCCGGGCCAGCGCCCGGGCGCGCTGCTCGTCGTCCAGGTCCCCGGCAGCGATGTCCGGGTTGTGGTGCAAGATCGCCTCGCGCACGCCCATGCGTGCGAAGGGCTTCGCGAAATCGAGGGTCCTGCCCTGGTACTCGAGCGTGGGACTGCCCGCCACCTCCAGCGCGACGCCGCGCACCAGCTCCTCGGTGATGCGGATCATGTCCTCCACGTCCGCGTAGGCCTGGTAGAACTCGAGCATGGTGAACTCGGGGTTGTGCTGCGTGGACACCCCCTCGTTGCGGAAGTTGCGGTTGATCTCGAACACCCGCTCGAAGCCGCCCACCAGCAGGCGTTTCAGATACAGCTCCGGCGCGATGCGCAGGTACAGATCCATGTCCAGCGCGTTGTGGTGCGTGCGAAACGGCCGCGCCACGGCACCACCGGGGATCGGCTGCATCATGGGCGTCTCCACCTCCAGGAAGCCGCGCTCCGAGAAGAAGCGCCGGATCCACGCCACGATGGCCGAGCGCATGCGGAAGGTGTCGCGGGACTTCTCGTTGACGATGAGGTCCACGTAGCGCTGGCGGTAACGGGTCTCGAGATCGGCCAACCCGTGCCACTTCTCGGGCAGGGGCTTGAGCGACTTCACCAGCAGCCGCGCCGACGTGGCGTGCACCGACAGCTCTCCGGTGCGGGTGCGGAACACGTACCCCTCCACGCCGAGGATGTCGCCGGCGTCCCACTTCCTGAACGCCTGGTAGACGCCATCGGGGAGATCGTCGCGCCTGAGATAGATCTGGATGCGACCCGAAACGTCCTGCAGGTGCGCGAAGCTCGCCTTTCCCATAATCCTGCGCGTCATCATCCGCCCGGCGATGACCACGCGCGGCCTCTCCGCGTCGAGCGCCTCGGCGTCACGCTCACCGAACCGCTCGTGAATCTCACCTGCCAGGGTGTCGCGCCGAAAATCGTTGGGATACGCGTTACCTTGCGCACGCAGCTCGGCGAGCTTTTCGCGGCGCTGGCTTTCTTGTTCGTTCAGGTCATCGGACATCAGTCGTCGCTCGGTTCGGCGCCGGGAAATTCAACCACAGAGGCACAGAGGGCACAGAGGAGTCAGTCGTTCCGCCTTGACTTCCAGCAACAGCCTGGCTTCGACGACCATGTCGATGAGAAATGGTCTTGCGAGCTCACGCCCCTTGTAGCTTATCGGAAGCGCAACCTGCTCATGGATTCTCAGGTCGCCCTCTCGGAGCTCGCATGCAAGCGCTGCCTGGTAGATGGACTCCATAAGCCCTGGGCCCAGGACTCTGTGGACCTCGATGGCCGCACCAATGACGGTCCGGGTGAGTTCGTCTTGCGCTGTAGCTGTCTTCTCTGTGCCTTCTGTGCCTTCTGTGCCTTCTGTGCCTTCTGTGTCTCCGTGGTTCATCCTTCAGGCCCTCCATGGCCGCGATGACGTTCAGACTCCCGCCTTCAGGCTCTCCTCGATGAAGCCGTCCAGGTCGCCGTCCAGCACCGCCTGGGTGTTGCCCACCTCGTAGCCGGTGCGCAGGTCCTTGATGCGGGACTGGTCCAGGACGTAGGAGCGGATCTGGCTCCCCCAGCCGATCTCGGACTTCGATGCCTCCACGAGATCCGCCTCGGCGCGGCGCTTCTGCAGCTCGAGCTCGTAGAGCTTGGCCTTGAGCTGCTTCATGGCCTGGGCCTTGTTCTTGTGCTGGGAGCGGTCGTTCTGGCACTGGACCACCACGCCGGTGGGGTTGTGGGTGATGCGCACCGCCGACTCGGTGCGGTTCACGTGCTGGCCACCGGCGCCGCTGGCGCGGTAGACGTCGATACGCAGATCCGCCGGGTTGATCTCGATGTCGATGTCGTCGTCCACCTCCGGCGAGACGAACACCGCCGCGAAGGAGGTGTGGCGGCGGTTGCCGGAATCGAAGGGGGACTTGCGCACCAGGCGGTGCACGCCGGTCTCGGTGCGCAGCCAGCCGTAGGCGTGGTCGCCGTCCACCTTGACGGTGGCGCTCTTGATGCCGGCTTCCTCGCCGGGAGAGCACTCGATGAGCTCGGCCTCGAAGCCGCGGCGCTCGGCCCAGCGCAGGTACATGCGCAGCAGCATCTCGGCCCAGTCCTGGGCCTCGGTGCCGCCGGCCCCCGCCTGGATGTCCAGGAAGGCGTTGGACGCGTCCATCTCGCCGGCGAACATGCGCCGGAACTCGAGCTGCTCCAGGCGCTGCTCCAGGCGGTCCAGGTCGCCGCTCACCTCGTCGGCGGTGGCAGCGTCGCGTTCCTCCGCGGCGAGCTCCAGCAGGCCCTGGGCGTCACTCAGACCCGAGTCCAGCCCCGCGATGGCCCCGACCACGTCCTCGAGCTGGGCGCGCTCCCGTCCCAGGCCCTGGGCCCGCTCGGGATCGCTCCACAGCTCCGGATTCTCCAGCTCCCGGTTGACCTCCTCCAGCCGCTCCCTGCGCCCGGCGTAGTCAAAGGTACCCCCTGAGAGCGTCGACGCGCTCCTGCATGTCCTTGATGCGGGCGAATGTGGGGTTGAGCTCGAGGGTTTCCATGGTCGGTCGTTGCTGTGGCGAGCGTGGGATCGTACCAGAGGGTGAGCCGCATTCCGCGGGTACAGGCCGGGTGAGTCAACCACAGAGGCACGGAGGGCACGGAGGACACAGAGAGATTTTCCCTGAGCTCGCGTTCCTCGTTCTTCTTCCGTGATTTCTCCCTCAGTGCCCTCTGTGCCTCTGTGGTCAAGACAGCAGGCGCCTTCGCTGGCTATGGCCCCAGGACCTCGAGCCACTCCACCACGAGCTGCGCGGACTCCGTGCCCTGCCACTCGTTCACGTCCAGGCGGTACGCGACACGGATGCGGGCGGCGCCAGATGGCCAGGACTCGTCGGTGACGTTGAAGGCGATGGCATCCAGGGGTGCCGCGTCCTCGGCAGAGCGCAGCTTCAGCTTCAGGTGGCGCTCGCCCACGACGCGCCGGGACAGCACCTGGAACTCGCCGTCGAACAGGGGCTCGGGGAAGGCCTGGCCCCAGGGGCCCGCGTCGCGCAACGCCCGGGCCAGGGGCAGATCCAGCTCCTCCGGGCTGAGCGGGCCGTCGGTGTGCAGCACGTCGTCCAGATCCGCGCCGGCGAGCAGCCGGCGCAGCTCCGCGTCGAAGGCGGCGCGGAAGCGCTCCAGGTCCGTGGCCCGGATGCTCAGCCCGGCAGCCATGGCGTGGCCGCCGAACTTGAGCAGCAGCCCCGGGTGGTGGGCCGCCACCGCGTCCAGCGTGTCGCGCACGTGCAGTCCCGGGATGGATCGCGCCGAGCCCTTGAGGGTCTCGTCATCCTCCCGGGCGAAGGCGATCACCGGCCGGTGCACGCGCTCCTTGACCCGCGAGGCGACGATGCCCACCACCCCCTGGTGCCAGTGCTCCTGGAACAGGCACAGGCCGAAGGGCAGGTCCGCCTCGTGCGCCACCGCCGACTCGAGCCACGCCACGGCGTCGTCGTGCATGTCCGACTCGATCTCGCGCCGCTCCCGGTTGAGCGCGTCCAGGGCCTGGGCGCGGCGCGCGCAGCCTGCCGGATCCTCGTCCAGCAGGCACTCGATGCCGACGCTCATGTCCGTGAGCCGTCCGGCGGCGTTCAGCCGCGGCGCCGCCGCGAACGCCAGGTCCGCGGCCACGCAGCGGCGCGGGTCGCGCCGGCCGGCGGCGAGCAGCGCGGCGATGCCCGGGCGGCACCGTCCCGCGCGGATCCGCCGCAGGCCCTGCTCCACCAGGATGCGGTTGTTGCGGTCCAGGGGCACCACGTCGGCCACCGTGCCGAGCGCCACCAGGTCCAGCCAGCGCGCCACGTTGGGCGCCTCGATGCCCGCGCGCTCGAAGGCGCCGTCGTCGCGCAGGCGCGCCCGCAGCGCCGCCAGCAGGTAGAACATCACACCCACGCCGGCCAGGCACTTGCTGGGGAACGCGCAGTCCGGCCGGTTGGGATTCACGATGGCGTCCGCCGCGGGCAGCCGCGCACCGGGCAGGTGGTGGTCCGTGATCAGCACCTGCATGCCCGCGGCGCGGGCCGCGGCCACGCCGTCCACGCTGGAGATGCCGTTGTCCACGGTGACGAGCAGGTCCGGCTCGCGGGTCCGGGCCACGGCCACGATCTCCGGCGTGAGGCCGTAGCCGTACTCGAAGCGGTTGGGCACCAGGTAGTCCACCCGGGCCAGCCCCAGGGCGCGCAGGCCCAGCAGCGCCAGGGCCGTGGCGGTGGCGCCGTCGGCGTCGAAGTCCCCCACCACCAGCACCCGCCGGTCGGCGTCGATGGCGGCGCGCAGCAGATCCACCGCCGGCTCCAGCCCGGCCAGGTCGTGGTACGGCGCGAGCCCGGCGAGGGACATGTCCAGATCTCCGGCTGCCGCGACGCCGCGGCTGCGCAGGACCCGCTCCAGCACCGGGTGCAGGTCCGCGCCGAGCCGCGGCCCGTCCACCGGCACCCGGCGCTGGATGCGCCGGCTCATGCCTGCCCGCGGCGGCGGAGCCGCGCCAGGGACTCGGCGAGGGGTGGCGTGCGCCGCCACCACCGGCGAAGGTCCCGCCGCGAGA
>JBFHNV010000261.1:0-7862 GCA_041593595.1 Gammaproteobacteria bacterium
GCGCCGGATCACCCGGCCGCGGGCCGGCGCGGGCCCCTCCCCGGACGCCGTCGCGGGCGGGCACCCGGCCCGTGCGCCAGTCCCCTCCTTCCCATCTCGCCCCCGGATCGTGAACAGCCCGACAGATCGGGCGGAAAACGCTTCCAACGCGGTGGCAATCGGTTATGCTTCGAGCCGTTTCAGCGCCTTGGTGGGCCAGCCGGCCCTGCGGTGAGTGAACGAGAGCAACAGTGAGTCCGGCGACGGAAGCCGGTACCGGGTGATGCCATGAAACCGACGGACACGTCGGATCCCGCCTGGTATCACCGCGTCGTGGATTGCCAGTGGGCATGCCCCGCCCACACGGACGTCCCGGAGTACATCCGCCTCATCGCCCAGGGGCGGTTCACCGACGCCTACCTGCTGAACCGCGCATCCAACGTCTTCCCCGGCATCCTCGGTCGCGTGTGCGATCGCCCCTGCGAGCCCGCCTGCCGCCGCGGCCGGGTGGACGAGAAGCCGGTGGCCATCTGCCGCCTGAAGCGCGTCGCCTCCGACAACCGGGGGCCCGTGGAGCACCGGCTCCCGAAGCCGCCGGCCGAGGGCAACGGCAAGCGCGTGGCCCTGGTGGGCGCCGGCCCTGCCTCCCTCACCGTCGCCAACGATCTCGCGCCGCTCGGCTACGCGTGCACGGTGTTCGAACGGCAGACGGTGGCCGGTGGCCTGATGCGGTTCAACATCCCGGCCTTCCGCCTTCCGGCCCAGGTCCTGGACGAGGAGATCGGATACATCGCCGGGATGGGTGTGGACATCCGCCTGGGCAGTCCCGTATCCAGCCTGCGCGCGCTGCTGGAGGAGGGCTACGACGCGGTCTTCGTGGGCTCCGGCGCGCCGAAAGGCAAGGAGCTCAGGCTGGACGGGCGCGACGCGGACCCGGACCACGTGCACATCGGCATCACCTGGCTCGAGTCGGTGGCCTTCGGGCACGTGGACCGCATCGGCGAGCGGGTGCTGATCATCGGCGCCGGCAACACCGCCATGGACTGCTGCCGCACGGCGCTGCGCCTGGGTGGGCGCGACGTGAAGGTGATGGCGCGCAAGCCTCGTGCCCTGTTCAAGGCCTCGGACTGGGAGCTGGAGGACGCCGAGGACGAGCGCGTGGAGATCCTCGAGCGCCATTCCCCGCAGGCCTTCGTCATCGAGGGCGGCCGGCTCGTCGCAATGCGTTTCGAGCGACTCGAGTACCACACCGACGCGGACGGCCGGCTGCGATCGCAGACCGTGGACACGGTCACCATCCCCTGCGACGACGTGATCCTCGCCATCGGCCAGGAGAACGCCTTCCCCTGGATCGAGCGTGACATCGGCGTCGAGTTCGACGACCGGGGCATGCCGGTGGTGGACCGCAAGACCTTCCAGTCCACCCGCCCCGGGGTGTTCTTCGGCGGCGACGCCGCCTGGGGCCCGGAGAACATCATCTGGGCCGTGGAGCACGGCCACCAGGCCGCAATCTCCATCCACAAGCACTGCGCCGGCGAGTCGCTCACCGACCGGCTGCCCTTCGGCATGAACCTGTCGAGCCGCAAGATGGGCATCCACGAGTGGAGCTACAGCAACGACTACGACGTGTCGAAACGCCGTGACATGCCCCAGGCGGGGCAGCCGGAGCGCTTCAGCAAGCTCACCATCGAGGTGGAGCTGGGCTACACCGGCGAGCTCGCCGCGACCGAGGTGCAGCGCTGCCTCAACTGCGACATCCAGACGGTGTTCACCGAGCGCCTGTGCATCGAGTGCGACGCCTGCGTGGACGTGTGCCCGGTGGACTGCCTGGTGATCACGCCCAACGCCGAGGAGGCGGCGCTGCGCACGCGGCTCAAGGCGCCGGCGCGCAACACCGCGCAGCCCCTGTTCGTGTCCGGCGAGCTCAAGCAGACCGGACGGGTGATGGTGAAGGACGAGAACGTGTGTGTGCACTGCGGGCTGTGCGCCGAGCGCTGCCCCACCGCGGCGTGGGACATGCAGAAATCGCGTCTGCTGGTGCCCTATGCCGGGGACGAGAAGGAGAACCGGGACTCGTGGCGAGAGAGAAGAAAGGCGGGCTGAACGACTTCGTGATCCGCATCGCCACGGTCAACGGGACCGGATCGGCGAGCGCGAACGGCCTGCTCATGAAGGCCATCTTCCGCATGGGCGTGCCCGTCTCGGGCAAGAACTTCTTCCCGTCGAACATCCAGGGTCTGCCCACCTGGTTCGAGATCCGCGTCAATCGCGACCACCACCTGGCGCGCGCGGCGCGGGTCGACGTCATGGTGGCCATGAACGCCGAGACCTACCGCCAGGACCTCGCGGGCGTCACCCCCGGCGGCGTGTTCCTCTACGACGACACCTGGCCCCGGCAGAAGCAGCTGTCGCGCGACGACGTCACCATCATCGGGATCCCGCTGGCGGGCCTGTGCAACGAGCACTTCGAGGGCTCGCGCACGCGCATCCTGATGAAGAACATCGCCTACCTGGGCGCGCTGATGGCCCTTCTGGACATCGACCGGGGAGTGGTCAAGTCGCTGCTCGCGGAGACGTTCGCCACGAAGCCGAAGCTCATCGAGGCCAACGAGAAGGCGCTCGCACTCGGCTACGACTACGCCACCACGCACTTCACCTGCCCGCTGGACACCCGCCTCGAGCCCATGGACGGCACCGCGGGACACATCGTGATCGACGGCAACACCGCGGCGGCGCTGGGCTGCGTGTACGCGGGCGCCACCGTCGGCGCGTGGTACCCGATCACGCCTTCCACCTCGCTGATGGACGCCTTCAAGGGCTTCTGCGAGCGTTTCCGCAAGGATCCGGAGACGGGCGAGCGCCGCTATCTGCTGGTGCAGGCGGAGGACGAGCTGGCGGCCATGGGCATGGTGGTGGGCGCCGGCTGGGCCGGGGCGCGCAGCTTCACCTCCACCAGTGGCCCCGGCGTGTCGCTGATGAGCGAGTTCCTGGGCTACGCGTACTTCACCGAGATCCCGGTGGTGCTGTTCGACGTGCAGCGGGTGGGGCCGTCCACCGGCATGCCCACCCGCACCCAGCAGTCCGACATCCTCGCCTGCGCCTATGCCTCCCACGGCGACACCCGCCACGTGCTGCTGTTCCCCGCCAATCCGGGGGAATGCTTCGAGCTGGCGGTGGCGGCCTTCGACCTGGCGGAGGGCCTCCAGACGCCGGTGATCGTGCTGAGCGATCTCGACATCGGCATGAACGACTGGATGGTGCCCGAGCTGGCGTGGGACGACAGCTACGAGCCCGACCGGGGCAAGGTGCTCACCTGCGAGGAGCTCGAGGTCGTGAGTGCGTTTCACCGCTACGAGGACGTGGACGGAGACGGCATCCCCCGGCGCACCCTTCCCGGGGTGCACCACAAGGGCGCCTACTTCACCCGCGGCTCGGGTCACAACCCGCGGGCCGCGTACACCGAGGATCCGATGGAGTACCAGGAGGTGCTCGATCGCCTGTGCCGCAAGTGGTACACGGCCGCCGACCGGGTCCCGAAGGCGGTACTCCGCCCTGCCGCGAAGCCCACGCCGCTCGGCGTGATCGCCGTGGGCAGCAGCGACGACGCGGTGCGCGAGGCGCTCGACGAGCTGGCCGGGCGCGGCCTGCACCTGGACTACTGCCGCCCGCGGGCCTTTCCGTTCGGCACCGAGGTGCAGGCCTTTCTGGAGGCCCACGACCAGGTGTTCGTGCTGGACCAGAACCGGGACGGGCAGCTCAAGGCCCTGATCATCAACGAGACCCCGTGCCCGAAGAGCAAGATCGTGTCGGTGCGCCACTACGACGGCATGCCGTTGAGCGCCGCCGTGCTGGTGGACGCCGTCATTCGGCACGCCGCGAGGAGCGCTGCCGCATGACCTGGATGACCAAGCCCCGCGTGGAGCACGCAGGCCTGCCCCGCAACGCGCTGGGGCTGACGCTGCGGGACTACGAGGGCGCCATGTCCACCCTGTGCGCCGGGTGCGGGCACGACTCGGTGAGCGCCGCCCTGGTGCAGGCCTTCTTCGAGCTGAACACGCCACAGGAGATGGTGGCGAAGATGTCGGGCATCGGCTGCTCGTCGAAGACGCCCGCGTATTTCCTGCGCGGCGCCCATGGCATCAACACGGTGCACGGGCGCATGCCCGCGGTGGCCACCGGCGCCGCCGGCGCCAACCGGCGCCTCACCTGCATCGGCGTGTCCGGCGACGGGGACTCGCTGTCCATCGGCTTCGGCCAGTTCGCCCACGCCATCCGCCGCAACCTGCGCATGCTCTACGTCATCGAGAACAACGGCGTGTACGGGCTCACCAAGGGCCAGTTCTCCGCCTCCGCCGACGTGGGCAGCGCGGCCAAGAAGGGCGAGGTGAACCAGCAGCCCCCCATCGATCCGGTGCTGATGGCGCTGAGCCTGGGCGCCACCTTCATCGCGCGCAGCTTCTCCGGCGACAAGGCGCAGCTCGTGCCGCTCGTGAAGGCGGCGCTCAAGCACGACGGCTTCGCGCTGATCGACGTGCTCTCGCCCTGCGTGACCTTCAACGACCACGAGACGTCGACGAAGAGCTACGCCCACGTGCGCAAGCACGACGTGGAGATGGTGCACGCGGACTTCATCCCCCACATGCAGGAGATCACGGCGGAGTCCGCCGCGGGCGAGGTGACGCCGGTGACCATGCACGACGGTAGCCGCGTGCTGCTGCGCCGGGTCGACGAGGACTACGACCCGGCGGACCGGGCCAGCGTCTTCACCCACCTGGTGCAATGCCAGGAGCGCGGCGAGATCCCCACCGGCCTGCTCTACCTGGACGAGTCGCGCGGCGACATGCACGCGCTCGCCGGCACCACCCGCGATCCGCTGGTGCAGATCCCCTACGAGCGCCTGTGCCCGGGCGCCGGCGCGCTGGCGAAGCTGCAGCAGCGCTGGCGCTGACACCCGGGCGCTCCCGGCCCGCATCCGTGTTCGGATAAGGCCGGCGCGGTGCGGGTCGCGGGGACCGTCGGCCGCATGGCCGGGCCTGCTCCTGCAGGCCTTCGGCATTCCCGCCATCCAGGGCGGTCGTCGCGGCCGTCGAGCGTACAGGGACGTATTCACAGCGTGTCCCCGCGAGCCGCACCGCGCCGGCGGCCCCGTAGATGTCGTAAAGCGATTACCGATGGCCCGGCCCGAGCGTCGCGCGGCCGAGGTCGCGATCCCGCCGCCCACGGGCGGTCCACCGGCGCCGCGGCGCGGCTCCGCTGGCGACGGATCTGGCGCGACGTTGACGGTCCTCTTCACGCGGGACTACCCTCGTTCCACTTCGTTCGTGGTATTGCTGCGCTGCGCCACGCCGCCCCGTCGGGGTCGCGGCCACCGCACGCGGCCGGAGAAGGGACGCGCACAGATGGCCGCCGTCGACGTCCGCCGGGTCCGCAAGTCCTTCGGGTCCACCGAGGTCATCCACGGCATCGACGTGGAGATCCCGAACGAGTCCTTCGTGGTGCTGGTGGGGCCGTCCGGGTGCGGCAAGTCCACGCTGCTGCGCATGATCGCGGGGCTCGAGCAGATCACCGACGGCGAGATCACCATCGGCGGGCGGGTCGTGAACGACGTGCCGCCGAAGGAGCGGGACGTGGCGATGGTGTTCCAGAACTACGCGCTGTACCCGCACATGAAGGTCTACGACAACATGGCCTTCAGCCTGAAGCTGGCCAAGGTCTCGGCGGCGCTCATCGACGAGCGTGTCCGCATGGCCGCGGACACCCTCAACCTGAGCGAGCTGCTGGATCGCTACCCGCGCCAGCTCTCCGGCGGCCAGCGCCAGCGTGTGGCCATGGGCCGTGCCATCGTCCGCGACCCGCAGGTGTTCCTGTTCGACGAGCCGCTGTCGAATCTGGACGCGAAGCTGCGGGTGCAGATGCGCACCGAGATCCGCGCCCTGCACCAGCGGCTGCACGCCACCTCCGTGTACGTCACCCACGACCAGATCGAGGCCATGACCATGGCGGACCGCATCGTGGTGATGCAGGCGGGGCACGTGGAGCAGGTGGGCGCGCCGCTCGACCTGTACGACCACCCGGTGAACCTGTTCGTCGCCGGCTTCATCGGGTCGCCCGCCATGAACTTCATCGAGGGCACGGTGCGCCGGGCCAACGGCCGTGCCCACGTGGTCGCGGGCGACGGCACCGAGCTCGCGCTGCCGGCGGAGGCGGCGGGCGTGGACGGGCAGCGGGTGGTGTTCGGCACGCGGCCGGAGCACCTGGAGCTGGCCGGCGAGGCGGAGGGCGTGGAAGCGCACGTGGAGGTGGTCGAGCCCACCGGCTCCGAGACCCTGGTGGTGGGGACCATGGCGGGCCAGCAGGTGCAGGCCGCGTTCCGCGAGCGCCACGGCTTCCGCAGCGGCCAGCGGATCCGGCTCCGTCCGCGGCCCGACCACGTGCACGTCTTCGACGCCGCCACGGGAGCACGTCTGTTCGGTTGAACCGCCCCGGCATGGAGGGGGAGATGGCACCGCCGTCCCCGGCGACCGGGACACACAACACCGCGAAGCGGTGACAGGAGGAAAGGAGCATGAACAAGATCACCCGTCGAGATGTCATCAAGACCGGCGCAGGCGCCGCCGCGCTGGCCGCCGGCGGCGGCTCGCTGCTGTCCTGGGCCGAGGCGTGGGCGGCCGAGTCGCCCTGGAAGCCCGAGGCCGGCGCGAAGATCCGGATGCTGCGCTGGAACCGGTTCGTGGAGAGCGAGGACATCCAGTTCGACAAGAACATCGCCGCCTTCACCCAGGCCACCGGGGTGCCGGTGCAGCTCGACAAGGAGTTCCTGGACGACATCCAGCCGAAGGCGGCGGTGGCGGCCAACGTGGGCGCCGGCCCGGACGTGGTGTGGGGCACGCTGGCCATCCCGCATCTCATCCGCGACAAGCTGCTGGACGTCACCGACGTGGCCAACCACCTGGGGGAGAAGTACGGCGGCTGGTACGACGCCCCCGCCGACTACTGCCGCCACGGCGGCAAGTGGATGGCGCTGCCGCTGTGCATCGGCGGCAACTACATCAACTACCGCACGGGCTGGCTGAAAGAGGCTGGCTTCGAGAAGTTCCCCGAGACCACCGATGCGTTACTCAAGGCCAGCGCCGAGCTGAAGAAGATCGGCCACCCGGGCGGCATGGCGCTGGGGCATGCCACCGGCGACGGCAATGCCTGGACCCACTGGCTGGTGTGGGCCTTCGGCGGCAAGCTGGTGGACGAGCAGGGCAAGGTGGCCATCAACTCCCCGGAGACCATTGCCGCCCTGGAATACATGCGTGAGCTGTACCCGCACTGGATCGCCGGCACGCCGTCGTGGAACGACAGCAACAACAACAAGGCGTTCCTCTCCGGCGAGGTGTCCTACACCAACAACGGCATCTCCATCTACGCAGCCGCGGTCCGTCAGAACATGACCGAGGTCGCGAAGGACATGGACCACGCCTACTATCCCATCGGGCCGGTGGGCAAGCCCACGGAGCTGCAGCTTCCCTTCCCGGTGGAGGCCTTCGGCTACACCCGGTACCCCAACGCGTGCAAGGCGCTGCTGTCGTTCCTGATGGACAAGCAGCAGTACGACGCCTGGCTGCAAGAGTCGGTGGGCTACTTCACCCAGACGTTGAAGAGCTTCGAGAACCACCCGGTGTGGGCCGAGGACCCGAAGCGCCGCGTGTTCAAGGACGCCTCCACCCGCTCGCTGCACATGGGCTACGCGGGGCCGCTGGGCTACGCGGCGGCGGGCGCGCTGGCGGACTTCATCATCGTCGACATGGTGTCGGAAGCAGCCACGGGGCAGTCCACGCCGAAGGACGCGGCGGCGCGCGCCGAGAAGCGCGCCAACCGGTACTACCGGGTCTGAC
>JBFHNV010000262.1:0-7852 GCA_041593595.1 Gammaproteobacteria bacterium
CAGGCGGCGGGCTGCTCGACGCTGCGCATCGTGCTCACGGAGATCATGCCCAACATCGTCAACAACCTCATCGTGGTGGCGACGGTGGAGGTGGCCCACGCGGTGATCCTGGAGGCGGCGCTGTCCTTCCTGGGGCTCGGCGTGCAGCCGCCGCTGCCGTCCTGGGGCCTGATGATCTCCGAGGGCAAGGGGCTGATGTTCTTCCAGCCCTGGGTGATCGCCATCCCCGGCATCGCACTGTTCCTCCTCATCCTGTCGGTGAACATGCTGGGTGACGGCGTGCGCGACGTCACCGCCCCCGAGAACCGCAATTGAGCATCCTGGCGGTGGAGAACCTGTCGGTGGACATCCCGCTGGCGGGCGGGGTGCTGCACCCGGTGCGCGACGTGAGCTTCACGGTGGAGGCCGGCCGCACGCTGGCCATCGTGGGCGAGTCCGGCTGCGGCAAGTCGCTCACCTCGCTGGCCATCATGGAGCTGCTGCCGAAATCGGCCACGCGCACCGCCGATCGGCTGGATTTCGCCGGCCAGTCGCTGCTGCGGTTGAGCGAGGGTGAGATGGCGGACATCCGTGGCGACCGGATGGCCATGATCTTCCAGGACCCCATGACGTCCCTGAACCCGGCGTACACCATCGGCAACCAGCTCGAGGAGGCGCTGCTGCGCCACCGCCGGGTCAGCCGCCGGGAAGCCCGCGACCGGGCCGTGTTCCTGCTGGAGAAGGTGGGGATCACCGCGGCGGAGAGCCGTCTCGGGCAATATCCGCACCAGCTCTCCGGGGGGCTTCGCCAGCGCGTCATGATCGCCATGGGCCTCATGTGCGGGCCGAAGCTGATCATCGCCGACGAGCCCACCACGGCGCTGGACGTCACCATCCAGGCGCAGATCCTGCTGCTGCTGGCGGAGCTGCAGAAGGAGTTCGGCATGGCCCTGATCCTCATCACCCACGACCTGGGGGTGGTGGCGCGGGTGGCGGACCGGGTGGCGGTGATGTACGCGGGCCAGATCGTGGAGACCGGCACCGCGGAGGAGGTCTTCCGCCACCCCACGCATCCCTATACCCGGGGGCTGCTGGAGTGCATCCCCATACCCGGCAAGACCGAGCCCGGCGCGCACCTCGGCTCCATTCCCGGCATCGTGCCGGCGCTGGTCGGTGACCTGCACGGGTGCAGCTTCCGCGAGCGCTGCGAGCTGGCCCACGACGCCTGCAGCAAGCCGCGCATCGTGCCCGTGCGCGAGCTGGGGCAGCGCCGCGGCTACCGCTGCGTGCTGTCCCCCCAGGAGATGGCGTCGGAAATCCGCGAGGCCGGGGTGGGATGAGCGCCCAGCCCGCCGACGGCGTCGCCGTTCCCGCCCTGGAGACGGTGGACGTGCGCAAGACCTACCACGTGGGCGGCGGCATGTTCCGTGCCCGGCGCGCCCTGCACGCGGTCACTGGCGTGTCGCTGCGCGTCTCCCACGGCAGCGTGCTGGGGCTGGTGGGGGAGTCCGGCTGCGGCAAGACCACGCTCGCGAAGATGCTGCTGGGCCTCGAGACGCCGACGGGAGGCGAGATCCGGGTGCTGGGGGAGGCGGTGGCCACCTCCGATCGCAGGCGCATGGCGCGCCGGGTGCAGCCGGTGTTCCAGGATCCCTACTCGTCGCTCAATCCGCGCAAGACCATCAGCTCCATCATCTCCCTGCCGCTGCGGGTGCACGGCCTGGGGGACCGCGCGGAGGTGGCGCGCCGGGTGGCCGACATCATGGAGCTGGTGGGGCTGCCGAAACGCCTCGCGTCCGTCTACCCGAATCAGCTCTCCGGCGGGCAGCGCCAGCGCGTCGCGGTGGCACGCGCACTCATCATGCGGCCGGAGGTGGTGATCTGCGACGAGCCCACGTCGGCGCTGGACGTGTCGGTGCAGGCGCAGATCCTCAATCTGCTGCAGGATCTGCGCGCCGAGCTGGGCCTCACCTACATCGTCATCAGCCACAACCTGGCGGTGGTGGAGCACATCGCCACCGAGGTGGCGGTGATGTACCTGGGGCGCATCGTGGAGCAGACCGACACCCGCACGCTGTTCAAGGCGCCCCGCCACCCCTACACCCGCGCGCTGCTCGCCTCGGTGCTCACCCCGGAGCCCGGGCTCGGTGTGCCGGACACGCACCTGGGTACCGCTTTCCCGAATCCTGTGGACCCGCCCCCGGGGTGCACCTTCCACCCCCGCTGCGCGGAGGTCATGGACGTGTGCCCGAAGCAGGCGCCGCGGCCGGTAGACGTGGACGGGGCGAAGGTGGAGTGTCACCTGTATGGGTAGGGGGCGTCCGTGAGCCGCCAGGACGCCATCGGTCTCGCACTGGAGCGCTTCGACGGCGGCGCCTTCCTCGATGACCTGGCGCGCCGGGTGGCGATCCCCACGGAGTGCCAGGAGCCGCAGCGGCTGCCGGAGCTGTACCGGTACCTGCGCGAGGAGATGACGCCGGCCTTCGAGGCCATGGGCTTCGCATGCCGCGTGTACGACAACCCCTTCGAGGGCCAGGGTCCCGTGCTGCTGGCCGAGCGCCTGGAGGACCCGGCGCTGCCCACCGTGCTGGGCTACGGGCACGGCGACGTGATCCGCGGCTACGAGCACCAGTGGCGCGACGGGCTCTCCCCCTGGCGCATCGTGCGCGAGGGCGATCGCGTGTACGGCCGTGGCACCGCCGACAACAAGGCCCAGCACACGGTGCACATGCACGCCCTGGCCGCGGTGATCGCCCGGCGCGGCCGACTGGGCTTCAACTCGCGCTTTCTGATCGAGACCGGCGAGGAGAACGGATCGAAGGGGCTGGAGGAGCTGGTGGCGGGGCACGCGGACGCCTTCGCGGCGCACGCCTTCATCGCCTCCGACGGCCCGCGGGTGAACGTCGCGCGGCCGAACCTGACGCTCGGGAACCGCGGCGCGGTCAACTTCGACCTGGTGTGCGACATGCGCGCCGGTGGCCACCATTCGGGCAACTGGGGCGGGCTGCTGGCCAATCCCGGCATCGTGCTGGCCCACGCGCTGGCCACCATCACGACGCCGAAGGGCCGCATCCTCATCCCCGAGTGGCTGCCCGGGCCCATTCCCAACTCCGTGCGCCACGCGCTCGCGGACGTGGAGCGGGACGAGGGCGTGGACGCGCCGGAGACGGATCCGGACTGGGGCGAGCCGGGCCTCACCGGGCCGGAGAAGGTGTATGCCTGGAACACCTTCGAGGTGCTGGCGTTCCGCACCGGCAACCCGGACAACCCGGTGAACGCGATCCCGCCGCGGGCCACGGCCCACTGCCAGATCCGCTTCGTGGTGGGCACCGACGTGGCGGGTCTCCTCCCGGCGCTGCGCCGCCACCTGGACGCTCACGGGTTTGCGCAGGTGGAGGTGCGCCCGCCCCCGCCGGCCAACGCGGCGGGCTTCAAGGCCGCGCGTACCGATCCGGATCACCCCTGGGCGCGCTGGGTCGCGCAGTCCATCGAGCGCACCACCGGGGCACCGCCCGCGGTGCTGCCCAACTCCGGCGGCTCCATCTGCAACCACATCTTCCAGGAGCACCTGAAGGTGCCCACCATCTGGATCCCCCACTCCTATGCCGGCTGCTGCCAGCACGCGCCGAACGAGCACGTGCTCATGAGCGTGCTGCGTGAAGGCCTGGCCATCACCACCGGGATGTACTGGGACCTGGGGGAGTCGCCGCCGGCGACGGCGTGAGGTCCGCGCCCGGCGAACCCGGCGCGGCGCGGGCGGTGGATCTCGCGCCGCTGCGGCACGCGCGGCACCATCCCCGGTCATGAGCAGCGCGCCCACCGTCGCGGCGGCCGTCACGTCCCGGTCCACGGTGATCGGCATGCTGTGCCTGGTGGCGGGCGTGCAGCTGCTGCCGGTGGTGGACGGCATCGCGCGCTACCTGAGCGCCGAATACTCGGTGCTGCTGCTGGCCTGGGGGCGCTACACCTTCCACCTGCTGCTGGTGTTCCCGGTGGCGCTGGCGCGCCACGGCCGTACGGCGCTGCTGCCGCCCCGGCCCGGGATGCAGCTCCTGCGCGGGGCCCTGCTGCTCGCCTGCACCCTGCTGTTCTTCGGCGCCGTGTCCCACATGCCCGTGGCAGACGCCATCGCGCTGGTGTTCGTGTACCCGTTCCTGCTCACGGCGCTCTCGCCCTGGGTGCTGCGCGAGCCGGTGGGCGTGCGGCGCTGGAGCGCGGTGGTGATCGGTTTCCTGGGCGTGCTGGTGGTGGTGCGTCCCGGCGGCGGCTTCTACCCGGAGGGCACACCCCTGGCCCTGGGGGCGGGCACCCTGTTCGCCGTCTACGCGCTGCTCACCCGGCGTCTGGCCGGTGAGGCGCCGCCGCTGGTGGGCCTGGGGTTCACCGCCGTGGTGGGGGCGGTGGTGCTCACGGCCCTGCTGCCCTGGACCTGGCAGCCCCTGGAGCCGCGGGTGGTGGCGCTGCTGGTGCTCATGGGCGTGCTCACCGCCGCCGGGCACGGCCTGGTGCTGCGCGCCTTCGAGCTGGCGCCGGCCGCGCTGCTGGCGCCGCTCGGGTATCTCGAGATCGTGGGCGCGGTGCTGGTGGGGCTCGCGCTGTTCGGCGAGTTCCCGGATCCGGTGACCTGGACGGGCATCGCCGTCATCGTGGCCAGCGGGGTGTACATCTCGCTGCGGGAGCGCCGCCGCGGCATCGCGCCGCCGAAGGGCGCGGGGCCGCCGGGCTGAGACCGCGATCGACCGTGGCGAGTCGCGGTTGCCCGCGGGTCGTGTTCCTCGCCGGGGCCATTGCCGGCGCCACGCCGGGCGGGCAAGCTCGCACGCTACGGGCAGCGTGAAGAGGTGTGCCATGGGCGAGGCGTGCGATCTGGGCGCGGTGGAGGCGCGGCGGCTCATGGGCGAGAAGCGCCTGTCGCCGGTGGAGCTGCTGGAGTCGTGCATCCGGCGCGTGGAAGCGGTGGACGGCGCGGTGAATGCCATGGTGGCGCGCTGCTTCGATCGGGCCCGCGAGGAGGCCAGGGCGGCCGAGGCGGGCATCATGGCGGGCGACGCCCTGGGACCGCTGCACGGGCTGCCCATGGGCGTGAAGGACCTGAACGTCACCGCGGGGCTGCGCACCACCTTCGGCTCGTTGCTCTACGCGGATCACGTGCCCGACGCGGACGAGCGCATCATCGCGGAGCTGCGTCGCGCGGGCGCCATCGTCCTGGGCAAGACCAACACGCCGGAGTTCGGCGCCGGTGCCAACACGGTCAACAAGGTCTACGGCGCCACCCGCAACCCTTTCGACACCGCGCTCACCTGCGGCGGCTCCTCCGGCGGCTCGGCGGTGGCCCTGGCCACGGGCATGGCACCCATCTGCACCGGCTCCGACACCGGCGGCAGCCTGCGCACGCCGGCATCGTTCTGCGGCGTGGCCTCCATCCGCGGCACGCCGGGGCTGGTGCCCTCGGACCGCCGGGTGCTGGGTCTCACCACCTACGGCGTGCAGGGGCCCATGGCGCGCAGCGTCGCCGACGCGAGCCTGATGCTGGCCGCCATGGCCGGTGACGACGACTGCGATCCCCTGGCGACCCCGGTGGACCCGGGGCAGTTCGAGAGCGTGGAGCCCCTGGACCCGAGCAGCCTGCGGGTGGCGGTGAGCGAGGACCTGGGCTTCGCGCCCGTGGACGACGGCGTGCGCCGGGTGTTCCGGGAGCGGGTGGCGGCGTTGCGCCACCTGTTCGGCGAGTGCGGCGAGCGCGATCCGGACATGGCCCACGCCAGCCACGTGTTCTGGATCATCCGCGGCGTGCACTTCCTCGCCGCCCACGCGGAGCGCTACCGCGACCACGCGGACCGGCTCGGGCCCAACGTGACCGCCAACGTGAAGGCGGCGCTGGACATGAACGCGGAGGAGATCGCCTGGGCGTATGCCGAATGCACCCGCATCTACCGCGCCTTCCAGCGTTTCTTCGACGACGCAGACGTGCTGATCTGCCCCACCGCGGCGGTGCCGCCCTTCCCGGTGGAGCAGCTCTACTGCGACACCATCAACGGCGAGAAGATGCCCAACTACATCAAGTGGGTGGATCTCTGCGCCGGCATCACCCTCACCGGCCACCCGGTGGTGCAGCTCCCCTGCGGCCGTGGCGCCACCGGAACGCCCTTCGGCCTGCAGATCGTCGGGCCCCGCCTGCACTCCGACCGCTTCGTCATCGCGGTGGCGGCGGCTCTGGAGCGCTACTTCGAGACGGTCCCGGAGCTCGCCCGCCCGGTGCCGGACCTGGCGGCCCTGTCGGGCGCGCGCCGTCCCGCCTGATCGCGATCTGTCGGGCAGGGCAAACCGCAGAGACGCGGAGAACGCGGAGAGCGTTGAGAACCGATCCTGGCGCCCGGGCCTGACGTGAGCCACGAAGGTCCTGCGGATGGAGCGGCCTGTTTGGATGAACCACAGAGGCACAGAGGGCACAGAGGGGCTTCTCTGGAAGGTAAGTGACATGAGAATGACCGCTGTCTTCTCCGTGCCCTCTGTGCGTCTGTGGTTGAATCCCGTGCGCCCGGCCTCGCGACGGCTCGCTCGTACATCCAGGCGCTCGGAACTGACAGACGGCGGACCCCCTTGTTCCCTCTGCTCCCGCTGCGTTCTCTGCGTCTCTGCGCTAACGAGTCACCCCGGTCAGAAATCGACCATCCGGGAGCTTGGCACGTGCCCGGCCAGCCCGTAGAGTCGACGGCGCCGACCCGGAGGAACATGCATGCCCGTCAAGCCCGAGATCCAGGCGTTCGCGGACGAGCTCGGCGCGTGGCGGCGTGACATCCACGCCCACCCGGAGACCGCCTTCGAGGAGTTCCGCACCTCGGACATCGTTGCGGAGAAGCTCGACGGGATGGGGATCCGGGTGCATCGGGGACTCGCGAAGACCGGCGTGGTAGGCACCCTGTCCGTGGGCAGCTCGAACCGCGCCATCGGGCTGCGCGCGGACATGGATGCGCTGGACATCCTGGAGGAGAACCAGTTCGACCACGTGTCCACCGTGCCGGGGAAGATGCACGCCTGTGGCCACGACGGCCACACGGTGATGCTGCTGGGGGCGGCCCGCTACCTGTCCACCACCCGTCGCTTCAACGGCACCGTGCACTTCATCTTCCAGCCGGCGGAAGAAAACGTGGCAGGCGGGCGGGTGATGGTGGAGGACGGGCTGTTCGACCTGTTCCCCGTGGAGGCGGTGTACGGCATGCACAACTCCCCCGGGATCGCCGTGGGAAAGTTCGCCGTGCAGACCGGCCCTGCGATGGCCGCCGCCGACATGTTCGAGCTCACCCTGACGGGCAAGGGCTCTCACGGCGCCCACCCGCACCATGGGGAGGACCCCATCGTCACCGCCGCCGAGGTGGTGATGGCGCTGCAGCGCATCGTCAGCCGCACGGTCAACCCCATGAAGGCCGCGGTGGTCAGCATCACCCAGATCCACGCCGGCGCCAGCATGAACGTGATTCCCGAGACGGTGCGCATCGCCGGCACCTGCCGCAGCCACGACCGGGCGGTACAGGACCAGATCGAGGCGCGCCTGCGCCAGGTGGTGGCCGGCGTGTGCGCTGCCCACGGCGTCGCCTTCGAGCTGGACTTCCAGCGCCGCTACCCGGCCACCATCAACACGCCGGACGAGGCGGCCGCCGCCGCCCGCGCGGCGGCGGCGGTGGTGGGCCCGGAGAACGTGATCCGGGATCTGCCCCCGTCCATGGGGTCGGAGGACTTCGCCTGGATGCTGCAGCACAATCCGGGTTGCTACGTGCGGGTGGGCAACGGCGAGGGCAGCAAGGGATCCTGCGTGGTCCACAATCCGCGCTACGACTTCAACGACCACGCCATCGTCTACGGCGCCAGCTACTGG
>JBFHNV010000263.1:0-7767 GCA_041593595.1 Gammaproteobacteria bacterium
AAAACAAGCGCCTGCGTCCCTCTTGATTCTGCGGGGGGCGTTCCCATCTCAACCGCAGCCGTCTGCGACCGCCGGGGCCAGGCTGGCAAGGGCTCCAGGCGATCCGGGACGCGTAGCAATCGCAATCGGCACCGCCCATGACGGACACGGCCACCACGTTCGACGGCACCCCCTCGCGCTGGCGCACCCTGCTGCGCCCGCGCCTGCCCGCCGTCCTCATCCATCTGGGCATCAGCGGGGCCATCTTCGTGGTGCTCATGGCGCTCATCGTGTTCGTCTGGTACCCGGGGCCGTTCTTCGCCCACGACGGGGGCTGGCGCGGCACGCTCATCGTGGTGGCGGTGGATCTGGTGCTGGGGCCCACGCTCACCCTGGTGGTGTTCGACCCGCACAAGGCGCGCTGGAAGACCGTCCTGGACCTCACGGTCATCGGCCTCATCCAGGCGGCGGCGCTGGCCTGGGGCATCCACACGGTGGAGGACCAGCGCCCCCTCGCCGCGGCCTGGTACAACGGGGCGTTCCACCCGGTGACCGCGGACCTGGTGCGCCGCCAGGGCGGCGACGCGGACCGAATCGCGTCGCTGCACGAGCAGCATCCCGCCCTGGTGTACGTCCAGGTGCCCGCGGATCCCGCCGGCCGCGAGGCGGTGGAACGGCGCTGGGGCGAGGGCTTCGCACCCCAGACCCAGGTGGAGCTGCTGGTGCCTCTAGCGCCGAACCTGGACGCGCTGCGCGCCGAGGGTGAGCTGTTCCGGCGGCTGGCGGCTGCGGACCCGCGGTTCCGCGAGGCGCTGGACGCGTTCTTCCTCGCCCACCCCGGCGTCGACCGGGAGCGCGCGGTGCTGGCGGCGTTCTACGGTCGTTACGGCAACGCCGTGTTCGTGCTGGACCCGCAGGGCCGGCGGGTGGGTGTCATCGACGACGCCTTCGAGGGGATCCTGTGACGGGCGCCGTGTGACGCCCGTGGCCCGGCGCCGGACGTTCCGGCGCCGGCCGGTTCACCTCTGGTCCCACCGGAGGAGCGGGCAGAGGGGCGCGAGGCCCCTCACAGCACCGTCGCCCGGTGCTCCGGCCCCATGGGTGCGAGACGCACCCCCGGGCGCAGGTGCCGGAAGGGGTAGGTGGTGGAGTCCACCACGTGAGCACCCGGTGCCACCGCCACCAGCACCGCCTCGGCGATGGGCTGGAAGTCCGCGCGGAAGTGGCAGGTGCTCTTCAGCACCAGGATCGCCTGCGCCGCCGGCTCGACGCCGATGTGGCGGAAGATGTCCTGGTCGAAGGCCTGCATACGCCGGCTCGCGACGAGGACGGACACGCCGTCCAGGGTCAGCAACGCGGTGGGGCCGAGGTCGATGCGGCGCCCGGGAATGGACTTGCCGGTGGTGGTGAAGCGCCCGTCCGAGAGCCGCGTGACCGTGAACGCGCCGTGGAACGGCCGGTCGCCGGGGATGGCGTGCCTGCCGCCGAGGTCGAGGGTGACGGTGGCGCCCTCACCGGCGGCGTGGGCCGCCCGCGCGGCGTCCGGGTCCCACAGCACGCCCAGGACCGCTCCTCGCGCACCCAGGCGCACCAACGCCTCCAGCATGCCGGTGGTGTCGCCGGTGCCGCCGCAGCCCGGGTTGTCCTGGGTGTCGGCGATCACCACCGGGCGCGACGCGCCACGGGCCAGGTCCATGGCGCGCTCGACCGCCTGGTCCGCAGTGAGCAGCTCCTCGGCGAACTCCGGCTCGCGCGCGTTGACCATGTCCGCCAGGGCCCGGGCCTTCGCCGTCACCTCGCCCGCGTCCCAGCCGTGGCACACCACCGCCGGGCCGCACTCGGCGAGATCCGACGGCGGGAAGCCCGCGGCGTAGCAGAGATCCAGGATCGCGCCGCCCTCGTTCGCCGCGGAGAACTCCACCAGCGCCTTCGACGGCTCCACCAGAGTGCACTGGAAGTTGAGCGGCAGCAGGAAGGGCATCTTGTGGAACGCCCGGTGAGTGGGTCGGCCGCGCTCCAGGATCCGCTCGAGGATGCGCGCCGAGCGTGCCCCGGTGTGCTGGCGGTCCACGTGGGGGTAGGTGAGGTACACCGCCATGCCGTCGCAGAGCTCCGCCGTCGCCTCACCGATGTTGGCGTGGTAGTCGAGGGTGATCACGACGGGCACCTCGGGCCCGACACAGGCGCGCACCCGTCGCAGGATCTCGCTCTCCGCGTCCTCGAAGGTCTCGCTGCACATGGCGCCGTGGAGATCCAGGTACACCGCGTCCACCGGCATCGCCCGCGACAGGCCACCCACCAGCTCGCCCACGATGCGTTCGAAGGCGTCGTCGGTGACGTAGCCGCCGGCGCCCGCGTGGCCCCAGATGAGGGGCGCCAGCTCGTGGCGGTCCCGCATCACCTCCAGGAAGCCGCTCATGCCGTAGCTGGACCCGGCGGTGCGCTCGTAGATCTCGTCGCCGCGGGCGAGGGGCGGGAAGTCGCCGCCGGCGGCGTAGTAGGCGTAGTCCGTGCGCATGGGCACGAAGCAGTTGGTCTCGTGCAGGAAGCCGCCGATGGCGATGCGGGGCATGGGCTCGATCCCTCCGGTGGTGGGTGGAAGTCGGTGCTGGCGGCAGCCGCGGCGCGCGCGGGTCGCGGGTCGCTCGGGGCTCAGCGCCCCGCCGGCGCCACCTCCTCGATGAAGCGGTCCAGGAACTCGATCTTGCGCGCATCGGCGCCGGACGGCAGGTGGAAGTCGGGCACGATGATCTCGTGCACGCCGGCCGCCCGGTAGGCGGCCACCATGTCCGCGAGCTCCGCGGCGCCGCCCGCGAGGGTGGGCCGCGCCTGGGGCTCCTCGCGCAGTCGGCGCACGCGCGTCGCGTCGTCGCTCAGCCAGATCAGCGCCGCCGCGGAGCGCTGGATGGCCGCCGGATCGCGCCCCACGTCCTCGCAGTGGCGGTCCAGCACGCTCATCTTGTGCCGCAGGCGCGCCACGTCGCCCCACACGTTCCACTCGTCAGCGAACCGCGCGGCGATGCGCAGCGTCACCTTCTCGCCGCCGCCGCCGATCATCAGCGGCAGGCGGCGTTGCAGCGGCTTCGGCTCCATGGGCGCGTCCTCGAGCCGGTAGTAGTGGCCCTCGAAGGTGGCGCGCCGCGCCTGGAACAGCGCGGTGATCACCTGGCAGGCCTCCTCCAGGCGCCGGAGGCGCCCGCCCACGGTGTGGAACTCGATGCCGTAGGCGCGGTGCTCGTTTTCCTGCCAGCCGCCGCCGAGGCCCAGCACCAGGCGACCGCCGCAGATGTGGTCCAGCGTCGCTGCCATGTTCGCCACCACCGCCGGGTGGCGGTAGGTGTTGCCCAGCACCAGCGGCCCGAGGCGCAGTCGAGGCACCTGCACCGCCAGCGCCGAGAGCGTGGTCCACACCTCGTGGCAGGGACCCGACGGGTCCGGCTCGTTGGGCATGAAGTGGTCCGCGTACCACACTCCGTCCCAGCCGGTGCGCTCCACGTGGCGCGCCAGCGACAGCACGTCGTCGAAGGACTGGTTGGCCATGGGCCAGAAGCTGAATCGCATGTGCGTTCCCGGTTCGTCCACAGGTCACGTATCGTAGGCGACGCCGCCGGTGGGCGGACACCACGCAGGAGGGCACACCCCCAATGAGCACGGGCAGGCTTGCCGGCAAGGCAGCGATCATCACCGGCGGCGGGGGCGGCATCGGCCGCGCGACCGCCATCCGCTTCGCCGAGGAGGGTGCGAAGGTGGCGGTGTTCGACATCGACCAGGGCGCCGGCGAGCAGAGCGCCCGGCTCGCCGAGGCCGCCGCGGGCCCCGGGGGCAGCGCGATGTTCATCAGGGTGGACGTGACGGATCACGCGAGCGTGAAGGCCGGCGTCGCCGCTGCCCGCGACGCGTTCGGCCACCTGGACACGCTGCACAACAACGCCGGCGGATCGACGCTCCAGGACGGCCCGGTGACCGAGGCGCCGGACGAGGAGTTCTGGCGCGTGATCAAGCTGGACCTCTACGGCACCTTCCTGTGCTCGAAATACGTCATCCCCGAGATCATCGCCGCGGGCGGCGGCTCGGTGATCAACATGTCGTCCAACGTGGCGCTGATGGCGATCCCCGGGCGCGACTGCTACACCGCGGCCAAGGGCGGCATCGCCGCCATGACCCGCTCCATGGCCGCGGAGTACGCGCCGCACCGGATCCGCGTCAACGCGGTGGCGCCTTCGGTGACGCTGTCGGAGCGGGTGAAGAAGCTCATGGCCGGCAGCGACGTGATCCGCCGCCAGGGCGAGCAGCACCTCCTCGGGCTGGCCGAGCCCGTGGACATCGCCCACATGGTGGTCTACCTGGCCTCGGAGGAGAGCCGGATCACCACCGGCCAGGTGCTGCCGGTTGACAGCGGCATCACCATCGTGTGACGGGCGCTGCGCTCAGCCCGGCGGCCACAGCCGCAGCCACACCCAGGCGCTGGTGAGCACCACCGGCACGCCCAGCGCGCCGATCATGCCGAGCACCGGGATCAGCGGCGTGCGCGGGGCGATGATGGAGAAGCGCCCGTGGGCGTCGCCGCCGGCGTACTCGCCCTGGCTCCACTTGGCACGCCACTGGAGGCTGCGCCACACCGCCGCCAGCACCGAGGACAGCACCAGCAGGCACAGTGCAATCCCCAGATGGGGGATGTAGGGGAAGAACACGCTCTGCGCCACCGACGCGCCCTTCGCCCCCAGCACCAACGGCACGAACAGAAACGCCTGGGAAGTGATCAGCCAGTTCACCCGCGCGTTGATGAGCGCGAGCTCCGTCTGCATCTCCGCCCGGGCGTAGCGGTAGATCTCGTCGTTCTCGGGGCTGCGCCGCACCGGGTGGGCACCAGGGTGGTCGTCCATCGGCGGGGAACCTCGCGCGGCGGGCCCGGGCCGGGCCCGACACATTCTCCGGCGGCACGGCGTGCGGTTTCCACCGCGGCCACGTGGCCGGGGAATCAGTGGGCGTCGGCGGGATTCGTCGAGTGGCTGACGATCTCGATGGTCTCCTCGAACTTCAGGCGCCGGGCCATCTCGTTGTACTCCTTCACCAGGACGTGGGCCTGGGCCAGCAGCTTCTTCATGTAGCCGACGGGGCTGCGCAGCTCCCAGTGCTCGGGTGCCAGGATGAGGCGTCCCCGGGACTGCTCCAGCTCCAGGAACTGGGGCGAGCACCAGATCTCCTCGCCGTCCGGGGCGTGGTGGAAGAACCACAGTCCCTTGTCCTTCGCTTCATGGAACATGGGCTGGAGGCTCGCGATGATGGCCTGGTCGAGTACGTGGTGGGACATCGCATCCTCCCGGCTCGCGGGCCGCTTGGGGAATGCTTCAGTATACGCCCCGGGGCCGCGGCGCTGGTGGCGCCCGGCGCTCGAGGCGGTGGTGGCGGCCGCCGTCATCGCGTCGGCCACCGGCATCACGCTGTACATGTATGGGGCGGTGAACCGCGTGCGTGACCGCCTGCCGGCACAGATCGTGGCGCAGCAGCGGGACGTGGCCACCATGGTCCACGACTTCGCCGATCTGGTGCGCGCGGTGGAAGGCGCCGGGGCGATGCCGGAGGCCGAGCGCGCGCCGCGGCTGCTGGCACACATCCGCGCCAGCCGCGAGCACCTGGCGACCATCCGGCGCAGCTACAACTTCGACAACCTGGTAGGGGCTTCCGCGATGCACGCGCTGGTGAACCCGGCGTTGCAGGACATGGAGCGCTGGCTCACCGATGGTCTCTACGACCACACGCCGGCTTCGTCCACCGTGCTCGGACTGGTGCAGCTGCGCGCCGCCGAGGCCTACGCCCAGGCGCGCAGCTTCTTCGACGCGTCCAACGATCGCGCCGCGGAGCTCATCGGCGCCGAGACCGCGCAGCTCGCCCGGCTTCGCGACAGCCTGGCCGTCTACATGGGCGTGTTCGCGGCGTTCGCGGTGGGCGTGCTCGCGCCGCTCATCGCGCAACGCAACGTCCGGACGCGGCTCGCCGTGGCGCGCGGGCGGTTGTCCGACTCCATCGAGAATCTGAGCGAGGGCTTCGCCCTGTTCGATCCCGAGGACCGACTGGTGGTGTGCAACCAGCGCTACCGCGAGCTCTACGACAGCGCCGCCCACATGATGCAGCCCGGCATGCCCTTCGAGGACCTCATCCGCGCCACCTGGGAGTCCGGCAGCATCCAGGGCATCGCGGGCGCGTCGCCGGACTACGTTGGCGAGCGCCTCGCCCGGCGCCGCGGGCCGGCGAAGCCGTTCGAGCTCGAGATGCGCGACGGGCGCACCATCCGCGTGAGCGAGTACCGCACCGCCGAAGGTGGATCGGTGGGCATCCATGCGGACATCACGGATCTCATCCGCATCCGGGAGCGCCTGGAGCACCTGGCCACCCACGACCTGGTGACGGGCCTCCCGAACCGCAGCTTCTACCAGGACCGGCTGGCCCAGGCCATCGCCCGCGCCGAGCGCCGGGACGGGCAGGTGGCGGTGCTGTTCCTCGATCTGGACCGCTGCAAGCTGGTCAACGACACCTACGGCCACGCCGGCGGCGACGCGCTGCTCGCCGGTGTCGCCGAGCTCATGCGCGAGTGCCTGCGCGAGTCCGACACGGTGGCGCGGCTCGGCGGCGACGAGTTCGGCGCGGTGATGGAGGACATCGCGGACTTCGGCGACGTGGCGGCACCAGCCGCTGGTGCAGGTCGCCGGCGGCCGGGTGTGCGCCATGGAGGCACTGCTGCGCTGGAACAGCCGCGAGCTCGGCAGCGTGTCGCCTGCGGACTTCGTCCCGGTGGCGGAGGAGATCGGCCTCATCGGGGCGCTGGGCGAATGGGTCGTGGAGCAGGCCTGCGCGCAGCAGCATGCGTGGCGCGATCAAGCGCCTGCCGGTGGACGCGCTCAAGATCGATCGCTCCTTCGTCATCGACATCGACTCGGACGCGGAGGATCTGGAGATCGTGAGCGCGGTGATCGCCATGGCGCACACGGCGCGACTGCAGGTGGTGGCGGAAGGGGTGGAGAACGAGGCGCAGCTCGCGCTGCTGCGCGAGCGCGGCTGCAACGTGGCCCAGGGCCACCTGCTGGGGCGCCCGGTGTCCGCGGAGGAGGCGGCGCACCTGCTCGCCCCCGCGCTGCCGGCGCGCGCCGGGTGCGCGGGTGGGGACTGAGCGCGACCGGCGCAGCGGCGTGGTTACAATGCGCGCCTCACGCCCGCGAGGAGACCCGCCATGTCCGCCGCCGCCCCCACCCACCGCATCGACGCGGCGCTGCCCCCCGACGCGGTGCGCGAGCTGGTGCTCGACGCCGACCTGGAGGACGAGCGGCTGTGGGTGCCGCGGGGCGACGACGTGTGGAGCTTTCCCCTGTGGTTCAGCGTCGGCCAGGGGAGCTGGGTGAACATCACCCGCGCCCGGGGCGACGGCGTCATCAGCCGCCACCGCCACTCGGCGCCGGTCACCGGCTACACCCTGGACGGCGCCTGGGGCTACCTGGAGCACGAGTGGACCGCCCGCGCCGGCACCTTCGTCTTCGAGCCGCCCGGCGAGACGCATACCCTGGTGGTGCGACCCGAGGCCGGTCACATGACGGTGCTGTTCCACAACTTCGGTCCCCTCATCAACGTGGACGCCCAGGGCAACACCGTGGGCTTCGTGGACGTGTTCACCCGCATCGAGGCCTGCCGCCGCCACTACACGCAGGTGGGCCTCGGGGAAGACCACGTGCGCCGCCTCATCCGTTAATCAAGCGGGACGCAGTCGCGTGTTTTGGGGCGGGCCCCAATAATAAATCG
>JBFHNV010000264.1:0-7616 GCA_041593595.1 Gammaproteobacteria bacterium
CCGTGAACGCAGCGTCGACGAGGGGGCGATGACACGGCGGCGCTGCACGAACCGCGCTCGCGCGGGTCGATCGCTACTGCAGGAGGCGCAGGCATAGACAGGGGCGTGCCTGCTACACGCTGCGCGGGCTGTCCCACCACAGGAACATGGGCGAAGCGGGCGGCACTACCCCTCGCATTCCGACGAGCACATGTGGACACGGCGACACCTCCCGATTCGCCCCATGCCTCGTCCGCCGGCGCTGGGATGCCCGACAGCACAGCGCGGCAAAGAGGCGGCCGGCATACAGGAACGAAAGCGACCCGGACAAGAAGGAGCATAGACATTCCCGCCAGAAATGCACTGATACGCCGGTGCAAGCTCGATTGCCGCCGGTCGGCGCATGCATGACCGCGCGATCGCCGTCCACCGTGATGGTGCGCGCGGTCGGAGACGGCCGCCGGAGGCCACCGGGATCTGGCAGGAGGGGATCCGCATCGCGCCGCTGAAGCTGCGCGCGGCGGGCGTGTTCGCCGAAACGCTCATGAAGCTGCTGAAGCTCAACGTGCGCGTGCCCGAGATCTTCCTCGGCGACCTGGGCACGCAGATCGCGGCGTGAACCGTCGCCGCGCTCGAGGACGCAACGCCCGAGCGGGTGCCCGCCAACGCCGCCAGCAAGCTGCTGGTGCTCATGTTCGGCGGTCGGCGCGACGACGGCCGGCGCTACGTGGATCGTGCCCCGGCCAGGTGCCCTCACCTCGCCCGCAGTCCTCCGTCCACGACCAGGGTATGCCCCGACACGTACCGGGCCTCGTCGGAGGCGAGGAAGCACACCGCCGCCGCCACGTCCTGTGCCGTGCCCGTCGCGCCCGCCGGCACCACGCGCCGCACCTCCTCGTCCGTCAGCGCGAGGCCGCGCGCGGCCAGGTTCGACAGCGCGTCGCCCAGCACCTCCGTGGTGTGCTGCCGCAGGGCGGTCGGGATGATCCCCGGGCACACGCAGTTCACGGTGATGCCCCGGCCGGAGTAGACCACCGCCATCTGCCGGGTCAGGCCCACGACCCCGTGCTTGGCGGCCACGTAGGCGGCGCCGCCGCCGGTGCCGTTGAGGCCGGCGATGGACGCCATGTTGACGATGCGCCCCCTCCCGCGGGGCAGCATCTCCTGCAGCGCCCGCTTGCTACCGAGGAACACGCCGGTCAGGTCGATGCCGATGACGCGGTTCCAGATGGCCTCGTCGATCTCGTCCACGTTCTGGTAGCCGTCCAGCACACCCGCGTTGTTGACCATGATGTCGAGCGCGCCGAGCTCGGCCACGGCACGACCGACTGCCGCGTCGACCTGCCCGGAGTCGCTCACGTCGGCGGTGAGCGCCAGGGCCTTGCCGCCGGCGCCGGTGACCGCCGCCGCGGTGCGTGCAGCGCGATCGCCGCTGCGATCCACCACCGCCACCGCGGCGCCGCGCGCGGCGAGCTCCCGGGCGATGGCCTCGCCCAGCCCCGAGCCTGCACCGGTGACCACCGCCGTCCTGCCCTCGAAATGCATCGTCGTCATGTCCCCTCCGTATCGACCTTGCCGGTGTCGTCGGTCCGGCGGCCGGGTGCGATCATCGCACGGGCCGGGCGGGATGGCCGCTCACCGCGCGGGGTCCGGTCCGCGCTCACCGGCTTGCGATCCCGGGCGCGCGAGACCGGCTTGCCCCGCGGCCAGCCGCGCGCAGTCAGGCCTATACTGGGTGCAGTCACCAGGCTGTCGTGCCCATGAGCGATGAAGCCGCCGCATCGCCGGCTCGCTGTCCATTCTGCCTCGAGGTCGTCAACGTCAACGCCCGGCGCTGCCGTCATTGCGGCTCCGATCTGCGCGAGCAGCCGCAACAGGACGCGGAGCGAACGACCTTCATCGTCGACAGGGGGCTCATCCGTTTCGGAAAGTTCTCGCTCGCCTTGCTCGCCATCTTCGTCGTCTTCGGAACCTACGTGTTCGGCTTCGATATCCGAAACCTCGTGGTGGAGATGAGGGCGCTTCGCACACAGATCACCGAGGAGAAGGAGAAGCTCGCGCAAGGCCGGCGAGAGCTCGAGGACGCCCAACGCGAGCTCGCCGCTCTGCGCGACGAGATGAAGGCGACGCGCAAGGAGCTTGCGGACGCGCAGCGGGAGATCGCCGCGTCGCGCGCAAACGTCGCCGACATCGAGAAGCGCACCCAGGGCATCGCCGAGACGAGCGCGCGCCATCTGGTCAGGATCGAGAGGCATCTGTCACAGGCAGGCGTGCTGATCGCCGAGATCGAGCAGGTCCGGGCCCGCACCCTGACGAAGGCGGAGGAGGCCGAGGCGGAGGCGAGGCGTCGCGAGCTGGCTGGATCCGCGGGCGGCGGCGCTGCCCGGGAGGCCAAGCTCTGGCCGATCGGTCATGTGCTGCGGGTCCGCTTCCTCGGGGGAACGCGACAGGAGCGCGACAGGGTGGCGACCGTAGCCTCCGAGTGGGAGCAGCATGCCAACATCAAGCTCGCGTTCTCCGAAGCCGAAGGCGACGCCGAGATCCGCGTCGGCTTCGTGCGCGGGGACGGCTCCTGGTCGTACGTCGGCACGGACGCCCTGGTCGTCGGTCAGGGCGAGCGGACGATGAACCTCGGCTGGGACATCATGACCGAGAGCGGCCGCGACACCATCCTGAGCGAGTTCGGACATGCGCTGGGCCTGGTCAACGAGCACCAGAACCCGACCGACCCAATCATCTGGAACACGGATGCCGTCTACGCCCACTTCACCGGCGCGCCGAACCACTGGCCGCGCGAGACCGTCTACCACAACATCCTGCGCCGGTTGAGCGACGAGGACTATCCGGGCGAGAGACCACTCGATCCGGACTCGCTCATGATGGTCCCGTTTCCGGCCGGCCTCACCGACGACCCCCGTTTCAGCGGCGGCATCAACCCGTCACCCGGCCTGTCCGAGAGCGACAGGGCGTACGTCAGGCGGCTGTATCCCGCGACAGGCCAGTGACGGCTTCGGCCACCGGCTCGTGCGCGGCCCGGCACCGCGCCTACCAGGACAGAACCCCGCCGGAGCGGGGTTCTGGCGCGATCAAGACGGATGGCCCCTACTGAGCCTTGATCATCATCGGCTTTCCTTGCTCACCCACCTGGAACACGACGATCCGGGTCGGCTGAGTGGTGCTCAGATTGCGAGCATGCATGACTCGGCCGATGGGCTCCTGATACAGCTCGCCCGCCGGCACCGTCTGGCGATCGAGGCCGTCCACGTCCACCGTGAGCGCACCTTCGATCACGTAGACGTAGACCGGCCCTGGATGGGAATGGCGACCGCCCACGAATCCGGGAGGCAGTTCGAACTCCTTCACGATGACCTCCCTGCCATCGACGCCCGGCAGCGGCTCCTGCACGAGCGGTGTCACCTTCGCCTTGGGCTTGTACTCCTCGCCACCGAGGACGTCCCGGGGATTCACGCTCACCAGCATCACGGCAGCAAGCGCAGTCAGGCAGAACTTGCGACGGATTCTCATCACGCGCCCTCTCTCGATGTGGATTTCAGGGTCTCGCCCCGCACATCCAATGGGCTCGCGCTGCTGGTTGCGACCAATGGCTCGCGAGGCGCGGACGGCGGACGCTCCAACGGGCACGGGGAGCGAGAAAAAGACCGCCGTCGTGTGGGAAGTGCGGTCAATATGACCGATGGACACCAATCGTTACAAGTCGAGCGTGCGTCACGGTGCCGAGGGCCCCGGGCTCGCGCGCATGACGGCGACGGCTGGCAGTTCCGGCCGTGCGGTCGGCGGAAGCGCTGACGCTCGGACTACCCGCCGACCACCTCCGAGCGCTGCCACGTCGACCCCCACGATCAGATCTTCGGGTACGCTGCCGCCACGCCGGCGCTGCTCCTGGACGGCGCGCATCCGGTACCATCCGGCCGTGAGGAGGACGGTTTCATGAACGACATGGCGGGCAATCGGCACCTGGACCCCATCACCCTCGAGGTGGTGCGCAACAAGCTCGACGGCATCGCCAACGAGATGCAGTCGACGCTGCTCCGGAGCTCGTTCTCCACTGTGGTCAAGGAGGGGCTGGACGCCTCCGCGAGCCTGTTCACCCTCGAGGGCGAGACCCTGTCCCAGGCGCTGGCCATCCCCATCCACCTGGCCACCCTGATCCCGGTGGTGCGCACCATCATCCGCGAGTTCCCCCCGGACACGGTGCACGAGGGGGACCTGTTCATCATGAACGACCCCTACTGCGGCGGCACCCACCTGCCGGACGTGGCGGTGGTGATGCCGGTGCTCCACGACGGGCGGCCCGTGGCCTGGTCCGCGGCCATGACCCACCACCAGGACGTGGGCGGCATGTCGCCGGGCTCGGTGCCGCCCGTGGCCACCGAGATCTGGCAGGAGGGGATCCGCATCCCGCCGCTCAGGCTTCGCGAGGCCGGCGTGTTCAACGACACGCTCATGAAGATGCTGAAGCTCAACGTGCGCGTGCCCGAGTCCTTCCTCGGCGATCTGGGGGCGCAGATCGCCGCCTGCACCGTGGGGGCGCGCAGGCTGCGGGAGGTGGCCGCACGCTACGGCCACAACCACACCCAGGCCATGTTCGCCGAGCTGCTGGACCGTTCCGAGCTCCTCACGCGCGAGGCCCTGGCAGCGATCCCGGACGGCACCTACCCCTACGTGGACTGGCTGGACAACGACGGCATCGATCTGGACACGCCGGTGCGCATCGAGGTGGCGGTGACCATCGCCGGGGATACGATGCACTGCGACTTCACGGGCACTGGCCCGCAGACCCGCGGCCCCTTCAACGCGGTGCCCTCCGGCGCCCAGGCAGCGGCCTACTACGCGGTGCGCGCCCTCACCGACCCGGCGATCCCCACCAACGGCGGCTGCTTCCGCCCGGTGACCCTGCACCTGCCGGAGGGCAGCCTGGTCAACCCGGTGGAGCCGGCGCCGGTCAACTCGCGCACCGCCACCATCAAGCGCATCGCCAGCGTCATCGTCGGCGCGCTCAAGGACGCCCTGCCCGAGCGCGTGCCCGCCGACGGCGCCAGCGAGCTGCTGGTGCTCATGTTCGGCGGGCGGCGCGACGACGGCCGGCGCTACGTGGTGGGCGAGTTCGACGCCGGCGGCAGCGGCGGCGGCCCGCACCGCGACGGGGTGGACGTCATCGAGACCGACGGCAGCAACTGCATGAACCTGCCGGCGGAGGCGCTGGAGCTGGAGGCGCCCATCCGCGTCCATCGCATGGCGCTCAGGCGCGATTCCGGCGGTGCCGGCACCTGGCGCGGCGGCCTCGGCTGCGTGCGCGAGTTCGAGTTCCTGGAAGGCGAGGTCACGCTCACCCACCGCGGCGAGCGCCATGTCCACGCCGCCCGCGGCGCCCAGGGCGGCGAGCCGGGGGCCAAGGCGGTGTCGCGCATCCTGCGCGCCGGCGGCGGCGAGGAGCTCGTGCCGTCGAAGCTCCTCACCACGGTACGCCAGGGTGACCGGCTGGTGGTGGAGACCGCGGGCGGCGGCGGCTACGGCCCGCCGCGGGAGCGCGAGCGCTCCCGGGTGGAGGCGGATCTCCGCGACGGCAAGGTGAGCGCCGAGGCCGCCCGCGAGCGATACGGCCTCACGTGAGCACGCCGCCCTGCGCCACCGCGCTGGTCACCGGCGCCGCCGCCGGCATCGGCCGCGCCGTGGCGGAGGATCTGTGCGAGCGCGGCGTCAAGGTGGCGGCGCTGGACCGGGACGCGGACGGGCTCGCCGCGCTGGAAGGCCGCGGGGTGCACCCCGTCACCGTGGACCTCCTGGACGTGGACGCGACGGAGCGGGCGGTGCAGGCGGCCTGGGACGCGCTCGGCGACATCGAGGGCGTGGTGAACAGCGCCGGCATCTATCCGAACACGCCGCTGCTGGAGCTGCCGGTGGCGGAGTGGGACCGGGTGCTCGCCATCAACCTGCGCGCGCCGTTCGTGGTCGGGCGCGCCGCGGCACGACTGATGATCGACGCGGGTGTGCGCGGGCGCATCGTCAACGTGAGCTCCACGGCCGCCACCTTCTGCCGCCCGGGGGTGGCCCACTACGGCGCCTCCAAGGCGGGGCTCGAGCAGCTCACCCGCAACATGGCCGTGGAGCTGGCCCGCCACGGCATCCGCGTCAACGCCGTGGCACCGGGGGTGGTGGGCACCGAGAACGTGCTGCGCCAGGCGGCCGCGACCGCACAGGCCGAGCACGCGGCAAAGCTCGCCCGCATCCCGCTGGGGCGCATCGCGGACGTCTCGGAGATCGTGCCGCTGGTGCGACTGCTCCTGGGCCAGGAGGCGGGCTACTGCACCGGCAGCGTGCTGCTGGCCGACGGCGGGCTGACGCTGGGCATGACGGCGTACTAGCCCGCATATCTCACCGATTCGCACACCGATCACGAATGCGGGTCCGCGCTGGACGCAGCGCGCCATGGAGGAATGCCGCGTACGATGTGCCCGGGGCTCGGGGGTAACCTCGAGCGCATCCGCGGTGGCCCCACGCATCGCTTCGGTCACCCGTCGATGACCGCCGAAGGAGCGCACGCTGCGGGATCAGGCCGGACCGCCGCCTTGGGTGCGTCCGGGCCTCACGTCACCCGTGCCGATGCTTCCGTCACATGGAATAGCGCGCGATCGCTCCGTCGATCTGCTTCGACAGGGCACTCAGGTCGCCGACCGCCCGCTGCAGCTCCTTCGCGCCGCCGCTCGCGTCGTTGCTCGCCTCCGACACCGATTCCATCGCTCGCGAGATCTCCGTGATTCCGACAGCCTGCTGCTGGGTCGCGCCGGCAATCTGACGCGCCCGATCGGCGTTCTCCTCGAGCACCTGGCCGAGCTCCGCGATCACCTTGCTCACCGCGCTGATGGCCTCGCGACCGTCCACCACGCGCTTCGTGCCCTCTTCAGTGGCCATCACCGCGCTCTGCGTCGCCTTCTGGATGTCGTCCAGTATCCCCCGGATCTGCTCCGTCGAACGCTTGCTCTGCTCGGCGAGACTGCGTACCTCGGAGGCCACGACGGCGAAACCGCGACCCTGGTCGCCGGCCTTCGCGGCCTCGATGCTCGCGTTCACCGCGAGCAGGTTGGACTGCTCCGTCAGCGCGTTCACCTGGTTCACGATCTCCCCAATCTGCCCGTTCTGCTCGCTCAGCATCAGCATCTTCTCGGCGATCTCGGTCACCCGCTGCCCGATGATCTCCATGGTCTGCTCGGCTTCGTGGATCCGCGCCTCGCCGCCTTTGCCGGCGCGAAGCGCCCTCTCCGACGTCTCCAGCACCTGGCTGGCGCTCTCGGCTGCCGCCGTGCCGGTCTGACGAATCTGCTCCGCCGTGGTCGTCACCTGGCTGACCGTTGCTGCCTGCTCCGAGGCGGTGCTCGCCGCCTGCTGCGAGGTCGCCAGAATCTCGCTGGTGCTGCCCGTGAGGTTGGACACTCCGTCCTGCAGATTGCGAACCATTTCCCTCAGATTGTTGATCATTGCCAGGAACGACGATGCCAGGCGCCCCAGCTCGTTTCGTGCCCCGGCCAGGTTCTGGAGGGCCTCGTCGGCAGTGAGATTCCCTTCGCTGATACGCCCGGACGCGTCCATCAGGACCGCGATAGGACGTGTGATGGAGCGAA
>JBFHNV010000265.1:0-7594 GCA_041593595.1 Gammaproteobacteria bacterium
CCCGACGCTGACCGACGCCGGCACTGATTCCCTCGCCCGGGGTCAGGCGCTGCGGGCCGCGGGGGCCCCGCCGACGCGGGCGGACTCGCGGGGTGCCGTCAGCCGGCGCCGGTTCACCACCATGCGGTCGTGCAGGCGGCGGATGCGGTCGCTGCCGGTCTTCACGCACAGGAACGGGAACAGGGCGTGGACCCCGCAGGCCGCGGCGGCGGTAAACAGGGCCAGGGAGAAGCCGAGGGCGTGGCGCAGGTGCTGGAAGTACGTCTCGCCCACGTCGTCCAGGTGTGCGGTCAGGGGGTTCATCCGTCTCTCCTCGGGGCGCCACGGGCCCGCTCAATGTGACACCTATCGTATGCCAGCAAGTCGAGAATTAGGTCCTAAAATGAACTACTGTATGGGTCTTATCTGGCAAAAAATTTGCCCTGAACTGTGAAAAAAGAGAAAGCGACCCTGGACCGCACCGACCGGCGCATCCTGCGCATGCTCCAGGAGGACGCAACGCGCTCCACTGCCGAGATCGCGGAGGCGGTGGGTCTGTCCACCACACCGTGCTGGCGCCGTATCCAGGCCCTGGAGCGGGCCGGCTTCATCCGCGGGCGGGTGGCGCTGCTGGACCGGGGGCGGCTCAACGTGGGAGTGGACGTGTTCGTGGCGGTGCGCACCAGCCGTCACGACGCGGCCTGGCTGGAGCGCTTCGCGCAGGCCGTATCCGGGTTCCCGGAGGTGATGGAGTTCTACCGCATGAGCGGCGATATCGACTACCTGATGCGGGTGGCAGTGCCGGACATCGCCGCCTACGACGCCTTCTACAAGCGCCTCATCGCCGCGGTGGACGACATCTCCGACGTGAGCTCCAGCTTTGCCATGGAGCGCATCAAGTACACCACGGCGGTGCCGCTGGACTACGCCTGAGCGAAATCAAGCGACTGCGTCCCTCTTGATTTCGTCAGCGCAGGCCGTGGCTCACCTGGAAACCCGGGGTCTGGCGCAGGGTCTGGTACACCACGCAGTAGCGTTCCGTGAGCTTGATGAGCGAGGCGCGCTCTTCCTCCGGGGCATCCGTGTCGAGATCGAAGTGCAGGCGGATCGCCTTGAACCCCACCGGCGCTTCCTTGTCCACCGCCAGGGTGCCGCGGAAGTCCAGGTCCCCCTCGGCCCGCACGGTGGCGTCGCGCAGCTCCACGCCGATGGCGGTCGCCACCGCGCGCAGCGTGACACCGGCGCAGGCCACCAGCGCCTGCAGCAGCATGTCGCCGGAGCAGGCGGACAGGCCGTCGCCGCCGGTGGCCGGGTGCAGGCCCGCCTCCACCATGGCGCGGCCCGTGTCCACGCTGCAGGTGATGCCCTCGCCCATGTGCGATTCGGCCTTCAGCGTGATCACCGCCGATTCCGGACGCTCCCGGTACTGCTGCTTGAGCGGTGCCTGCAGATCCTTCAGTGCTCGTGCGTCCATCGGTTCTGCTCCCGTCACGTGGGTAGGGGTCCGGCCGACACCCGATCAGCCGGGCCGGGCAGACCCGCCCGGTCGCTTCGCGCGCACCGCCCAGGCCCGGGCAGGCAGCTCGATGGGCCCCGCGGCGGGCAGGTCGTCCATCAGCCGTCGCTTCAGCGCCTGCCGGGCGTCCTCGTCCAGGCTCATGCAGTAGCCGGGAGCGGGACCGGCGCCGAGGGTGAAAGGGTGCCAGAACTCGTCGAAGCTGGCGAAGCGGGTCGGCACCTGGATGGCCTCCACCACCACGTCCACCAGACCCGCGGCCACGACCTCGTCGCGCAGTGCCTCCCGGGTGCAGAACGGGAATCGCCGGCCCTCGTCCAGCGTGCTCGCGCCAGCGTCCAGCGCCCGGGCGGCCTGCCAGAACGCGTCGATGAAGCCCATGCCGCCGCCCGGGTAATCCCACACGTAGAACGACACGGTGCCCTCGTCGCGGGTCACCCGCTGCATCTCCGCCAGGGCGCGCGGGCGGTCGGGGAAGAAGTTGTAGGCGAGCGCGGAAGTCACCACGTCCACGGCCCCGTCGGCGCAGGGCAGCGCATCCGCGCCGGCCACCTGGAACCGCGCCCGCTGGTCCGGAATCGCGCCACGTGCGTGCGCGACGAACGTGTCCGAGGGGTCGATGCCGAGCACCGATCGCGGCGCGCGATGCTCGAGGATGGTGGCGGTCAGGGCGCCGGTGCCACAGCCCACGTCGAGCCAGTCGCGCCCGTCGGGTTGTTCCAGCCAGGTCACGAACTCGTGCGCGATGGCCCGGCTCCATCGACCCATGTAGAGCTCGTAGCTGTCACCGGCGCTCCACGCGTCGTGGCTCGAGGTCGTGCTCATGGTCTCCATCCGGTGGACCCGACACCTGCAGACGAAGGTAGCAGATGCTCACGCCCGGATGGCACGGACTTCCGCCGTCGCCCGGACATCAGGTGGCTGCGTGTTACTCGAACTCCGGGGCGAAGGACGAATGAGTCCGGATCCCGACGTTGATATGGCGCGGCGGCGACTGGTCGGGTGGTAATCAAGCGACTGCGTCCCGCTTGAATTCAGGGCAGCGTGGGGAAGGGGTCGGTCATGCCGTCGCGCAACGGCACCTGGAAGGTGTTCAGCATCAGCGACACCAGTGTGTAGTAGCCCACGGTGGCCACCAGCTCGATGAGCCGGGTCTCGCCCAGCAGGCCCGCGGCCCTGGCGTACAGCTCGTCGCTCAGGCGGTGCTGGACGAGGAGCTGCGTGACGACCTCGTGGGCGAGGCGCTCGCGCTCGTCGCCGAACGCCGGTACCTCGCCGATGCGCAGCGACTCGACGATGGCCGGGTCCACGCCGGCCTTCTTCGCCAGGGCCGCGTGGGCCGCGAACTCGAACTTGGAGCGGTAGTGGGCGCCCACCGTGCAGATGGCCACCTCCTTCACGTTCTCCTCGAGCGCGGTGGCGAAACGCACCGCCGCACCCAGCGCCTGCGCCGCGTTGCCCACGCCCGGCGCGCGCACGTACACCCCGAACGGACCCTGCAGCCCCATGTTGCCGCGGGGGCCGCCCGCGATGGCGTCGAGCACCTCGCGCTGCTCGGGCGTCAGGTCGGCTTCGGTGAGCGGGCTCAGTCGTGACATGGCGATTCCTCCACAACGCGATTTCCAAACGGATCAAACCAGCTCGATTCCTCAGCTCTCAGGCCGACCCGCTCATGGATGATCAGGCTGGGTCGTCCCCCGTGATCAACAGGCGCACCCATTCGAGGGCCGGCATGCCCTCGGCGGCGCCGGCGTCCGTGGCGTGGCGGTTGGCGACGGAGATGATCCCGTCGCGCAGTGTCGAGCGGCCGTCGCCGATGCGGGCGCTGGCGGCGGACACCGCGACGGCAGCGATGCCCCGCGCATCCAGGGCGGGCAGGCGCGTGGCGCCTTCCATGCCCTGCCCCGCGTCGTTGAACAGGGCGGCGCGGGCGTCGGTGCGCAGGGCCGCCGCCGGGTCGCCCCCGAGCAGGGCGCCGTGGGAGCCCATGGCAAGGATGCGCCCGGCGTGCTCGGGCTCGACCATGCTGGCAGAGTCCAGCCAGACCACGGGCTCGCGGCCCTCCACCACCGATTCCTCGCCGGCGCCCTCCGCGTAGGGCGGCGGCTCGGCGTTCCATGACGCCGCGTCCTCCAGCTCCGCCAGCGCGGTGCGCACGCGCATGCCGGGCTGGCAGCCCGCGCCACGCGCGGCGTCGTTGGCGTGGCTGATGCGCCCCCGTTCCAGCATGTCCTGCGCGTCGCCGATGCGCGCCGTGCGGTGGTCCACGGTGGCGGCGGCCATGCCGAGCGCCTGGCAGTACGCGATGCAGGCGATGCCCGCACCGTCGCGCCCCACGCCCGCATCGTGCAGCACCACCGCCCGCGCGCGGCTGAGCGCCGCGAGGTACGCGGCGTAGACGCCGCCGTGGGAGCCGCACAGGGCCACGATGCCTTCCAGCTCGCCGGGGGCGGGCTCGGTGATGGAGTTCAGCAGGCGGTACATGGAGGCGTCCTCAGGCCACCCGGTCGCCTTTCTTCGCCTTGACCGCACGGTTGTCCACCGCCGGCAGCATCTTCCCCGGGTCCCGGGTCACCACCACGTCCACCACGCAGGGGCGCTCCCGCTCCGCGAACGCGGCCTCGAAGGCGTCCGCCAGCTGGCCCGGCTCGGTCACCCGGAAGCCGCGGCAGCCCAGCGCCTCGGCCACCTGCGCATAGTCGGTCTCGGCGAGATCGCTGGACTGGTAGGCGCCCTCGCCGTACATCAGGTGCTGCAGCGCCTTCACGTAGCCCGACGCCGCGTTGTTCACCACGATCATCGTGATGGCGAGCTTCATGCGCCGCGCCGTCTCCAGCTCCCCCAGCACCATGTTGAAGCCGCCGTCGCCGGTGATGGCCGCCACCACCTTGTCCGGGGCGGCGAGCTTCGCGCCGATGGCGCCCGGCACCCCGTAGCCGATGGAGGCGAGGCCGCGATCGGGGACGAACTGGCGCCCGGCGCGCTTGGAGTCGAACAGCAGCCCGCCCCAGTGGGCGGCGAAGCCACCGTCGGCCACCAGGTAGCCGTCGTGGGGCAGCAGCGTGTTCAGCTCGTCGAGCATGCGCGCCATGGACACCGGAATCTCCTGGGACTCCAGGCGCTCGCGCACGCTCTCCCGCCACGCGGCCATGCGCTTCGGGATGTCCGTCGCGTAGTCTGCGCGCGCGGCGCGCTGCTGCTGCGCGGAGCCGCCCATGACCGCGTCCAGGTCCTCGATGGCGGTGCGGGCGTCGGACCACAGGGAGAGGGTCGGGCGGTAGGTGCGGCCCATCTCCTCGGCCACGATGTCCACGTGGATGAGCGGCTTGCCGGCGGGCGGCACCGCGTAGCGCTTGGTCGCGATCTCACCGAGCTTGCAGCCGATGACCAGCAGGCAGTCGGACTCCTCGATGAGCGTGTTGGCGATGCGGTCGTAGCGCCCGAACAGCCCCGCGTTCAGCGGGTGCACGCAGGGGATCGCGCCCTTGCCGCTCATGGTGTGGGCCACCGGGATGGCGTAGCGCTCGGCGAAGGCGGTCATGGCATCGCAGGCGTCGGAGATCTGCATGCCGCCGCCGCACAGGGCCAGCGGCCGCTTCGCGCCAGCGAGCATCTCGGCCGCGGCGGCCACCGATGCACGGTCCGCCCGGCAGCGCAGCGCCGGCACCTGGCGGCCCTCGCCCACGGCGTCGAACGCGCCGTCCTCGAAGCCGAAGGTGCCGTGGCACACGTCCTCCGGCACGTCCACGATCACCGGTCCGGGCCGGCCGCGGGTGGCCACGTCGAAGGCGCGGCGCATGAGCTCCGGGATGCGGTGCACGGCCTCCACGCGCAGCAGCTCCTTCACCGCCGGGCGCAGCATCTCCACCTGGCGGGTCTCCTGGGTCATGTTCTTGCCGGCGTGGTCGCGGTTGGCGTCGCCGATGAGCACCACCATGGGCGAGCCGGCGTTGAGGCCTTCCACCAGACCCGTGAGCAGGTTGGTGGCGCCGGGCCCCAGGGTCGCGTCGGCAAGCCCCACGCGACCCGACACCTTCGCATAGGCGTCCGCCGCGAACACCGCCGAGCGCTCGTCGTTGATGAGGTTGTGGTCGAGACCCAGGCGCCGCGCCGCGTCGTAGAACGGCAGCAGCTGGAAGCCGCCCATGCCGAACATGGTGCCGCCCCCGTGCGCCAGGATCATGCGCGCCAGCGCCTCGCCGCCGGTCATCTCGTTGCTGGTGGTCATGCCTGCTCCGATCGAACTCCCAATCCGTTGGCGTTGCTATTGCCAACCGTTGCCAAGGGCCCGCCGAGGGTGCGAGCTGGCCGTGTTTCTCTCTGCCCACTTGCCGGGAGAGCTGGCCCTGTTTCTCCCTCTCCCCGCAAGCGGGGAGAGGGTCGGGGTGAGGGGCAAGGACTGCTCAACGCCCCCTCGCCGCAACCCTGTTCCCCTCGCGGGGGAGAGTGGACCAAACGCCCTGTCCGCGATGCCGCTCACCCACGGGCCAGCGCCGTCGCGGCGTTCGCGATCATGTCCGCCGTCACCCGCACGGCGTCCTCCATGCTGGGCGCATAGGCGATGGGGGCGCGGGGCGCGCCCAGGCGCTTCACCGGCGCCTTCAGGTGGCCGTGGCAGTGCTCGGCCACGGTGGCGGCCACCTCGGCGCCGAAGCCGCCCACGGCCACCGCCTCGTGCACCACCAGCAGCCGGCCGGTGCGGTGCACGCTCTCGAACACCGCGCGCTTGTCCCACGGCCAGAGGCTGCGCAGATCGATCACTTCCGCCTCGACTCCCTGCGCCGCCAGGGCGTTTGCCGCGCGCAGGCACTCGTGCACCGCGGCGGACCAGGACACCATGGTCACGTCGCCGCCGGTACGTGCCACCCGTGCCTTGCCGAGCACGCCGGCCACGTCGTCCTGTGCGGCCTCCTCGTCCTGCACGCGGCCCTCCAGCCCCCACAGGTTCTTGTGCTCCATGTAGACCACCGGATCGTTGCACCGGATGGCGACCTTGAGCATCAGGTAGTTGTCCGCCGGCGTGGACGGACACACCACCACCAGCCCCGGGACGTGGGCGTACCAGGACTCCAGGGACTGGGAGTGTTGCGCCGCCGAGGATCGCCACATGCCCACGGGCTCGCGGGCCACCAGCGGCACCGTGGCCTGGCCGCCGAACATGAAACGTGCCTTGGCCGCCTGGTTCACCAGCTCGTCCACCGCGCACAGGGCGAAGTCCGAGAAGCGCATCTCCACCACCGGGCGCGTGCCCATCATGGCAGCGCCCACCGCGGCGCCCATGATGCAGGCCTCGGAGATGGGCGCATCGGAGATGCGCTGCGGTCCGAACTCGTCCACCAGCCCCTTGTACTGGCCGAACACGCCGCCGCGTCCCAGGTCCTCGCCCAGGCACCACACGTCGGCGTCGCGGCGCATCTCCTCGGCCACCGCGCGCTTCGACGCCGCCATGTAGGTCATGATGGCCATCAGTACGCGTCCAGCCGCGGATCGCCCACGTCCTGCACGTCGCCGAAGGCCCGCGCCGCGGGCGGAAAGGGCGTGTTCCGGGCGGCGTCCAGCACCTCGCGCATCTCCTGCGCCGCGGCCTGCTCCAGGCGATCCAGCTCCGCCTCCGCCACGCCGGCGAGGCGCAGTGTCTCGCGCAGGCGCGCGATGGGGTCGTCCGCCCGGTGCTCGTCGACCTCCTCGGCGCTGCGGTAGGCGCCGGGATCGGCGGCGGTGTGGCCGGCCAGGCGGTAGGTCTTGATGTGGATGAACTCGGGCTCGCGGGTGAGGCGCACCCGGGCGAAGGTCTCGCGGGCGGTCTCCGCCAGCACCAGGACGTCGTTGCCGTCCACGGTGACCGACGCGAGGCCCAGCGCCCTGGCACGCGCCGCCGGCCCGGCACCCGCCGTCATGGACTCGGTGCGAGTGGTGGCGGCGAAGCCGTTGTCCTCGCAGGCGAACACGATGGGCAGGTCGAACACCCGCGCCCAGTTGAGCCCTTCCAGGAACGGACCGCGGTTGATGGCGCCGTCGCCGAAGATGCAGCACACGATGCGGTCGTCGCCCTTGAGCTTGATGGCGTGGGCGGCGCCCGCGGCGATGACGATGTTGGCG
>JBFHNV010000266.1:0-7554 GCA_041593595.1 Gammaproteobacteria bacterium
CCGCTTCGATCCGGGCAGCGCCGACCAGCTCCGCGAGCTGCTCTCCGCGGTGGCCGTGTTCGCCGCGGGCGGGCGGCGCGCGCTGGCCGACCTGAGCGCGCGCGGCGGCGACACGGTGCGCCTGCTGGCGCGCCAGCTCGACTGATCCCTGCCCTGAAGCGCCCGGAACCCGCGTGCACCCGATCCTGCTGCTGATCCTGGTCATCGCCGTGCTCCTCACGGTGAGCTGGCTGAAGCGCCTGCCGCCGGCGCGCCGGCGGCAGGCCGGCTTCAAGGCCGCCCTGGTGGCAGGCGGTGTCGTGCTGCTGCTGGCCGCGATCACCGGGCGACTCAGCCCGCTAATCGCCATGGCGGCGGCGGCGATCCCCATCATGCAGCGCCTGCTGACGGCGAAGAGCGTGTTCGACCGGCTGCGATCCGCGTCCGGTCCGAGCCCGGGCCGCGCGTCCAGCGTGTCCACCGAGTTCCTGGACGTGCAGCTCGATCACGACTCCGGGGAGATGCGCGGCACCGTGAAGAGCGGGCGCTTCGCGGGCCGCACGCTCGAGTCGCTGTCGCTGGAAGAGCTGCGGTCGCTGCTGGAGGAGTGCCGCGCCGAGGACGCCCAGTCAGCGGCGGTGATGGAGGCCTACCTGGACCGTCATCACGGCAGCGGGTGGCGCGAGGGCGGCGAAGGATCCGGCACGAGCGGGGGCGACGGCGGCCCGATGACGGAGCGCGAGGCGCGGGAGATTCTCGGCGTGGGCGAGGACGCCACGGAGGAAGAAATCGTGAGCGCCCACCGCCGGTTGATGCAGAAGCTGCATCCGGACCGGGGCGGCAGCGGCTACCTGGCGGCGAAGATCAACCAGGCCAAGGACCTGCTACTGGACGGCTGATCGCGGTCTGTCGAGATTCCACGCCCCGCCACTACCCACCCGCGCCACGGAAGACACGGCCTGCGGCCAGGCGTGCATCGCCTGCCTCAGGCAGGGTCCCGCAGACGCACGTTCACGCGCCGGTTGTGCTTGCCCTTCTTCTCGATCTTGCGCACCTCCACCGCCCCGACCTCGGAGGTGCGTGCCACGTGTGTGCCACCGCAGGCCTGCAGATCCACCCCCCGGATCTCGAGCAGCCTCACCCGGCCCTGCCCTCGGGGCGGGGTCACCGACATGGTGCGCACCAGCTCCGGGTTGGCATCCAGCTCGTCCTCATCCACCCAGCGCGGGGCCACCGGGTGGTCCTCCTCCACCAGACGGTTGAGGGCCGCGGTGATCGCCTCCTTGTCCAGCGTCGGATCGGGCAGGTCGAAGTCCAGCCGCCCGGTGCCGTCGTCGCGGATCGACCCGCCGGTCACACCCGCCCCCACCACCGCGCCCAGCAGGTGCAGCAGGGTGTGGACACGCATCATGCGATGGCGCCGCGCCCAGTCGATCCGCGCGGTGACCCGCTGGCCGGGCAGGTCCTGGGGCACGGCATCCTCGATCACGTGGATGATGTCGCCCGCCGCTTCGCCCTTGCGCGTATCCACCACCTGGATGCGCCGCCCGTCGGTGAGCTCCAGGTGGCCGCGGTCGCCCGGCTGGCCGCCCCCCATGGGGTAGAACACCGTGCGATCCAGGCGCACCCCCTCACCATCCACCGCCGTGACGGTGGCGGTGCACTCCCGAGCGTAGCCGTCCTCGCGAAAAATCTCTTCCGTACTCACTCGGCCAACTCCTGATACAGACGAGCGCCCGGGCAGCAGGATAGCCCAACGTCGCCGGGCGCGGACTCGGGACAAAAAAAACCCCCGGCGATCATCGTCGGGGGTCTCGGGCGGCGCGCGTTCGCCGGGTGATGTTCGGCTTGATCCCGTTACGGGGTTATGCAGTGGCGTGCCCGCGCCGGTAATCGTCGATCATGGCTGCCATCTTGTCCTTCGCCAGCAGCTTCTCTTTTTTCATCGAAACCAGGGTGAGGTCATCCAGGGGTAGGACTCCCAGCTCCGCGTTACGTACTTTCTCTTTCAGATCGTGATGCTTCTTGTACAGGGACTTGAACGTATCGCTGTCATCCAGCAGAGCTTGGACTATCGCCTGGTCGTATTCGAACATAAGCGCACCATTGATGGCTGAGACTCTCCACTCTGGTGGTCTGCCCCGCGGGGAGCATCGGAGCTAACACTAGCCAAATTGGGAGGCCCTCACAAGGCGCGGGCGTCGCTCCCTGCCGCCGTCGGCCAGACCTGGAAAGTGCACATTAACTTCCTTTTATTTCAGTCAGTTACGAATTTTCCTCCGGGCCCGATATTGACCCGCCGGGCCCAGGGCAAGGGGTGAACCTCCATCAAATCAGGGCGTTGCGAATTCCCATGGAAACGCTTTCCATTCCCGGCCACCCTACTCCCGGCACATCCTCCGACGGACGGTACCGGGGCTTGCGCGGCGCCACCGGGTCGCCGCCTCCCGTGGATGACGCGTCGGGTCCCGCCGGCGGCGGCATGACGTCCCGCCAGCGGCCCCCGCCCCCCGAGCTGCCGCCGGCCCGGATGCCGGCCGCCCCGGCTCCGCCCCCCGCAGCCTGCGCCCGGCGGGCGCGCCCGGCATCGAAAGGGTCGTTCCAGCGACGGATCACCGGGGCGCGAGTGCGCATGCTTGCGCGCTCGTGCGCCAGGAGGAGACAGAGCAGATGAGGACACACGCCCGGGTGGCGGTGGTCGGAGGCGGCGTGGTGGGGGCCAGCGTGCTCTATCACCTGACCCGGCAGGGCTGGACCGACGTGGTGCTCGTCGAGCGCGCCGAGCTCACCGCCGGCTCCACCTGGCACGCGGCCGGCGGCATGCACACCATCAACAGCGACCCCAACGTCGCCAAGCTGCAGCACTACACCATCGAGCTGTACAAGGAGATCGAGGCCATCTCGGGACACTCCTGCGGCGTGCACCTGACCGGCGGCATCATGCTGGCGGACTCCGAGGAGCGCATGGACTACCTGCGGGTGACCGCCGCGCGGGGCCGCTACCTGGGCATGGAGACGGAGTTCATCTCGCCCGAGGAAGCTGCCCGGCGACTCCCGCTCCTGGACCCGCGCCAGTACGTGGGCGCTCTCTATGACCCCAACGAGGGTCACGTGGATCCGGCCGGGGTGACGAACGCCTACGCGCGGGCCGCGCGCATTGCGGGCGCCGAGGTGATACGCCACAACCGCGTGCTGGAGCTCAACGCCACCACGGAGGGCTGGGACGTGGTGACCGAGCAGGGCACGCTGCGCGCCGAGCACGTGGTCAACGCTGCCGGGCTGTGGGCACGGGAGGTGGGGGCGATGGCCGGGGCGCGGCTGCCGCTGATCCCGATGGAGCACCAGTACCTGGTGACCGAGCCGGTGCCCGAGGTGGCGGGTCTCGCCAACGGCTTCCACGCGGTTGACGCCGGCGGCGGCTTCTACATGCGCAACGAGATGGGCGGCGTGCTGCTCGGCACCTACGAGAGCGACGGCGTGCCCTGGTCAGCGGAACGCACTCCCTGGGACTTCCCTCAGGAACTGCTGCCGCCGGACCTGGATCGCATCTCGGACAATCTGCAGCGCGCCTTCGAGCGCTTCCCGCCGCTCGCGAACGCCGGCATCAAGCGCGTCATCAACGGGCCCTTCACCTTCACGCCCGACGGCAACCCACTGGTTGGGCCCGTACGGGGTCTCTCGAACTACTGGGCGGCCTGTGGCGTGCTGGCGGGCTTCAGCCAGGGCGGCGGCATCGGTCTCGCGCTGGCGAACTGGATGGTGGACGGCGATCCGGGCATGGACGTGTTCGCCATGGACGTGGCTCGCTTCGGAGATTTCGCCGGGCGCACGTACGCGAAGGCCAAAGGACGGGAGGTGTACGCCACCCGCTTCATGATCGCGTTCCCCAACGAAGAGCGCCCCGCGGGCCGCCCGCTACGGCGCACCCCGGTGTACGAGCGGCTGAAGGCCCGCGGCGCGGTGTTCGGCGCCGCCTTCGGTCTCGAGCACGCACTGTGGTTCGCGCCGCCGGGCAGCGAGGCGGCCGAAACCCTGACGTACCGGCGTTCGAATGCCTTCCGGCCCGTCGCCCAGGAGTGCCGCGCGGTGCGCGAGGCGGTCGGGCTCATCGAGATCTCGAGCTTCGCGAAGTACGCGGTGGAGGGGCCGGAGGCGGAGCTGTGGCTGAACCGGCTGCTCGCGAACCACACGCCGCGCGAGAGCCGCATGCTGCTCTCTCCCATGCTCAACCCTCGCGGCAGGATCATCGGCGACTTCACGGTGGCGAAGCTCGGCCCCGATCGCTTCCGCGTGTTCGGCTCCGGCGTCGCCGAGGAGTACCACATGCGTTGGTTCGAGCAGCAGCTCGACGGCGCGGCGGTACGCGTGCGCAGCCTGCGCTCGGAGCTGGTGGGCTTCTCCATTGCCGGCCCGCGCTCGCGCGAGCTGCTGGCTCGCGCGAGCGGTGAGGACGTGTCCGATGCGGCGTTCCGCTTCATGGCCATCCGGCCGATGGAGGTGGGCATGGTGCCCTGCCTGGTGGGCCGCATCACCTTCACAGGCGACCTGGGCTACGAGATCTGGTGCGCGCCGGACTTCCAGCTCGCGCTCTACGAGCGCCTGCTCGAGTGTGGCGAGGACCTGGATCTCCGACACTTCGGTGGGCGCGCGCTGAATGCGCTGCGGCTGGAAAAGTCCTTCGGCAGCTTTCGCCGCGAGTACACGCCGGACTACTCCCCGGCGGAGGCGGGCCTCGATGCCTTCGTGGACATGCGGAAGAACGACTTCATCGGCCGCGAGGCGCTGCTCGCGGAGCGCGAGCGCGAGCCACGCCTTCGCCGCATTACCTTGAGCGTGGATGCGGGGGACGCGGACGCGTTCGGAAACGAGCCCATCCACCGAGCCGGACAGGTGGTTGGGTGGATCACCTCCGGTGGCTACGCGCACCACGTAGGCCACAGCGTGGCGCTCGGCTACGTGCCCGCGGCGCTCGCCGGCGAGGACGCGTTCCAGGTGGAGATCCTGGGCGAGCTCCGGGCGGCCACCCGCTGCCCGCGGCCGCTGTTCGATCCCGACGGCACCCGCATGCGCGGCTGAGCGCAGCCGCGTTCGGATAGGGCCGGTCCGGTGCGGGCCGCGCGTCGGCCGCAGGGATGCGGCCGTCGAGGGTACATGGACGTGTTGACGGCGTGTCCCCGCGGCCCGTATCCGGCCGGCCGCCCCTGGAGATGCCGCTATCCGATCACGAATGCGGCTGAGCGGGCCCTCAGCCCCCGCGCGGCGTGCGCTCCACGCGCTCGAGTCGGCGCATCATCCCGCCCCGATGCGACGTCGGCGCGCGGGCGGCCGCGTGGTGCAGGTGCGCGGCCGCCGCGGCGGGACGTCCCGCGTGTTCGAGGAGCCGCGCCGCCTCGTCGTGCAGGACCCACGCGGCGGCGTGCGGCCCCGGCTCTGGCAGATCCCACACCCGACGCGACACCAGCTCCGCGACCTGCACCGTGTCCACCACTGTGCAGGCACCGCCGGCGGCCAGGGATCGATACCAGCGCAGCGCCGCCAGCGTGTAGGGGTGGTCGACCAGGGGGGCTGGAGATGCCACCGCGGCGTAGACCTCCGGCGGCGGTGCACGGGCGGCGAGGCAATGTCCGGCCAGGGTCTTGAAGGTCACGCCCGGCTCCATGCGCGGCCCGCCGAAGCGGCGCACCGCCTGGAGGTGTGTGAGTCCCTCCTCCAGCCGGCCGGCTGTGAACGCCTGGATTGCTGCGCCCGCCCGCGCCCTCGGCGAGGCGGGATGAGCGGCCGCGTTCAGGGCGATGATGCCGTCCCACGACGTCCAGGCCAGCACCCGGGCGAATGTCACGCCACCGTGCCAGAGGAGGATTGCGCAGGCCACCGCGGGCAGCAGCACCGGCCAGCGCATGCGCGGTGCGAGCAGCGCCAACACGGCGCCGGCGGCGATGGCGATACCCACCGAGGGCAGGTAGTTGCGGTGCTCGAAGTAGATCTCGAGGGCGAAGGGCCCCGCTTCCAGCGAATGCGCCACGGCGAAGAACACGAGCCCGAACATGGGCAGGCCCGCGGGCCTGCCGCGCAGCCACCAGCCCGCGATCGGCACCGCGATCCAGGCGGCGAGCGCCGGCAGGGTCGCCGGCGGTGACAGAGGCCCCGTGGACAGCGGAAAGTCGTCGTGGAACAGGCCCAGCGGGCTGCCTCCCGGCAGCTGTGCGATGTTCAGCAGGTAGTCGACCAGCACCCGCGGCTGGGTCAACACTCGCTCCACGAGGGAAAAATCCCGAGTGTCGTATCCGGCCATGATCCAGCGCGGATCCAGTGCCGCGCGCAGCGCGCCCGCCGCAACCACCGCCGCGGCCACCCCGGCCAGCAGGCGCAAGGGCCAGCGTGGATGCGGTCTGGCGGGCGCGAGCACCAGGGTCTCCGTCGCCAGCAGCAGGAGCACCAGCAGCGCACCGTTCTGCTTGGCGAGCACCGCCAGCGGCCAGCACACCAGCAGCGACACGGCCACCAGCACCGTCCCCGCGCACGGGCGGCGGGTGGCCATCAGCCGGCCTTGGCAGTAGAGCAGCAGGCCCAGCAGCGAGAACAGAGCGGACAGCAGCGTCATGCGCTGCACCACGTAGAGCACCGAGGAGACCTGGATCGGCGTGAGGAGCCACAGGGCCGCAGCGGCGAGCGCGCATGCCCCGCTCCGCGCAGGGTTCGCCACGCCCGCGGCCGTGAGCAGCACCCGCGCGAGTCCGAACACCAGCACGCCGTTTACGAGGTGCAGGATCAGGTTCACCAACTTGAACGACCACACGTCGCCCGGCGTCGCGCGCCAGTTGAGCACGAAGGTCAGCCAGGAGAGCGGTCTTCCGCCGACCACGCCGCCGCGCTCCGCGAGCACGTTGGCGAGCGTCAGCTGCCGGGCGTCGTCCAGCAGACGGAGGATGTCCAGATTGACCGCGTCGTCGAGGATCAGGGGGCCGTTGAGGCCCGGCCAGTAGAGAAGCGCGCAGAGCGCGAGCAGCGCGGCAAGCGCGGCGGCGTGACGCCGGGAACCGAGGTGCATGTGGATTGGCAGGGTTCGCCGATCAGCGTGCGCGGCCATTACTCGACGCATTGCGTCTACAAAGAAAAAGCCCCCGGTGCGCGAGGCGCCGGGGGCTTCGAATGAATGCCTGGCAGTGACCTACTTTCGCATGGGGAGGCCCCACACTATCATCGGCGCTGAGCGTTTTCACTTCCGAGTTCGGGATGGGGTCGGGTGGTTCCCGCTCGCTATTGCCGCCAGGCAAGCTTGTGGAAGAGAAGATGTTCGAATCTCCTCTTCTCGTTCGGGAAAGTCGTAAAGGCGCGTGGGATGTTGCATCCACCACACCCGCGGCGCTCAGGCCGCTTGGGTGTTATATGGTCAAGCCTCACGGTCAATTAGTACTGGTTAGCTTCACGCGTTACCGCGCGTCCACATCCAGCCTATCAACGTCGTAGTCTTCGACGGACCTTAAGGGACCTCGAGGGTCCAGGGAGATCTCATCTTGAGGGAGGCTTCCCGCTTAGATGCTTTCAGCGGTTATCCCGTCCGTATTTAGCTACCCG
>JBFHNV010000267.1:0-7527 GCA_041593595.1 Gammaproteobacteria bacterium
CGAGGCCCTGACCATGTCGGACCGGATCGCGGTCATGAGCCAGGGCGTGATCCAACAGATCGGCAACGGCTCCGCCATCTATAACGACCCGGCGACCGCCTTCGTCGCCTCCTTCGTCGGCGAGAACAACCTGTTCCGGGGCACCGTGAGCTCCCTGGAGAACGGGACCGCGGTGGTGGACACGCCGGTGGGCCGCCTGCGGGCGCGCACCACCGAGGGTGCGACAGCGCTCGGCGTGGGTGACCCGGCGTTCGTGTTCGTGCGCCCCGAGTCGCTCAAGTTCGCCGACGGCGCGACCCACGACAACGTCATCGATGCGAAGGTCCACGCCGAGGAGTTCGAGGGTCAGTTCTGGAAGGTCTTCCTGGACGTGACCGGCAGCGACCACACCGTGAAGATGTCGCTGGTCAACGACGGCGCCCAGCTCACCCACGACGCCGGCGCGGCGGTGCGCGTGGGATTTCCCACGGACCTGGCGGTGGCCCTGCCGCAGGGACCGCTGGCCGCCGAGTAGCGTCCCGCCGCGAGGTCACCCCATGAGTTCGCAGCCCTCCACCACCGCTTCGCCTGCAGACGAGGCCGGCCGGCGCACATCGCCGACTCGCCGCCCGCGGATGGGTCTCGCCGCCGCCGTCCGGCGCTTCTTCGCCCGCAACGGCGCCGCCCTGGGCACGTTCCTGGTGGTGGCGGTGGGCTTCTGGGTGTTCGTCCTCATCGTCATGCCGCAGCTGGTGATGGTGGACTTCTCGTTCCGCCACAACCTGCCGCCGGCCGAGATCGGGGGACCCAAGGACACCTACACCACCGAGCACTACGAGTTCATGGTCTACGGCAGCGCCCAGGCCCAGGGCGAGTTCAACACCGTGGACCTGTCGGTGTTCGCCCGTACCCTCATCGCGGCGCTGTTCGTGACCTTGTTCGACCTCGCCCTGTGCTACCCCATCGCCTATTACCTGGCGAAGTCCGCGAGCGGCACCTGGGGCCGGCTGATGGTGCTCTCCCTCATCGTACCCTTCTGGGTCAACGAGATCCTCCGCGCCTTCGCCTTCCGCATCGTGTTCGGTAGCGGCGGCATCATCAACGGCGTCCTGCTGTGGCTCGGCGTCATCGACCAGCCCATCGACTTCATCCGCGACAACGTCGCCCTGTACGCCGGCCTCGGCTACGCCTACATCCTGCTGATGATCTTTCCCCTCTACAACGCCATCGAGAGCCTGGACACCAACCAGATCGAGGCGGCTCGCGACATGGGTGCGTCGTGGGTGCGTATCCACTGGCGGGTGGTGATCCCCTTCGCCAAGCCCGGCATCAGCTCCGGGTGCACCATGGTGTTCATGCTCTCCGCCGGCGCTCTGGCGGCGCCGCAGATCCTCGGCGGACCGAGCAGCCTGTGGTTCACCCAGATCATCTACCAGTGGTTCCAGACCGGGAACAACTGGAACCGGGGATCCGCGTACGCCATCATCCTGCTGGTGGCCACCATCATCTTCGTGCTGCTGATGATGAAGGTCTTCAAGGTGCGCCTGGGAGAGATCGCCCGGTGAGCGCCGACACCGTGCGCAAGGCGGCCACGCTGGCCTTCGTGGCCGTGTTCTTCTTCTACCTGTTCGGTCCCCTGATCATCATGGGGATCAGCGCCTTCAACAGCTCCGCCTTTCCCCGGGTGTCGCCCTGGGAGTGCTTCACCGTGGAGTGGTTCGACGTGCTGATCCACGACGAGGTGCTGATGAAGGGGCTCACCAACAGCATCTTCATCGGCATCGGCGTGGTGCTGCTGAGCGTGCCCATGGGCCTCGCAGGCGCACTGATGCTCACCCAGGTGAGCCCGCGGGTGCGTCCCTGGTACTACACCATCGTGATCTCGCCCATCCTCATCCCCGGAGTGGTGCTCGGCATCTCGACGCTGGTGTTCTGGGACCGCATGGGCCGCATGTTCAACGCCGGCTACGACAGCGTGTTCTACGACGGCATGTTCCTCACCATCCTCGGCCAGTCCACCTTCGTGTCCGCCTACGCCATGCTGGTGTTCATCTCCAGGCTGCAGCGCTTCGACCCGGCCCAGGAGGAAGCGGCGCTGGATCTCGGGGCCAGCCACGTGCAGGCCTTCCGCAAGGTGCTGCTGCCGTTCCTCAAGCCCGCCATCGGCTCCGCGGCGGTGCTCGCCTTCCTGGCGTCGTTCGAGAACTACAACACCACCATCTTCACCATCGTCTCCGAGTCCACCCTGACCACGGTGCTGGCCAGCAAGGTGCGCTACGGCATCAACCCCTCCATCAGCGCGCTCGCGGTGGCCATCGTGGTGCTGACCCTGTTCGGCGCCGCCGTGCACGAGATCTACAAGCGGCGCGAGGCGCGCGCCGCGCGGGCCGCGGAGCGGGTCGCGGCCGGCGGCGAGTGGCGCGGCCCGGGGCGGCGCAGCGCGCTGGCCGAGCCCGCGCTCTACGTCCTGGTGGCGGTGTTCGCGGCCGGGCTCGGGACCACCTACTTCGCCGGCACCGTGGGGGTGGAGGAGTGCAAGGCGCGGGTGAAGGAGGAGAAGCGCAAGCGCGTGGAGCGCGCCGTCGAGGAACGCAAGGCGCGCGACATGTTCAAGAGCGCGGCGCCCGGCGCGCAGCCGGCGCCGGCCCCGGCCGCGCCCGCGGCCGGGGGCGAGGCCGCCAAGGGCACCGAGGGCTACCGCGGCATCTTCGACCCGGGCAACCTCAAGCGCCAGATCGGCGAGGAGCCGCAGGCCCCCCGGCCGGCCGACGAGCCGGCCAAGGGCACCGAGGGCTACCGCGGCATCTTCGACCCGGGCAACCTCAAGCGCCAGGTGGGCGAGGAGCCGGAGCAGGACTCACCCGAGGGTACGCCGCAGCCCGCGTCCGGCGACCCCCGCAGCCAGGCCGACGAGCCGGCCCGGGGCACCGGGGGCTACCAGGGCATCTTCGATCCGGGCAACCTGCGCCGCCAGGTGGACAGCGGGAGCAGCCGGTGAGCGCGAGCCGTGCCGCCGCGGCCCCCTCCCGGGTGCGCGCGACCCTGGATCTCGATGCCCCCGGCAAGGCCTTCGGGCATCTCACGGTGCCCTGGTCCCGGGACGACTCCGCGTGGGGCTCGGTGCGCGTGCCCCTGGTGCGCATCGCCGGGGGCGACGGGCCAACGGTGCTGTTCACCGGCGGCAACCACGGCGACGAGTACGAGGGCCCCCTGGCGCTCATGGGCCTGGCCCGGGAGCTTCAGCCCGCCGGGCTGGCCGGACGGATCTACGTGATGCCGGCGCTGAACCTGCCCGCGGTGCGCGCGGGGCGGCGCACCTCGCCCATCGACGGCGGCAACATGAACCGCTCGTTCCCCGGCGATCCCCGCGGCGGCGTCACGAGCATGATTGCCGATTACGTGTATCGCGAGCTGGTGGCACGCGCCGACGCCGTGGTGGACATCCACTCCGGCGGGCGCACCCTCATGTTCGCGCCCAGCGCCATCGTGCACCGCCTGGACGACCCGGCGCGCATGCGCGCCACCCTGGACGCGCTGGTGGCGTTCGGCGCTCCCTACGGGCTGGTGCTCACGGAGCTGGACTCCGAGGGCCTGCTGGACACCGCGGTGGAGGGCCTGGGCAAGCTGTTCGTGTCCACCGAGCTCGGCGGCGGCGGCACCGCCACCCCGGATACGGTGGCCATCGCGCGGGCCGGCGCCAACAACATCCTGCGCCACCTGGGCATGCTGGCGCCGGCGGACACGCCGCGCGCCGGCCCGGCGACCCGGATCCTGAACACCGACGACGACGCCGCCTTCGTGCTCAGCGACCACGACGGCATGCTGGAGTACCTGGTGCCCCTGGCCGCCGAGGTGCAGGCCGGCGAGCCCATCGCGCGGGTGCATGACTTCAACCAACCCCAGGCCACGCCCCACGTGTACCTCGCGGGCTGCGACGGCGTGCTGGTGTGCCGCCACCACCCGGGCCTCGTGGGCACCGGGGACTGCCTGGCGGTGGTGGCCTCGGACCTCCGGGACTGATCCCGCCGTGCCCCTGCTCACCACCACCATCGGCGCCTGGCCGAAGCCCGACTTCGTCACCGTCCCGGACTGGTTCGAGAACCCGGACACGCCGGATCCCACCGCCGGCTGGGCGGAGGCGGTGGCGGCGCTGGGCGACGACGCGGAGGCGGTGTTCGCCCGCGGCACCCGCGCCGCCGTGGAGGACCAGGTGGCCTGCGGCGTGGACGTCCCCAGCGACGGCGAGATCCGGCGCGAGAACTACATTCACTATCACTGCCGCCACCTGGACGGCTTCGACTTCGAGCACCTCACCGAGACCGCGGTGCGCGGTGGGAACTACCGGGCCCGCCTGCCCACCATCCGCGGGCCGGTGCGTGCCCGGGCGCACTTCCTGGACCGGGACTGGCGCGTGGCGCAAGGCTGCACCGACCGGCCGGTGAAGATCACCCTGCCCGGCCCCTTGACCATCGCCGACACCACCGTGGACGCCCACTACGGCGATCCCCGCGCCCTGGGCGCGGCGCTGGCCGACGCGCTGAACGCCGAGGTGAGAGCGCTGGCGGCGGCGGGCTGCCGCCACATCCAGATCGACGAGCCGGTATTCGCCCGCAAGGCGAACGCGGCGCTGGACTACGGGCTCGAGCACCTGGAGCGTGCCTTCCATGGCTGTCCAGACGGGGTGCAGCGCATCACCCACATGTGCTGCGGCTACCCGGATCGACTGGACAACCCGGACTACCCCAAGGCGCCCCGGGAGGCCTACCACCGCCTCGCGGACGCGGTGGATGCGGCGGCGGTGGACGCGGTGTCCCTGGAGGACGCACACCGCCACAACGATCTTCGGCTGCTCGAGCGCTTCACCCGCACCACGGTGATCCTGGGCGTGGTGGCCATCGCGAAAAGCGCCGTGGAGCGCGAGGAGACCATCCGCGGGCGGCTGGCCGCGGCGCTCGAGCACATCGATCGCGAGCGCCTGATCGCCGCCCCGGACTGCGGCCTGGGCCTGCTCGGGCGGGAGCTCGCCATGGCCAAGCTCACGGCCATGTGCGCCGCGGCGCGCAGCGTCTGATCGCGACAGCGGCCGCAGCCCCCGCCGCCGCGGGCACGCCGTGGGCCCGCCGGCCAGGCGCTGCGCAGCGGGCTCTCAGTCGTGCAGCAGCTTCACCGCGAAGCGCTCGCGGATGCGGGCGTCCACGGCCGGGTCCAGGTGCCCCGGCCGCGGCGCGGCGAGGATCTCGCGCACCCGCTCCCGGGCCCGGGCGAGCACGTCGGTGCTGCCCTGCTCGCGCCATTCCTTGGGGCTGGTGCGGTCACCCACCTCCGGGTACACGTACTCGCGCTGCATCAGCGACAGGGTCTGGGGATGGCCCAGGTAGTGCTGGGGGCCGCCCATGCACACGTCGCGCATCACACCGAGCGCCATGCTCTCGTCGTCCACCCGGATCCCGCGCACCGAGCGGTTGATGGCACCCAGCATGTCGTTGTCGTTCACGAAGCTCTCGTAGCAGCAACCCAGCAGGCTCGCCTGCATGCCGGCGGACTCGTAGACCAGGTTGGCGCCCGCGTGGGCCGCCAGGGACACGGTGTAGCCCTTCTCGTAGCCGGACTGGGCGTCCGGGAGCTTGGCGTCGCTCATGCCCGCCGCCACGCCCGTGGGCAGCCCGTAGAAGCGCCCCATCTGCGCCACCGCCGCCATCAGCACCGCCTGCTCGCCGCTGCCGCCGCTCATCGCGCCGGTACGCAGATCCGACACGAACGGCCAGGTGCCGAAGATGGCCGGGTGTCCGGGCGACAGGGCGTTCACGTAGACCAGCCCCGCCAGCACCTCGGCCACCGCCTGCACCACGGAGCCCGCCAGCGACGCCGGCGAGGTGGCGCCCGCCTGGCCCGCCGACAGCAGCAGCACCGGCATGCCGCCGTGCACCGCGGCTTCCAGGCAGCGGCACGCGTCCTCGGCGAAGCGCAGCGGCGGCACCACGAAGCAGCAGGACATGCTCACGAAGGGGCGCTCCCGCCAGCGCGCCTCGTCGCCGGCGACGAGATGCAGCATCGCCAGCGACTCCTCCACGTGGGCCGGGTCCACCCAGCTCGTGCCCACGTGCTTGGCCGTGCCGGCCACGGCGGCATAGCAGGTGTTGAAGTCCAGGTCCCGTGGGTCGGCCATGTCCCGCGCCACCAGCGGGCGCTGGAAGAAGTGCACGTGCTCCAGGGCGTCCACCAGCCGCGCGATGTCGTAGAGATCCCGCAACGTGGACTCGCGGTACACGCGCGTCACCGGGTCCACCACGTGCACCGCGGCGCCGGCGGTGCCGAAGTAGAGCCGTTCCCCCGAGAGATCCAGATCGTGGTCCGGGCGCTGCCCGTGGAGCACGATGCCGCGGGCCGCCCGTGCCACCGTGTCCTCCACCAGCGCGCGCGGCAGGCGCAGCCGCCCGTCGCCGCCGTGGACGGCGCCCGCCGTGGTGAGCGCCGCGACGCAGCTCGGAATGGCGTTGGCCAGCCCGATGGTCTCCAGCACCTCCAGCGCCGCGCCGTGCACCCGGTCCACGTCGGCCGCCGTGAGCGGGGCGAAGCGCCCGCCGCGCTCGCCCGGGCGCACCGCCTTCAGGCTCTCCTCCAGCGGCGCGCTGCGCACCGCACGCCGCGCCTGGCGCCCGCCGAGACGCCGGGACCGGGTATCTGCCTCGCCCATGACGGCCTCCTGGCGCGCCGCGCCGTGTCCGCCACCCTTGTGCCATGCGGCGGGGCCGGGCGTCCAGTGTCCCGGACCCCGCTGCCCCCGCCGGGGCGCGGGCGGCCTCAGCGATTCAGTGCCGCGAACAAATACTCGAGCGTGGCGATGCGGGCGAAGGCCTCTGGATCGTTGACCCGCCCCACGTGGAAGAACCGCGACATCACCGGCATCGCCGGGTCGAGCACCCGCTCGAGCATCCGCGCCTCGAGCCACGCCGGACGCGGGCGCGGCTTGCGGTTGCGCAGCCGGTAGGTGTAGCGCCGCAGCCGCGGCGGGCGCAACAGCGTCGCGTAGTCCTTCACGATGCGCGAAAGGGGCGGTTCCCGATCGAAGGCATGCCCGTAGTCGGACCGATAGGCGGCCAGCGCCGGGGATACGGCGCGGATGAGGGCTGCCTCGAAGCGCCCGTGGTTCTTCAGCCGCAGGGGCACCCGCGCCGCCAGGCGCACGAGATCCCGGTCGATGAAGGGCGTGAGCGCGAAGCCAAGGCGCGCGTTGATGCTGTTGTTGCGCCCCATCCAGTAGCCGCAGCGGAACGCCGGGTAGACGTACTCCACCTGCTCGCGGGTCAACGGCTCGCCGCCGCCCACGGTGCCGGCAATCTTCGCCGCCAGTGCCGAGAGGTAGGTCGCCTCGTCAAAGGCCTCCGTGCACCACCCCGGCACGTAGCGGCTGTAGAAGCTCCACACCACCTCCATGGCAGTGAACGGACGCGTGGGCAGGTAGAAGAAGTTGCGGAAGATCTCCCCGCCGCCGCCATTGAGCATCAGCCGCCCGCCGCGGGCCCGCGCGCGGCGCGTGGCGAGGTCGGC
>JBFHNV010000268.1:0-7498 GCA_041593595.1 Gammaproteobacteria bacterium
GCGGCGGAATGCGACGCCAGCGCCGTGTACTGGAACCGGCTCTACGATCCCGCCAGCACCGCACGCGACACCCAGGTCAAGGGGGCGCTGCGCGAACGCGGGCTCGAGGCCCGCAGCTTCAACGGCGCCCTGCTCAACGAGCCCTGGGCCGTGGCCAGCAGCCAGGGCCGGCCGTTCCGGGTGTTCACCCCCTTCCACCGGCATTGCCTGTCGCTGGGGCCGCCGCGTTCCCCGGCGCCGGCGCCCGGGAACCTGCCGGCGCCGCGGACCTGGCCGGCCGGCGACACCCTGGACGCCCTCGCGCTGCTGCCGCGCATCGACTGGGCGGTGGGGATCCGCGAGGCGTGGACACCCGGCGAGGCTGGTGCGCAGCGCGAGCTCGCGGTCTTCGTTGACGGCGCCGCGGCGCACTACGCCACCGGCCGCGACCTGCCGGCGACGGACGGGGTGTCGCGGCTCTCGCCGCACCTGCACTTCGGCGAGATCTCGCCTCACCGGGTGTGGCACGCGGTGTCGAACGAGGCCTTCACCCGCCAGCTCTACTGGCGCGAGTTCGCCCACCACCTGCTGTTCCATTTCCCGCACACGCCCGACGAGCCGCTGTATCCCAGGTACAAGGCCTTTCCCTGGCGCGAGGACGGCCCGGCGCTCGGCGCCTGGCAGCGCGGGCGCACCGGCTACCCGCTGGTGGACGCGGGGATGCGCGAGCTGTGGCACACGGGCTGGATGCACAACCGCGTGCGCATGAACGTGGCCTCGTTCCTGGTCAAGCACCTGCTGCTCGACTGGCGCGCGGGGGCGCGCTGGTTCTGGGACACCCTGGTGGACGCGGATCTCGCCAGCAACACCATGGGCTGGCAGTGGGCGGCGGGCTGCGGTGCCGACGCGGCGCCGTACTTCCGCATCTTCAACCCGGTGCGCCAGGGCGGACGCTTCGACCCCGGCGGGCGCTACGTGCGGCGCTGGCTGCCGGAGCTGGCGCGGCTGCCGCCGGAGCACGTGCACGCGCCGTGGGCGGCGCCGACGGCGGTGCTCGAGGCCGCCGGGGTTCGCCTGGGGCACGACTATCCCTGGCCGGTGGTGGAGCACGCGGCGGCACGGCGCCGGGCGCTGGCCGCGCTGGAAACGCTGCGCGGCGCGTGATGCCCCGCCGCCCGGGAACGTGAACCGGACAGTGGTTCGGCACCCGCGCCGCGTTGTAGCCTGCACCCCCATGCAGCGCCTGCTCCGTCACACGGCCCTCCGGATGGCGGCCACCGCCGCCGCCGCGGCACTCACCGCCTGCGCTGCCCTGAGCGGGCTGGACCAGCCACCCCGGGTCACGCTGGTGGGAGTCGAGCCGGTGCAGATCCAGCTCCTCGAGCAGCGCTACCTGGCCACCATCCGCATCCAGAACCCGAACCCCGTCGCGCTGCCCGTGAGCGGCCTCGACTACACCATCACCATCAACGGCGCGGAGTTCGCGAGCGGCGTGAGCAACCAGCGGGTGTCGATCCCGGCCTACGGGGAGAAGACCCTCGCGGTGGGCGTCACCAGCACCATCGCGCGGCTGCTGGATCAGGTGCGACTCCTGGGCGAGAGCGGCGGCGCCCTGCGCTACGGCATCAGCGGGCGCCTCGGGGTGACCGGCATGCCCGCGGGCGTGCCCTTCGACCCGCAGGGGGAGATCGATCTCCGACCGCCGCGCGCGACCCGCGGGCACGCGGCCTGAGCCCGCGCAGCCGATTCCAGCCCCGATCACGGCGCCACCCATGCACCGCCTGGAATCCCTGATCCGCCCCATCCCCAACTTCCCCAAGCCGGGCATCGTGTTTCGCGACATCACGCCGTTGCTGGCGAATCCGGCAGCAATGCGCCTGGCGGTGCTGCGGCTGGTGGAGCCTTTCCTGGGCGAGCCCGTCGACATGGTGGCGGGCATGGAGGCGCGCGGCTTCATCTTCGGCGCCCTGTGCGCCCAGGAGCTGGCCGCGGGCTTCGTGCCGCTGCGCAAGCCGGGCAAGCTGCCCCATCGTACCGAGAGCGCGAGCTACGCGCTGGAGTACGGGACCACCGCGCTGGAGGTGCACGTGGACGCCCTGGGCCACGGCCACCGGGTGCTGCTGGTGGACGACCTGATCGCCACCGGCGGGACGGCGGCGGCGAGCTGCAGCCTCATCCAGCGCCTGGGGGGCACCGTGGTGGCCTGCGCCTTCCTCATCGAGCTGGACGCGCTGAACGGGCGCCGGGCGCTGGACGGGCACCGGGTGCACACCCTGCTCCATTTCTGAACGTGCACTGGATCGAGTGGCGCTGGCGGCGGCTCGAGGAGTTCGACGCACCGGCCCTGTACGAGATGCTGGCGCTGCGCCAGCGCATCTTCGTCATCGAGCAGCGAAGTCTCTACCTGGACGCGGACGGCCTGGACAGCGAGACGGAGCACCTCACGGGCCACGAGGGCGAGCACCTGGCGTGCTGCCTGCGGCTGCTGCCGCCGGGGGTGCGCGGGCGCGACGCCGCCATCGGGCGCGTCGCGGTGGATCGCGCCTGGCGTGGCCAGGGGCTCGCGCGGGAGATGATGACGCTCGCGCTGGCGCGCATCCGCGAGCGTCACGGCCCGGTGGCGGTGCGCCTCGCGGCGCAGCAGCACCTGGTCCCCTTCTATGCCGGCTTCGGCTTCGACCCCGTGTCGCCGCCTTACGACGAGGACGGGATCCCCCACGTGGACATGCTGCGGGAGGGCGGTTGAACGGGGCGGGCTGCGCGGGCGCGCCGGTCCCCGGAGCCAGGACCCGGCGCAGCGACCCGGCGCGCCCGGGTAGCATCGAGCGGTGGACGCTGCCCTCCGTCGATCACCGCCCGGGCGGGGCGCCGCCGCCGTGGTCCTCGCGCCCCTGCTCGCGCTGGCCGCGCCCGCTGCGGCCGCGGTCGCGTGCAGCGAGGCTGCTCGTGACGCGGGCTGGATGCCGCCCCCGGTGCTGCCGGCCGAGGGTCCGGTCATGGAGTTCGCTACCCTGGTGGCGGAGCTGGCCCGGCGGCGCGTGGTGTTCGTGGGCGAGCTTCACGACCGCTACGACCATCACCTCAACCAGCTGGAGATCGTCTGCCGGCTGCGCGGCCACGGCCCCCTGGCCATCGGCCTCGAGCTCTTCCAGGCGCCCGCGCAGCCGGCGCTGGATCGCTACGTCACCGCTCATGGGGACCTGCAGACGCTGCTCGCCGAGAGCGAGTGGTTCAGCCGTCAGGGCCACGATCCGCGCCTGTATGCCCCCATCCTCGAGTTCGCCCACGCGCACCGCGTTCCGCTGGTGGCGCTCGACGTGCCCGGCGAGCTGGTGCACCGGGTCGCCCGCGACGGCCTGGCGAGCCTGGACGCCGCCGCGCGCGGGCGCCTGCGCAAAGTGTTCGAGAGCCACCCGGGCAGCGACCGGCGGCGCTACCAGCACTTCCTGGAGGCGCAGCTCCTGTGGGACGAGGGCATGGCACAGCGCGCGGCCGACTACCTGCTGGCGCACCCGCAGCGGCGCCTGGTGGTGCTGGCGGGCGAGGGCCACATCGCCTACGGCGATCCGATCCCCGACCGGCTCTCGCGCCGGGTCGCGGGACCGTGGGCGCTGGTGCTGCAATCGCACCCGGACGAGCCGGGCCCGGAGGCGTCGGACTACCGGCTGCAGTCGCAGGCCCGGACGCTGCCGCCCGCGGGCCGCCTGGGCGTGCGTCTCGCCGACGCGCCCGCGGGACTTCGCATCACCGGCTTCGACGAGGCGAGCCCCGCACGGGACGCGGGGCTCGAGGCGGGCGACGTGCTCACCGTCGTGGACGGGCACGCGATCGGCGGCTGGCCGGCCATGCGCCTCGCCCTGTGGCGCAAGCGCCCGGGCGACCCGGTCACCGTGTCGGTGGCGCGCGGCGGCGACACCTGGACCCTGACCTTCGCCCTGCGCTGACGGGCGGCCCCGCGCCCACCGCGCCCGGGCCGTCGCGCCAGCCGCGCTGCTATCATCGCCGCCCCGTTTCCAGCCCCAGGGTCCACCCTCATGTCCGAGGCCGTCTACCGCGGTTACGACGCGCAAGCCTTCGAGCGGCAGTACAACGCGCGGCTGATGGTCCCCGACTCCGAGGACATCGTCGCCGGCTTCACGGAGGCAAGCGCGCGTTTCCGGGCACGCGCCGGCTGCCGGACGGACATCCCCTACGGCCCCACGGGGCGCGAGCGGCTGGACGTGTTCCCCGGCGCGGGCCAGCGCTGCCCCGTGGTGCTCTACATCCACGGCGGCTACTGGCGCTCGCGGGACAAGTCCTCCTACAGCTTCCTTGCCGAGCCGCTGGTGAACGCCGGCGCCACGGTGGTGGTGGTGAGCTACTCCCACTGCCCGCACGTCACCGTGGAGCACATCGTGCGCCAGATCCGCGGCGCCTGTGCCTGGGTGTGGAACAACATCGATGAGTACGGCGGCGATCAGCACCGCTTCTTCGTGGCGGGCAACTCCGCCGGCGGCCATCTGGCGGCGATGATGGCCGCCACCGAGTGGCCCGAGGTGGATCACGAGATGCCCGCGGATCTGGTGAAGGGTGCCATGTGCCTGAGCGGGCTGTTCGATCTCGAGCCGCTGCTGCTGCACCCCATCAACGAGACGCTGGCCCTGGACGCGGCCGGCGCGCGGCGCCTGAGCCCGATCCGGCTGAAGCCCACCCTCGGCGGGCACTGCATCAGCGCGGTGGGCGGCGACGAGAGCGATGAGTTCAAGCGCCAGAGCCGGGACTTCGCCGAGGCCTGGAAGGAAGCCGGCGCCGCCGCCGAGTACGTGGAGGTGGCGGGCCGCAACCACTTCACCATCGTGGGCGACATGCTGCAGCCGGACTACGTGCTGCTGCGGCGACTGAAGTCCATGATGGGGCTCTAGTCAAGAAAAGATGCCGGTTCCGGCCGGCCCGGGGAGGGGCGCCGCGGACCGTCGCGGCCGGAACCGGCCAGGGGCCATCCTCGAGGCCCGTCACCGGGGAGGAGACACCCCGCCGCGTGGCGGGATGGCGAACAGGATGGCCCGCCATGAGGGCCGCGGCGGGGCGGAACGATGACGAAATGGGGCAGGTCGCGCGGCGGCGTTACCGCGGGTATCTGGCGTGGCGGGCGCTCACTGCTTGATGTACTGCTCGAGCTGGGCGATCAGGTAGCGCTGCTCGGCGATGATGGCCTTCACCAGATCCCCGATGGACACCATCCCCACCACCTTGCCGCCACGGGCCACGGGCAGGTGGCGGATGCGCTTCTCGGTCATCAGCGAAAGGCACTCCTCCACCTTGCTCGTCGGATCCGCCGTGATCACCGGCGCGCTCATGATGTCGCTGACCTTGGTGCTCTTCGACGAGCGCCCTGCGAGGATCACCTTCCGCGCGTAGTCGCGCTCGGAGATGATGCCCGCCAGGTCGTCACCGTTCATGACCAGCAGCGCACCGCAGCCCTTCTCCGCCATCATCGCGATGGCGTCGTACACCGACGCATCCGGGGCGATGGCCCACAGCTCCCGCCCCTTCGCGTCCAGCAGCTTCTGCAAGGTGTCCATGGCGCGCTCCCCCCGGGCCTCCCACCCCGTATTGAATCACACCGCGCCCGCCGCGTGGGTCACCGGATCCGTGGCGGCCGCACGCGGCCGACGGACTGCAGCGTGCGCATCAGGTTCTGGATCGTGCGCAGCTGCATGCGCCGCGGCGGCGACGGGGGGCTGTTGGCGTCCGGGATCTCGGTGCCGAAGCCCGGCTGGTCGATGGTGACGCTGCCGAAGCTGTTGGCCACCTCGATGGCGGTGGGGCGCGGCTCGTCGGGCTCGAGCAGCACCACGACGGCGGAGGTGGTGTCCACCTCGGCGCCGACGCTGGTGCCGCGGATGCCGATGGTGGCCACCGGGGTGCGCACGCCCATGGCGCGGGACCGCGCGCGGGCGATGAGGCCGCTCACGAAGCGGAAGGCGCCCTTGAAGAGACTGGTGGTGAAGCTGTCGCTGTCCGCGTTCTCCTTGTACGAGTACGCGTCCACGCTCATGGCGGCGCTCTCACCGAGCTGGAAGGTGGAGCCGTCGGTGAAACGCATGGACAGGGCGGAATCGGCGCCGGTCTCGACCCGGTCGCCCTGGAACAGGGCGTCCCCCTCGTCCAGGTTGCGGCGGGCGCCGGTCTCGGCCACGGCGCTGGCGGTGCCGCGCAGATCGATCACCTCGGCAGCGCTCTCCTGCGCCCGCGCCGCCCCCCCTGCCGCGAGCAACGCCGCGAGCACGAGCCATCCGGATACGGCAAGCTTCGCCTTCATGTGTCCACGCTCCACGCAGTTCGTCGCCAGCGCCCATTGTATCCGGCGCATCGCCGTGGCCGGCGTGGCGTGGCTCACACTGGCGGTGTCGGGCTGTGTGACCCTGCCCGCAGGTATGAGCGAGCAGGATGTGGCCGACCGCATCGCCGCCGGTGCCGGGCTCACGGCCCGCGTGGAGCACGCGGGAGGCTTCGCGCTGCGCACCTACGCCCGGGGGCTCGCGGGCGCCACCGGCCCGGTGCGGGTGTACATCGAGGGCGACGGGCGGCCCTGGCGGGGTCGGCGCCCGCCCCGTGACCCGACACCCCTGGACCCCATGGGTCTGCGCCTGGCGGCCCGGGACCCGTCGTCCGCGGTGCTGTGGGTGGGGCGACCGTGCATGTACCTGCCCGAGCCCGCCCGGAGAGGCTGCGACGTACGCTGGTGGACGTCCCACCGCTATGCCCGGGAGGTGGTGGAGGCGCTGGACCAGGTGGTGTCCCGTGCGGTGGGCCCCGGGCGCCGGGTGGTGCTCCTGGGCCATTCCGGCGGCGGGGCCCTGGCCACCCTGCTGGCGGCACGGCGCGATGACGTGGACGCCCTGATCACGGTGGCATCGCCCCTGGATCTGGCCTACTGGACGGAGAACGGCCGGATGACGCCGCTCCACGGCTCCCTGGACCCGGTGGATGTGGCCCACCTGCTGGCCGGCCTGCCCCAGCGCCACCTGTGTGGCGGGCGCGACTCGGTGGTGGCTCCCGAGGTGGTGCGCCGCTTCCTGCGCGCCATCCCGGCGCCCAACCGGGCCCGCATGGAGGAGTATCCGGAGCACGACCACAGCTGCTGCTGGGACCGGGACTGGGCGCGTCTGGGCCGATCCTGAGCCGGCACGGCAGGACTCGCATCGGCCAAGAGTTCTGCTATTCTTTCATCGTGTTATCCCTGAAACCTGAGATCGAGGATTAACCGATGCGGTCAACCATCACTCTATTCCTGGCCGCCGGGGCCGCGCTCTCGCTGCTGGCGGGTCCCGCCGCCGCGACGGAAGTCGTCAACCGCCGGCTGTGCACGGTGCAGGCGCTGGAGAACTGCCTCGACGGGGTCGGCGGCGGCGTCACCTCCCTGGATTCCCTGCGCGTGACCTCGGTGGGCCGCGGCACCACCGCCGCGGAGAGCGAGGAGCGCGCCCGGCAGCAGGTCCGTGCCAACATCCTCGGCACCCGCGGCGCCGCCCCCCGC
>JBFHNV010000269.1:0-7466 GCA_041593595.1 Gammaproteobacteria bacterium
GGCGCATCAGTCGCCCGACCCCGGCGTGGAATCCTCCACGCCCGTCATGCAGACGCCGTGCGCCACGCACATGCCCGCGAGACACAGTGCCCGCGGCAGAGCCGGCGCAGACGGGGCCCGGGGCAGGCGACGGCTAACGCAACAGGCTGTCCTTGCTCGCCCGACGGTTCATGGCACCCTGGTCCCGTTGCGCCGATTCCGCGGTCTCCTGGCATCCGACGCATCGGCGCACGCCGGGGACCGCCTGGCGGCGCGCCTCGGGGATGGGTGTCCCGCACTCCTCGCACTCGGCCAGGCTCTCGCCGTGGGCGATCCGGCTGCGCGCGCGCAGCACGGCATCCTCCACCGTGGCGTCGATCTGGTCCTGTACGGCTCCGTCCTTCGCCCAGCCGCCGGCCATCGCAGTCTCCTCGGGCTCCCGGCACGCGTTTGCAGGTGGCGAAACCGTAACGCATGGGCGTGGACCGCGATAGCGCCGACGCCGGCGACCGGGCGCCCGCCGCAATGCATCCGGGCGTTGCGCCACGCCAGACCTGGGGAACATTCGCTGGTCGGGGGTAGTCTTCCGGATGGGCGGCGCGGCACCGGCGCCGCCTGCCTGCCGACCGCACCAACGGAGCGCGAGCCATGAACGACCCTAGCCACCGTCTCACCCGCCGCCGCTTCACCGCCCTGACGGCCACCGCCGCCGCGGCCGTGCCCCTGGGCCTCTTCGCGTCCCGGGCCTCCGGCGCCGAGAACCCCCGGGACTGGCGGGCGCTGACCGAGGCCCAGTGGCGCGAGCGCCTGAGCCGGGAGGAGTTCGAGATCCTGCGAGAGGCGGGCACCGAGCGGCCGGGCACCAGCGATCTGCTGCACGAGAAGCGTGCCGGCACTTTCGTGTGCGCCGGCTGCGCGCTGCCGCTGTTCTCCTCGAAGACCAAGTACGACAGCAGAACCGGTTGGCCCAGCTTCTGGAAGCCGCTGGAAGGCGCGGTGGAGACCCGCGAGGACCGCAGCCTGCTGTTCCTGGTGCGCACCGAGATCCTGTGCGCGCGTTGCGGCGGGCACCTGGGCCACGTGTTCGATGACGGCCCGCCGCCCACGGGGCTGCGCTACTGCATCAACGGCCTGGCGCTGAAATTCGAACCGGATGCTGGCGCTGCATCGTGAGGTCGACGGCGCCGTTGTCCCTTGCTCAACATCCGCCCTCGCTCGCAATCTACGGAACGCTGCGGGACCGAGTCGACGGGGGACCGCAGGGCTCCGGTCGCGGATCCGTCAACCGGCGCGCGGTCCGACACCCGTGGCCGAGAGGAGCGCATCACTCCTCGTCCGCCGGCAGCAGCTCGATGACCGCCCGCCGGTCGAGCCGCCCCGTCAACCGGGACGCCAGATCGGTGAGCCACATCTGCCAGCCGTACTTGCGGCGGAAGGCCCGATAGACCCGCGCGAGCAGAGCCGGATCCGCCACCAGGCGGCCGTGCATGGACCGCCACGGGCCGCGTACCCGGCCGCGCACGTCGCACGGCGCCACCCGCGCGCGCCCGTTTGCGCGCAGCCGCTTCACCTTTCCCGAGTCGCCGCCGGTGAACACGAAGCAGCGCCCGTCCACCTGGGCGGTCCATACAGGCGTGCGCACCTCGGTCCCGCCGCGCCGGAAGGTGGCGAGGCTCACGTAGCGCGCGGCGCCCGGATCGAACGGTTGCTGGGGCATTGCCTGTCCTTCCTCTTCCGGGTCCGGCACCCGGGACCGCCGCGAGGGCGATCCGACTGGTGAGCGGTCCATGCCTGCGGTCATCGCGGGATCGTGCGCCATGCCACCGGCCCGTCCCGACGCCGGTGCCGCACGGTACCCGGGCGATCCTGCAGTATGCTTCGATCGACGCGCGAGTGTCCCTGCCGGGAACGGGCCCGGGGCGCGATGGCACGCACACGACGAGGACCGCACCATGAGCTACCTTTCCGCGGCGGAGCCCCAGTGCACGGAGTCGGAGGGCTGCATCGAGCTCGTCATCGAGCCGAAGGAGAAGGATCTCGGTGAGTTCACCGTGCGCCGCGCGCTGCCGTCCCGCGAGCGCCGCATGGTGGGCCCGTTCATCTTCTTCGATCACATGGGCCCCGCCGAGTTCCCGCCGGGCGAGGGGATCGCGGTGCGCCCGCACCCGCACATCGGTCTCGCCACGGTGACCTACCTGTTCGAGGGCCAGATCATGCACCGCGACAGCCTGGGCGTCGTGCAGCCCATCGGTCCCGGCGCGGTGAACCTGATGACCGCGGGACGCGGCATCGTCCATTCGGAGCGGGCCGGCGACGATCTGGATCGCACCTCGCGCCTGCACGGGATCCAGACCTGGATGGCGCTGCCGGACCGCAAGGAGGAGATGGCGCCGGACTTCGAGCACACGCCGGCGGACGCGCTCCCGCAGATCGAGACGGACGGCACCCGGGTGCGCCTGATCATGGGCGAGGCCTTCGGCGTCAGCTCGCCGGTGACCTGTCACTCGCCGACGCTCTACGCCGAGCTGCGCATGCCCGCGGGCGCCTTCATCGAGCTGCCCGGCACCTACACCGAGCGCGCCATCTACGTGGTCTCCGGCGGGGTGGAGGTCGACGGGACGCGGTACGGGAGTGGCGTGATGGCCGTGGCGTGTGCGGGCAGCGCCGTGACCGTCACCGCGGCCGCCGACAGCCTCGTCATGCTGGCCGGCGGCGAGCCCGTGGGCCGTCGCCACATCTGGTGGAACTTCGTCGCGAGCTCGAAGGAGCGCATCGAGCAGGCCAAGTCGGACTGGCGCGACGGGCGCTTCGAATCGGTTCCGGACGACGACGAGTTCATTCCGCTGCCGGACTGACGCCGTTGGCGGCGCGCTGGCCCACCACGCTGCTGCTCGCCGCCCTGCTGGGTGCGGGCCCCGCGCATGCCCAGCGCGACGCCACCACCCAGACCAGCATCGGCATCTTCTACCTGCCGGGCGCGCCGGAGACCGCGGATCTGTGGCGCGAGGGCGATCAGGGCGAGCGCCTCGCGCTGCGGGGCACCGTTCTGGACCGCGACGGCGAGCCGGTGTCCGGTGCCCGCGTCGAGCTCTGGCATGCCGACGCCGCCGGCAGCGTGGACGAGTCCCGCTACCGCGCCATCCGCGTCACCGGCGCCGACGGGCGCTTCGCCATCCGGACCGTGCTGCCGGGCCACATCGAGATGGCCCGCTACAACTCGGTGTTCGCGCCGCGGCACATCCACATCGTCGTGACACACCCGCAGCATCCGCGACTGGTCTCGCTCATCTTCTTTCGCGGCGACGAGCGCCTCGATCGCACACCCTATCCGGAGCTGGCGATTCCCCTCGAGAAGGCGCGCACGCCCCATGGGGAGATCCTCGTGGGCGGCGTCGAGATCGTCCTGGGGGCGTCGTCCCTGCCTGTGGAGGACGGTCTCTCGGGCGACTGACTCTGGGCAGGCTCACTCCGGATTCGGCTGCAACACGAACTCGTAGCCGGCGATCCAGCGCACCTTGCCCTGGTACTCCGTCCGGTCCAGCACCATGGCCAGGTCCTCGAGCTCGTGGGCGTCCACCGCCGGATCGTTCTTGAAGAACAGCCGCGTGACGAGCTGCCGGTGGCCGGGGTGCTCGACGATGAAGTGGATGTGCCGTGCGATGCTGCCGGCGTAGCCGGGGTAGACCGTGAGGACGTTGAGCACGCCGCGGGCATCGGACTGCAGGTGCGCCCGGAAGCGGTCGTGGTGGTGCTCCCCGTCCTGGTCCGCGTGCAGGATCCGCACGTGAGCACCCGGCACCGGCTCGCCGCAGGTGTCCAGCACCCGCAGGTTCAGGATCAGCGGCTCGCCCGGATCGCCCTCCCGCCACAGCTCGTTGTCCGCCGGCGCGGTGGAGAAGTCGTGGGGCCCGGGCCAGGTCTCGCGGGTGGGCTCGCGCCGGTCGCAGGCATCGGCCGGAAACGCGACGGCCAGCGCCAGGATTACGCTAGGGACATTCAGAGTTCGTAAATCCATGATTCACGACATGGCTGGGGTGTGGCCAGAGGGACTTCCCTACCCACGCGGCATGCTGGACAGTGTGCAGCCCCCGTCCACCACCAGCAGGTGGCCGGTGACGTAGCGGGCCCAGTTCGAGGCCAGGTACACCACCGCCCGGCCCACGTCCCAGCCCTCGCCCTCGATGCGTACCAGTGACGCGTTCTTGCGCTGCCGGCGGTGCTCCTCGGTCATGCCCCGCCCGTACACCATGGGGGTGTAGACCGGACCCGGCAGCACGGCGTTGACCCGGATGCCGTCCTTGCCGTGGTCCACCGCCATGGCCTGGGTCAGGGACAGCACCGCGCCCTTGGAGGTGGAGTAGGCCGTGAGGCCCTTGGGCAGGATGGCGGAGATGGACGAGATGTTGACGATGGCACCGCCCCCGGCGGTCTCGATCATCCTCGGGATGGCATGCTTGGACATGAGGAACATGGGGGTGACGTTCACGTCCATGACGCGCTTCCAGGTCTCCTCGTCCTCGTCCACCACGGAGCGGCTGCTGCCGATGCCCACGTTGTTGTCGAGGACGTCGAGGCGTCCCCAGCGCGAGACCGCGGCGTCCACCACCCCGCGGCACTCGTCGGATCGAGTGAGATCCGCCGCCATGGCCGTGGCCTCGCCGCCGCGCTCCGCGATCATCTGCACCGTTCGCTCCGCGAGAGACTCCTCGCGGTCGACCACCAGCACCTTCGCGCCGGCCCGGGCGAGCAGGATCGCCGCCGCGCGGCCGTTGCCGATGCCGTCACCGGCGGCGCCGCCGCCGGCCACGATGGCCACCTTGCCCCCCAGCCCCAGGTCCAGCAGATCGTCCATGGCAGTTCTCCCGGATGGATACGCGATGGGAACCCGAAGTCGGCAGGCGTGCAAGCCACCGGGACCGGGTCGGGGGCATCGCCCCCGGCACGGTGCCGTCCGGGTGCGTCACCGGAGAGCAGAATTCATGTCAGCGTGAGAAATGCTCACCGATCACCCCGGCCCGGCCGGCGCCGGCCCCGGCGCCGGGCCGCGCGGGTGTGCAGAACCCGCGGGATGCCGGAGAATCAGGGACCGTTTCAGATACCGCTCGAGGAAGCCCCGGATGACGCAGCAGCAGAAGGCCTTCAGGTGGGTAGGGACCCGCCCGGTGCGACCGGACGGCGTGGCCAAGGTGACCGGCGAGGCGAAGTTCGGCGCCGACTACCACCTGCCCGGAGCGCTGTACGGCAAGGTGCTGCGCAGCCCTCATCCCCATGCGCGCATCCGCTCCATCGACACCTCGCGGGCCGCGGCGCTGCCGGGGGTGAAGGCGGTGCTCACCGGCGCGGACCTCCCGGACCACGACTTCGCCTACGTGGGCCCGGAGCGCCTGGCAGTGAACTTCTGGCACATCACCCGCAACGTCATGGCCCGGGAGAAGGTGCTCTACGAGGGGCACGCGGTGGCGGCGGTGGCCGCCATCAGCGCCTCCATCGCGCGCAAGGCGCTCAGGCTCATCCAGGTGGACTACGAGATGCTGCCCCACGTGATCGACGTGGACGAGGCGATGGCCGACGACGCGCCGCTGCTGTTCGAGGACATGATCACCCGCGGCGTGGACCCGGCGCCGAACCGCCCGTCCAACGTGTCGAAGAAGGTGGGGTTCGCCATCGGCGACCTGGACGCCGGCTTCGCGGCGGCCGACGAGATCGTCGAGAAGCACTACCGGACCGCGCCCATCCACCAGGCCTACATCGAGCCCCAGGCGTGCATGGCGCACTACGGGGAGAACGGCCGGGTGGAGGTGTGGAGCTCGAGCCAGGGCCACTTCACCGTGCGCAACCTCACCGCCAGACTCACCGGGGTCCCGGTGGGCCGGATCAAGGTCAATCCGGCGGAGATCGGCGGCGGCTTCGGCGGCAAGACGGTGGTGTACCTGGAGCCGCTGGCGGTGATCCTGTCGAAGAAGTCCGGCCACCCGGTGCGCATGAGCATGACCCGCGACGAGGTCTTCAAGGCCACCGGGCCCACCTCGGGCGCATCGATGACGGTGAAGATCGGGGTCAAGCGCGACGGCACCCTCACCGCGGCGGAGGCGATCCTCAAGTACCAGGCCGGCGCGTTCCCGGGCTCGCCGGTGATGAACGGCTGCATGTGCGCGTTCGCGCCCTACGCCATCCCGAACCAGCGCACCACCGGCTACGACGTGGTGTCCAACCGCCCCAAGGCCGCCGCCTACCGCGCGCCGGGCTCGCCCATCTCGGCCTTCGCCGTGGAGAGCACGCTGGACATCGTGGCCAAGACCATCGACATGGACCCGGCGGAGCTCAGGCTGAAGAACGCGGTGAGCGTCGGCACCCAGATGGTGTACGGACCGAAGCTGGCCCACGGCGGTTACCGGGAAACGGTGGAGGCGATCCTGAAGCACCCGGGCTATCGCCAGCCGCTCGGACCCAACCAGGGCCGCGGGGTGGCGTCGGGCTACTGGTTCAACGGCGCCGGCGACTCCGGCGCCACCATCGCGGTGAACGCCGACGGCTCGGTGACCATCGCCACCGGCAGCCCCGACATCGGCGGCTCGCGGGCCTCCATGGCCATCATGGCGGCGGAGACGCTGGGCATCGACTACCACCTCATCGAGTCGAAGGTGGTGGACACGGAAGCGGTGCCCTACTGTCACGTGACCGGAGGCTCGCGGGTCACCTTCGCCACCGGGCTCGCGGTGATCGACGCCTGCAACAAGGTGATCGCGGACATGCGCCGGCGCGCGGCCCTCATCTGGGACGTGGACGTGGACGGCGTCGTCTGGGAGGACGGCTGCGCGAAGCCCGCGAGCAGCAACGTGGGCGACTTCGAGCCGCTCACCTTCAAGGACATCGCGGCGAAGTTCAGCGCCACCGGCGGCCCCATCGGCGCCACCGGCACCGTCAACGCCGGCGGCCAGGCGCCAGGCTTCACCACCCAGTACTGCGACGTGGAGGTGGATCCGGACACCGGCCGGGTCACGGTCCTGCGCTTCGTGGCCGCCCAGGACGTGGGACGCGCCATCCACCCGAGTTACGTGGAGGGCCAGATCCAGGGCGGGGTCGTGCAGGGGATCGGCTGGGCGCTGAACGAGGAGTACATCTACGGCAGCGACGGCCTGCTGCAGAACGCCGGCTTCCTGGACTACCGCATCCCGGTGGCGTCCGACCTGCCCATGATCGAGCCCATCCTCATCGAGGTGCCGAACCCGAACCATCCGTTCGGGGTGAAGGGCGTGGGCGAGGTGAACATCTGCGCGCCCATGGCGGCGATTGCCAATGCCATCGCCAACGCCACCGGCCGGCGCATGCAGGACCTGCCCATCTCGCCGCCGCGGCTCATGGCCGCCCTGGATCACCGGGCGGGCGGGGAGCTCTGAAGTGCTGCTCCGCGGTTCGGATTACCGGCCCGGAAGGAGGACGGCATGGGTCGATGCGCCCGTAGGCGGCAGGGACGCCGACTTCGAGCC
>JBFHNV010000270.1:0-7222 GCA_041593595.1 Gammaproteobacteria bacterium
CCCGGTGACCGGCACGCGGTAGCCGGGAATGTCCTCGGGGTCGAACTCGGACCAGAGCTCCTTGAACCTCTCCGCGCAGCGAAGCTCGCTCTTGCGCCCGGCGGCGACGATCCACAGCGGCTTGCCGGTGCCGTAGCACAGTGCCGTGTGGCTCGTGTAGCGCGTCTCGTCAATGGCCACCGTGGCCACGCGGTAATGCTTCTGCTCGGCGAGACCGTGGGGAATCAACGCCTCCCGGCCGTCCGATTCCGAGCGGACCAGGAGCCGAAGGTGCGCGATGCCGAGGGTCTTGCGTGCGTACTCCGTCACCAGCTGCTTCACGCGAATGAAGCTGTCGTCGTCCACGAGGTCGGCGGTGAGCGCGTACTGCATGAGCTGTCTGGAGAAGGTGGTGCCCATGGTCATCTCCTCGCCGGTCCCGGTCGGATTGGCGCGGCTCCGGTCACGGGTGGGCGCTGCCCGGAGCGCGCTGGCAACGGACAGCCCGCGATGGGTGGGATCCGGCCGATCGGAAAGATATCACGACATCTGAAGGCCTTGGCTGCGGGGTCGCCCGGTGCTGTCCGGACGCGGCCCTGACCTCGGGGCTTCCAGCGCCCCGCGAAGCCGTCCATGCGCGGCATCTCCAGACCGGCGATGACCAGGCCCAGGGCGGACCCGGCCGACCCGGCCTCGCGGAGGCGAACGAGGGCGTCCTGGCCATCGGTGGCAATCACGACCTGAGTGCCGTGTGACGCACGATGTCGACTGCGTTACGGACGCCGGGTCGCGCGAGTGCGTAGCATTCAGCGCAAGTCCCGACCGAAGGAGGTGTTGTTGCCATGAGCAGAGAAGCCGTCATCGCGTTCCTGAGGCATGTCGAAGGTGACAGCGACGTGCGCACCCGACTGGGGGTCGCGCCGAGCAGCGAGCGCTACATCGAGGAAGGGCGCGGCGCCGGGTTCGAGTTCTCGACCGCGGAGCTTCGCGGCATCACGGACGCCGCTCGATACATGGATCTTGCCAGGAGCGATCGCGAAGTCCGCGATGAGGTGGAGAAGGCACAGGACCCGAGCACGCTGGTCGCACTCGGCGCACGGCGTGGATTCACCTTCTCCGAAGCGGATCTCGACGCGATTGCACAGCCGCCACCGGACGAGCTTTCAGACGCGGAGCTCGAGCAGGTCGCGGGTGGGCGGCGACGCAGACATGTGTCGTTTCCCGACGGCTGCAAGACCCCGACCCCCGGCGGACCGGTTCCGATTCCGTATCCCAATTGGTAGGGAACTCGTCCGGCGAGGATGAGGCGGGTGCAGCCGGCAACCATCGGTGGGAGTACAGTATCCGGACCGTTCCCTGCAGCCCCGGGTAGTCCAATGAGCAGCCTCTGCAAGCTTCTGACCCTGTTCCTCGTCGTCATCGGAATGAATCTCGCCGTGGTCGAGGACGCGGACGCACGGCGCCTCGGCGGCGGGGGCAGCTTCGGGAAGCGGAGCACGACTGCCGGGCGCTCGGCGAGCGCACCGCGAACGCCGTCGCAACAGGCCGCGTTCAACAAGAACCAGCAGATCCGGCAGCAGCTGAGCCAGCGCGGCGGCTTCATGGGTCTGCTGGGTGGCCTGGCCCTGGGCGGCCTGCTGGGGGCGCTGTTCTTCGGGGGTGCCTTCGAGGGCATCAATTTCCTCGACATCCTCCTCTTCGCGGGTATCGCCTTCCTCCTGCTCAAGCTCCTCGTCGCCCGACAACGGGCGCAGATGCAGGGACAGGGGGCGGGCGGTCCGGGCGCGGGCCTCGGGCCCGATGCGGCGTTCCGCGGCGCGGCCGGGCCCTCGGCCGATCCCGCGGCCGTCGCCCCGGGCACCGGCCTGTCAACCGGCAGCGGAAGGACTGGCCCGGACGCGGATTTCCCGGATGAGCCCGAGCACCCTCACCAGCGACCGGCGGATTTCGACGAGCAGGCGTTCGTTGCCGGAGCCGTGCGCGCCTTCAAGCTGCTGCAGGAGAGCTGGAACGATCAGGACCTGAGCGAGATCCGGGGCCTGACCACCGACGCGATGTTCGGCCACATCCAGGACCAGCACCGCGACGGCTCGGTGGACGCCTACGTGCAGGTGCTCGACGTGAGCGCGAAGGTGCTCGACGCCCGCCAGATCGGCACGACCCAGGAGGCGAGCGTCCTGTTCGACGCCGTCCTGCGGGAGAGCCACGAGGACCGGCCGGCGCAGGTCCGCGAGATCTGGCACTTCACGCGTGAGGCCGGTTCCCGGTCCGCCACCTGGTATCTGGACGGGATCGAGCAGCTGGAGGACTGACGGCCGACTCTTGCAGGCAGGGTACCGGTACCGGCCCCGGCCATGAGCCCGCGGCTCGCGGGGCAGGCCGGAAACGCGGCCCCTGCGTGCGGTGGCACAGGCACCGGCGGTGGCCGTCGCGGCCTCGATCCCCGGCCGTGCCGCTCGGTGGTCCGAGCCGGCTCCGGCTTCAGGGTCCGCGGAGGTGACGGCCTCGGCCCGTCGGGCTGCTGCGGTCCCGCGCCCCCACGGTGGCTTCCAGCCAGTCCATGACCGCACGCACCTCGGCGAGCCCGCGAAGCTCCTGGTGCACCATGAGCCAGAGCTCTCGCGACGGCGGCGGCGTGCCGCCGTCGACGCGACGAAGGCCGGGCACCGGGTCCGCGACGGCGACGGGCAGCAGGGACTTGCCCAGGCCGGCGCTGACGCCGGCGAGGATTCCTTCCGCGTCATTGGTGGCCATGGGCACGAGGGCCTCGCCGCGCCGACGCGCCTCGGCGGCGATCCAGCGTGCCTGGGGCAGCCCCGACATGCGCCCGTCGTGGGTCAGCCAGGGCATGGCCGACGGCTGGCTGTCCCGGCAGCAGTAGACGGCGTAGTGGAGGCACCCGATGCGCCGGGTGACAGCCCGCGCGTCGCTCTTCGGACGCGCCAGGCGCAGCGCCACGTCGGCCTCCCGCCGACCCAGGCTGAGGTCGCGGGGATCCGCCAGCAGCTCGATGCGCAGTGACGGGTTTGCTGCCAGCAGCGGGCCCACCGCGGGGATCAGCAGCCGGTTCACGATCACGGGCACGGACGTCAACCGAACCGTGCCCGTCACGCCCGCGCCGGCACCGGCCACGCTGCGCGCGGCCCGGGTCACCTCGGTCTCCATGCGCTGCGCCGCGTCCACCAGCCTCGCGCCCGCCTGCGTCACCACCAGCCTCCCGCCGACCCGCTCGAACAGCCGGACCGCGAGGCGCCGTTCCACTCGCGCCAGGCGACGCGACACGGTGGTCTCGTTGACGCCGATCTGCCGGGCCGCACCCGCCAGGGCGCCCGCCCGCGCCGCCGCCAGGACGAAGCGCAGGTCGGTCCAGTCCGGCTCCTGCAAAATTGCCGAATTGTCCTGCATGGATGTGGCTTCTCCCGGGGTCGCCCGAAGTCTAGCGTGTTCGCCCACACGCTCCCCGGGGAGGACCGCCCATGCTCCTGAGCCTCGAATCCGCCTGCACGCTCCGCGCCAGGCTGCTGGCCCGGGAGATCACACCCGAGGCGCTGCTCGAGGACTGCATCGCCCGCATGGAGGCGGTCAACGGGCGCATCAACGCCATCGTCACCTGCTGCCTCGACGAGGCCCGGGCGCAGGCCGCGCGCATCGGTGACGACATCGCCCGCGGCCGGCTCGGCGCCGAGGACCCCGCCGGGCTGCTGGCCGGCATCCCCGTCACCATCAAGGACATGACCTGGACCCGGGGCATGCGCACCACCTACGGCTCGCCCATCTACTCGGACTTCGTGCCGGATCGCGACGACCGGGTGGTGCACCACGTCCGCGAGGCCGGCGGCGTGGTGTTCGCGAAGACCAACACCACGGAGTTCGGTGCCGGCAACAACACCACCAACGCCGTGTTCGGCCCCACCGTCAACCCCTTCGATCCCACCCGCACCAGCGGCGGGTCGTCGGGGGGCGCGGCCGCGGCCCTGGCGACGGGCATGGCACCGCTTTGCCACGGCACCGACACCGGGGGCAGCCTGCGGGTGCCGGCGACCTTCTGCGGCGTCGTCAGCCTCAAGCCCACACCGGGTCTCGTCCCCTTCGAGCGGCGCACCTTCTCCCTGTGGCCATACATGCTCCAGGGACCCATGGCGCGCAGCGTCGACGACGTCGCCCTGTTCCTGGCCGCGATGGCGGTGGACGATCCCGTCGACGCCCTCAGCTATCCCCGCGATCGCGGCGAGTTCCACCCGCTGGAACCCCTGGATCCGACAGGACTGCGGGTCGCCTTCTCCGATGACCTCGGCTTCGCGCCCACCAGCGCGATGGTGCGCCGGTGCTTCGCGAGGAAGACGGCAAGGTTCCGGCACCTGTTCCGGGACTGCGCCGAGACGGCACCGCGCATCCAGGATGCGATGCAGGTGAACTGGACCCTGCGGGGCTTCCAGTACCTGCACGCCCACGCCCGCCACTACCGCGATCACCGTGACGCCCTCGGACCCAACGTGCGGTTGAACTACGAGCAGGCGCAGGCGCTGACGGTGAGCGACGTTGCCGACGCGTTCGCCCGCCAGGGCGAGCTGCACCGGGAGATGGACCGGTTCTTCAGCGAGTTCGACGTGCTGATCTGCCCCGGCGCCACCGTCGGTCCGTTCCCGGTGGAGGACCTCTACGTGGCGGAGATCGACGGACGCGCGATGTCCACCTACGTGGAGTGGGCCGGCCTCACCAATGCGCTGTCCACCACCGGCAACCCGGTGGTGGCCCTGCCATGCGGTCGCGATGAGGAGGGGATGCCCTTCGGCCTGCAGATCGTGGGGCCGCGCCGTGGCGATCTCCAGGTCCTGCGCGTCGCGAAGGCCCTCGAGACCGCGTTCGCCGGGGATGCCGCCCTGGCCCGACCGGTGCCGGATCCGATGTCGGCGGGTGGCGCGGGGCGTCCCGGCACCGGCGGCTGAACCTTGCCGGCAACAATCGGCGGGTAGGATGCGAATGCACCATTGACGCCAGGAAGCGTTCCCATGCGCCACTCCACCCCGGGCACTGCGCGCGGCAGCGCGCCCGCGCGCGATTCGCTGCTCGAGGAGGTCCTGGACGGCCTCACCTCGCCGCAGCCGACCCTGCCCTGCAAGCTCTTCTACGACGAGCTCGGGTCGCAGCTCTACGAGCGCATCACCGCCCTCGAGGAGTACTACCCCTACGCGGCGGAAGTGGAGATCCTGCAGCGTCACGGGCCTGCCATCGCCGCCGCGGTGGGCGAGGGCTCGCTGGTGGTGGAGTACGGCAGCGGCAGCAGCGCCAAGACCCGGCTCCTGCTGGACGCGCTTCGTGCCTGCACCGGCTACGTGGCCATCGACATCTCCCGGGAGCACCTGCAGGCGGCCGCCGAGACCATCGCCCGGCACTACCCGGCGCTGGCCGTGGAGGCCGTGTGCGCGGACTTCACCGGCCCGGTGACGCTGCCTGCGCGCTTCGCCGGCCACGGCCAGCGGCTCGCCTTCTTTCCCGGTTCCACCATCGGTAACTTCGACCCACCGGCCGCCGCGCGACTGCTCGCGAGCATCCGCCGGGTCGCGGGCGACGGCGGCCGGCTGCTCATCGGCGTGGACCTGCCGAAGGACCGCGCGACCCTGGAACGCGCCTACGACGACGCCGAGGGCGTCACCGCGCAGTTCAACCTCAACATCCTGAATCACGTCAACCGCCTGTTCGACGGCAACCTGGATCCGGGGTGCTTCGCCCACGAGGCCCACTGGAACGAGTCCGAGAGCCGGGTGGAGATGCACCTGCGCTGCGTGCGCGACCACGAGGCCGCCGTGGCCGGCACGCGGATCCGGTTCGCCCGCGGGCAGAGCATCTGGACCGAGTCCTCGTACAAGCACACGCCCGAACGCTTCCACGCCATCGGTGCGCGTGCGGGCTTCGTGCCCGAGGCGGTGTGGTTCGACGAACGGCGCCGCTATTCGCTGCATCTGATGCGCGGCGGGGACACGAGCGCGTGACGTGACGCGTGTCGGCGCCGCGCGCCCGCAGGGGGCTACCCGGCAGGCACCCGGGGTCGGAACTGCAGGCTGATGCGCACTCCCGCGCGGGCCACCTTGGGCACGCCGTGGCGCCAGGTGCGCTGGCACGCTCCGCCCATGACCAGCAGGTCGCCGTGCCCGAGCCGGAAGACCGTCGAGGGCCCGCCGGCGGTGGGTTTCAGCAGGAACCGGCGCGGCTCGCCGAGGGAGACGATGGCGACGACGCAGGCGTCTCTCCCGCGCCCGACGCGGTCCCCGTGCAGGGCGACGCTGTCACGGCCGTCGCGGTAGCAGGCGGCGGTGACGGCCTCCAGCGGCTGGCCGTATCGCGTGGAGAGCGCACGGGCCATGACCTCGAGGATCGGATGACCGGGGCCGTGCTCCGGGTATCGGGCGGTCAGACGCGGCACCTCCACCATCCGGTCGTACATGGGTCGCCGGTCGCTGCACCAGCGGGTGGTGCGCAGCAGATGCTCGAACAGCGTCGCGTCCCCCTGCAGCCAGCCGCCGCAGTGGTCCACCCAGGCGCCGGCGTCGAGCGCGTGGCGCAGCAGCCCGCGAAACTCCGGATCGACCCGCGGCGCCTCGTTGCCGAGCAGGGAGAGCTGTGCCTCCATGGCCGTCAGGATACTGTTCGAACGTACAGCTTCCAACCTCCCCCCAACGCCCCCGGCAGTGGTGTGTCCGCGGCCGCCCGGACCGGCCCGGTGGGCCACGGGTCTTGCCTATAATCGGCGTACCGCCCCTGCCAGGACGTACGCCATGACCCAGCACGATTCCGACGCCGTCGCGGCCATCCACCGCGAGCTCCACAGCCATCTGCCGCCGGAGCCGGCGCTGCGCGCGAAGGCGCTGGAGAGCCTGCTGGTGGAGAAGGGCATGGTGGACCCGGCGGCGGTGGACGCCTGGGTGGAGCGGTACTCCGAGGAGATCGGGCCGCGCCAGGGGGCCCGGGTGGTGGCCCGCGCGTGGACCGATCCGGCCTTCAAGGCCCGGCTGCTGGCCGATGCCGCGGAGGCCATCCGCGAGCTCGGCTTCGAGCAGGGCCACCTCATCGCCGTGGAGAACACCCCCGAGGTGCACAACCTGGTGTGCTGCACCCTGTGCTCGTGTTACCCCCACGCGCTGCTGGGGATGCCGCCGAGCTGGTACAAGATGGCCGCCTACCGTTCCCGGGCGGTGCGCGACCCGCGCGGCGTGCTGGCGGAGTTCGGCGTCGCGCTCGCCGACGA
>JBFHNV010000271.1:0-7110 GCA_041593595.1 Gammaproteobacteria bacterium
GTGCGCTCCACCATGCGCATGGTGGCCGACATGTCCACTCCGCTGCCCGCGTCCACGCCGGTCACCGTGATGATGATGTCCAGGCCTTCCGGCTCGAAGTCCACGAACCAGCCCAGCAGCCCCACCTCCCCGGCGACGATGCGGCGGAACTGGGGCAGGTCGCGCGCCACGGCCTGCCGCCACTCGGTGGCGTCCAGGGGCGCCGGTGCCGGCGCGCGGGCACGCACGTAGCCGGTGAGGCTGTCGGCGCGCATCACGGTCATGCCCAGGGTCTCCAGCGCCACCGCGACCCGCTCCATGGCCCGTTCCTTCGGCACCCGGAAGTGGCGGCTGCCGCGGGCGCGGATGGTGCGCTCGTAGCAGGCGCGGAACTCCGCGTTGACCTTCTGGATGGCGGACTGCTTTTCCTCGACGCTGACACAACCCACCAGCGACAGGGACAACACCCACGCCATCCACCACGAACGACCAGACATCGCTCGCATGCGCTCCCGCCGGGCAGTCATTCAATGATAGTGCATGGTGCGCCGCCGCTGGCGCTGCCGGCGCGCGACCGGATCACTCGGCCTTGCCCACGTACTGCCGGGACAGGCGCCGGGCCTGCTCCACCTCCATGGGCTGGAGCCGCTGCCCGACCTCGTCCAGCAGCGCATGGGCCGCCGTCTTGCCCTGCTCCGCCGCCGCCGCCAGCCAGGTGTAGGCGAGGAAGTCGTCCTGGGTCACCCCGCGGCCACGGGCGTACATCTCGCCCAGGCGCCACTGGGCTTCCGCCAGGCCGAGGGTGGCCGCATCCCGGTACCAGCGTACCGCCGCCGCCAGATCCTCGGCACCGTTCACGCCCCCGGCGTAGGCCTCGCCCAGCCGGAGCTGGGCCTGGCCCAGCCCCGCGGCCGCAGCGCGCTGCAGCGCCGCGACGCCGGCCGCCGCATCCACGGGAGCGCCCTGCCCCTCCAGGTGCATCACGCCCAGGTGGAAGTCCGCCTCCGGGTGGCCCGCCTGAGCCAGGATCTCCAGCTGGCGCCGCGCCTCGGCGAAGTCGCCGGTCGCGAGCGCCGCCCGCGCGCCATCCAGCGACGGGCGCGCCGGCGGCTCGGCGGCGGGCGGGGCGGGAGCGGTCGGTTCGGGGGCGGAGTCCCGCTTCGCAGGTGCGGCCCGGGCCGTGGCCCGGTCCCGCAGCCGCGCCTCCAGCACGGCGACCTGTTCGCGCAACGCCTGCAGCTCCTGCGCGCCCGCGCCCAGGCGCGCCAGCGCCTCGCGTTCCTCGCGCAGCCGCTGCGCCTCCCGGGTCTGCTGCGCCTCGCGCTCCGCAAGGGCAGTCTCCAGCCGTTCCAGCCGGCGGGACGCGTCCGCGGCACGGGCTTGCGACTGCGCCACGGCGTCGGCCCGCCCTGCGAGCGCGCGCGCCTCCTCGTCCAGCTTGCCCTGGCGCGCCTCCTGGGCATCGCGGTCAGCGGACAAGCCCGCCCGCTCGGCATCGAGGGCGGAACGCTCCGCCTGCAGCGCGTCGCGCGCGGACGCGAGGGCCTGCTCGCGCTCGGTCAGCGCCTGCTCCCGTGCCGCGAGCCGCTCGCGCTCCGCCCGCGTCTCCGCATCGGCGGTGGCCGCCGCCACGCGCGGCGCCGCGTCCTGGCCGGTCGGTGTGGCCCTGTGCGCCACCAGGTAGCCCGCCCCGGCAGCCACGATGGCCACCAGCGCGTACGCCGCCGCACGCCCCGTGCCTGCCCCGGCACCGCTGTCCGCGGCGGCCGGCCGTTGCGGCGGCACCGGCTGGGTGGGCCCACGCGGCGCGGTGATGACCTCGGCGGTGACCGTCGGCGCCTCGGCGGACACGGTGCCGCCGGCGCCGGCCGCGACCCCGAAGTCCTCGCGCCATTCGGCGATGGACTGCGGGCGCTCGCCCTCGGCGAAGCGCAGCGCGTGGTCGATGGCTTCCAGGAAACGCGCTGAATAGCGCCCGCGGCCCACCTCCACCGCCGGCTCCAGGATGTCCCGGGTGCTGCCCAGCACGCCCCGGCTGCGCGCGATGGCATCGGCCGGGGGACGCCCCGCCACCGCCCGGTACAGGGTCGCGCCGAGGCCGTAGATGTCGGTCCACGGACCCTGGTGGGTGGAACTCTCGTAGTACTGCTCGAAGGGCGCGTAGCCGGGCGCCACCAGGATCGTGAGCATGCGCGACGCGCCGGCGGCGTGGCGCGCGGAGCCGAAGTCGATGAGCACCGGCGAGCCGTCACGACGCACGTAGAGGTTGTCCGGCTTGATGTCGCGGTGGATGAAGCCCTCGGCGTGGATCGCCTCGAGCCCGTCCAGGATCGGCAGCAGGAGATCCAGCAGCTCCTGCTCGCCGAGCTCGCGGCCCCCGCGCAGGATGCTCTCGAGGTTCTCGCCCTCCTCGTAGCGCATCACCATGTACGCGGTGTTGTTGTGCTGGAACACCGAGTGCACCCGCACGATGTTCGGATGATCGAACCGTGCGAGCACCTTCGCCTCGCTCACGAAGCGTTCGAGCCCCCAGGCGAAACGCTCCTCCAGCTCCTCGCTGCGTGCCAGCACCGAGCCGTCCGGCAGCCGCGCTGCGAACTCGATGGGCAGGTATTCCTTGAGCGCGACCTGGTGGTCGAGATTGGTGTCGGTGGCGAGGTAGGTCAGGCCGAAGCCCCCCTGGCCCAGCACCGATTCGATCCGGTACCAGTGCAGGGTGCTGCCCAGCGGCAGCGCATCGGGGTTGATTCTGGCCACGCTGCGCATCATTCCCCGTCGTCTGCGCACGAGAGTACGCGATGCGCGCACACGGGGCCAAACGGCGCGACGGTGGACACGGTGTGCCTCGCTCGGCGTGGGCAGATCGTCGAGCGGCCCCGACCCGTGAGCCATGTGTGAGCGGTCCGTGACCCAAGGCACAGCGGCCGCGCCCAGGCTTGCACGCAGGACCCGGCGCGGCGGCGGCGCACCCGGCGATCGCCCGGGCCCTTCCATCCGCAACCGCAGGAGCAGACCATGAAATCGATCATCAACACATGTGCCCTGGCGCTGGCGCTCGGCCCCGCCGCGGCGTTCCCCGACGACCGCGGGGACCCCTGGGGCACGCCTCTCGAGCAGCGCATCGTCGCGCTGCTCGCCGCCGTCACCAACGCTACCCGGACGCTGGAGGTGAGCTGCCCCGGCGGATCGATCCCGCAGGCGCTGAGCCGGGCGGTGCGCAGTGCCCCGCTGGTGATCACCGTCAAGGGCCGCTGCGCCGGCCCGGTGCTCATCGACCGCGACGACGTCACCCTGCAGGGTGCCACCCGCGCCGACGGCATCGACGGCGAGCTGCGCATCGTGGGTGCGCACCGAGTGACCGTGCGCAACATGACCGTGGAGAACCTGGACGGCACCGCCGTCAACATCCGCGAAGGCGCCTCCGCCACCCTCGCGGACGTCACCGCGGTGGGCGACAACCTGAGCGCGCCCAACTCCGGGAACGACGGCTACGGCGTGGCGATCACCCGCCAGGCGTTCGCCCAGCTCGACCGCGTGGACGCGAAGGTCCTCTCGGGCGGCAACAACGCGCTCTTGCTCACCGACGGCGGCACCGCGCGCAGCCGCGACGGCAGCTACGTCTCGGAGAGCCTCACCCGCTTCGACAACACGGCCATCGGACTGTACCGCCAGGCCTCGCTGCGCATGGACGGCACGCCGGTCATCGAGAACAACAACGGCCTGGACCAGCAGCAGCCCTTCGAGAGCCTGGCAGTGCAGGTCCTGCACACGTCGAACTTCCGCATCCACAACGACCTCGCCCACATCCGCGGCAACATCCACGTGGGCAACAACAGCGCCGCGTCCCTGCGCAGGGTCGGCTCGCCGGGTGTGGGACCCGGAACCATCGAGGGCAACGTCACCGTCAACGGGGACTCGCATCTGCAGATCACCACCCGGGCCACCGCGACGGTCACCGAGTACGTGCTCGTGGACGACCAGTCCATGCTCACGCTGCAGGGACCGCCCGGGAGCATCGATGCCCAGGGCGGCGTGTTCTGCGTCGGGCCCAACCTCGACGGTGCCGTGCGCAACCCGGGAACGCTGACGCAGTTCCCGCAGTTCTCCGGCTGCAGCCTTTTCTGAGACCGCGCGGCTCGAGCCATCGCGCGCCGGGCCCGCGGGCCCGGCGCACCTTCACACCACCATGGACTGCATCGGCTCCACGAAGGGATAGCCCAGCGCCTCGGCCACCTGGCGGTTGGTGACGTCGCCCTTGTGCACGTTGAGCCCGTTGCGCAGGTGCACGTCGTCGGCCAGCGCCTGGATGTAGCCCTTGTTGCAGAGCGCGACCAGGTGGGGCAGCGTCGCGTTGTTGAGCGCGTAGGTGGAGGTGCGCGGCACCGCGCCCGGCATGTTGGCCACGCAGTAGTGCACCACCCCGTTCACCACGTAGGTGGGATCCGAGTGGGTGGTGGGCCTGGAGGTCTCGAAGCACCCGCCCTGGTCGATGGCAACGTCCACCACCACCGAGCCGGGCTCCATGGCAGCGATCATCTCCTTGGTCACCAGCTTCGGCGCCGCGGCGCCCGGCACCAGCACGCCGCCGATGACCAGATCCGCATCGAGCACGTGGCGTTCCACCGCGGTACGGGTCGAGAACACCGTGTTGAGCGGCCGCCCGAACTGGGTCCACAGTCGCTTCAGGGTGTCGGCCGACTTGTCGATGATCCAGGTGTCCGCGCCCATGCCGATAGCGATGTGAGCGGCGTGGGTGCCCACCACGCCGCCGCCGATGATCACCACCTTCGCGGGGTCCACCCCCGGCACGCCGCCCAGCAGCTTGCCCTTGCCGCCGTGGGCGCGCTCCAGGCAGTGGGCGCCGGCCTGCACCGAGAGCCGCCCGGCCACCTCCGACATGGGCGCCAGCAGCGGCAGGCCGCCGCTCGGCGACGTGACCGTCTCGTACGCGATGCACACCGCGCCGCTCGCCACCAGGTCCTTCGTCTGGTCGGGATCCGGCGCCAGGTGCAGGTAGGTGAACAGCACCTGGTCGGGGCGCAGCATGGCCCGCTCGCCCGCCTGGGGCTCCTTCACCTTCACGATGAGCTCGGCGCGCTCGAAGATCTCGGCGGGGCCGTCGACGATGTCGGCGCCGGCGCGCAGGTAGTCCTCGGCGCTGGCACCGATCCCCTCCCCCGCCGCGCGCTCCACCAGCACCGAGTGGCCGTGGCGCACCACCTCGTTGACGCTCTCGGGGGTCAGCCCGACCCGGTACTCGTGGTTCTTGGTCTCTTTCGGAACGCCCACCAGCATCGCGAATCCCTCCCTTGGCGCATGGAACCGGACCGTGGCCGCGAACGGAAACCCAGTATCCCGTCCCGCAGATGCCTCGCGTTTCTGGCCGGCCCCCGCACCGCGTGGCGGCGTTGCGGCTCGTCGCAATAGCGACGGCTGTTGCTCCTCGCCACGCCCTGTCACACGGCACGGATGGCTCGCCGAGAATTCGCAATCAATCCACGGGACAGGACACTAGCGCGGCACACCGTGCGCATTCCAGTGCCAGCGCCACCGCGCACGCTGCGCCATGCAGGCCGGGCACGTCGCGCCACCGGACGCGCCGGGAACGGCCCGATCGAGCGAGGGCGGCCGGGCCGGCTACCTGGCGGTGTCGGCGGACGTGGGGCTGCGCCGGATGCTCAGTCGCAAGGTGTGAGGCGGCCGGTCCTCAGCGCACGCCGAGGCGCGCCTGCATGGCGGCGAAAGCGCCACCGCGGGGATCGGCGGGCACCGGAAAATCTGCCCCGAAGACCCGCGCCAGTCGGTCCAGCCGCTCCCACGTGGGCGGGTGGGTGCTGAGGAAGAACCCGGTCGCCCGGGCGTCGCCGGCTGCACCCTGGATCGTGTGCAGCACGTGGGCGAGACCCCAGGGGTCGTACCCCGCCCGGGCCGCGATGACCACGCCCATGCGGTCCGCCTCGAACTCGTCGCCCTGCTCCAGGCCCTTGGCGTAGACCTCCCGTGTCACCCCCACCAGGGCGTCGCTCAGCAGGCCGCGGGTGTCGGTGGCCTCGACCGCCAGGTCGGTCACCAGCTTGAAACGCTCCTGGGCAGTGAGCGCCTCCAGGTGATGGCGGGCCAGCACGTGACCCATCTCGTGGGCCAGCACGCCGGCCAGCTCGGCCTCGTTGCGCAGCACCGCGATCAGCCCACGGGTGACGAACACGTACCCGCCGGGCGCGGCGAAGGCATTGATGCCCGGCGAGTCCAGCACGCCGAAGCGCCACGGGAGCTCCGCGCGCTCGGTGTGCCTCGCGAGCCAGGCGCCCATCCGGTTCACGTAGCGCTGCACGGCCTCGTCCGGGTGCAGCGGCGCGGCGCCCAGCAGCACCGCCGAGGCGGCCCGGCCCAGGTTGCGTTCCTGCTCCTCGCTGTACTGCCCGGTGAGCACGCCCGGGTTCTGGATCACCTTGCCGATGGTCTCGGCGTTCTCCAGCAGGCCCTTGGTGAGCCCGCCGATGTCGAAGGCGGCCGCCGGGTCACACGCCGCCAGGGCGAGCAGCCCGGCCGCCAGCGCACGTCGCGCGGGCAGGTGGACCGAGGTGAGCACGCCGCCCGTCACCGCTGCCCCGACTTCTCGGCGCGCGACGGCGATGGCGGCGGCGCGTCCCGGTAGGGCACGTCCCGCGGCGAGAGTCCGACGTCGCGGGCATGGGCAAGGGCCTCGCCACCGCCGGCCCGGAAGGCTTCCAGTCGATCCACCGCTTCCGGATCGGGATTCGCGCTGGCCACGTCCTCGCGGGTGAGCCCGCGCACGCCGATGGGCACGTCGGCGCCGCTGCCTCGATCGGCGCTGCCGCCCAGCATGCCGGTGAGGCCGCGCAGCCAGGACACACCACCGCCACCGCCTCCGGAACCTCCGCCCTCGGCCGCACCCAGGCGCAGCTTCGAGGCCGGCATCCAGCCCTCGCCGGCGTCGGTCGCCACCCGCGCGTACTCGCCACGCATCTCGAGCACCTGCACGGCATCGCCGGACGCCAGGGTCGCGATGGCCGGCGCGGACGACTCCGGCGCCGCGCGCAGATCCGCCGCCAGGGTGACGGTGGCCGGATCCCGGCGCTCGCCGGCGGCCTGCGGCGAGGGACCGGGCCA
>JBFHNV010000272.1:0-7064 GCA_041593595.1 Gammaproteobacteria bacterium
CAGTCGCTTGATTTCCAAGCGACTGCGTCCCCCTTGATTTGTCGGTCTCTCAGACTTCCGGCATCGCGAAGGGCTCCGGATCCAGGAAGCGCCGGAACACGTTCTCGGTGAGGCGCGAGATGTCGTTGTCGCCGCCGTTGCTGAGCAGGCTGCCGCAGTAGGTGATGGAGCCGGTGGAGAACACGGCGCCACCCCCGGGGGTCTCGAAGAAGGTCATGTCGGCGCGGATCAGGTCCTTGGCGGGCTCGCCGGGCCAGGTGACCAGGTGGGTGAGCAGCTCCTCGGGCACCACCATCCACGGCGTCTCCGGCGGGTGGTCCTCCGAGCTCGCGACCACCAGCGCGTGCAGCGGCGTGCCCAGACGCTTGTCCGCGCGATCCAGCTCGAAGCCGGCGGCGCCGTGGGCGGACAGCCCGTGGTCGCCGAACACCTCCGTGTGCACCCCCTCGAACATCCAGGCGACGCGGGGATCGGACGCCGCGGGCTTCCTGCGGTAGTAGGAGCCCGCGAACCCACCCTGGGCGGTGAAGCCCACGCCGCACAGGTTCTGCGGCGGGCGGCCGTTGCGCCGCCACAGCCCGCCGTAGCCGCCGTCGAACTGGTTGTAGTACTCGCCGGGCTCCGCCGCCCAGGCACGGATGCCGCCCTCGCCGCGGCGGATCTCGATGACGCCGGGCTTCTCCGGCGACAGCGCCACCTTCCAGTAGAAGCCGTTGCCCCCCAGGTAGCAGAAGCGCCCGCCGCGGTCGCGGTAGGTCTGCAGGGCGTCGAGGGTCTCGCGGGTGTGGTACTCCGGGTGCGTGCCGGTGGTGACCACCCGGTAGTCCTTGATGGCCTCGTAGCCCTCGTCGTGCAGCTCCTGGTCGGTGATGACGTCGTAGGCGAGGCCCCGGGACTCCAGCCACGCCACCAGGTGCGAGTCGGCCGGGAAGTGGCGCAGCCCCGAGCCGCGCACGTCCGGATAGGGGTAGGTGAGGTAGCCCACGCGCACGTTGAGCATGGGCCGGTGCCACGACGCGATGGAGATGCCGCTGCCGTCGCTGTGGAAGTTGTAGGTGGACAGCCCGTACTCGCGGTGCGCGCCGGGGTTGTGGGCGTAGCAGCCCCAGGCCCTGGCCTGGTCGAGCCAGGCCTCCTGCCAGTCACGGGAGCGTTCCCACTCCGGGCGCGCGTGGTTGCCGTAGATGGTGTAGGTGAAGGTGGACGCGAGCACCGCGATGTCGGCGCCGCGAGTGCCCTTCGCCGGCACCACGTGGAAGGGCACGTTCTCCTCGTCGCCGCCGGCGCTCATCACCAGCGCGTACACGCCGGAGCGCGTGCCCTCGGGCACGGTCCACTCGAAGCACGCGGGCCAGCGGCAGTCGTCGATGTCGTCGTCGTGGAAGTGGATGGCGCCGTAGTGCGCGGGCGCGTGGCGGAAGCACATCTCGCGCCCGGTCCAGTCCGCGCCGGTCATGGCCCGCGCAGGCGTGTTGACCAGACGGCCGTGATGCCCGCCGGGACCGGTGTCCACGATGCGGCTGCCGGACACCTCCCGCGCGAAGTCCCAGGCGGCCACCGCGCCGTCCACCGTGCGCCCGGCGGCCAGGTTGGCGATCTCGTCCAGGCTGAGCGCGCGGGCGTAGAGCCGCGGCGCCTCCAGCTTGCCGTTGAAGTGGGCCGTCGGCGACGCCGGGTTGGCCGCGGCCATGAGCAGCGGGCCCTCGTCCCCGCACGACGCCGATCCGGACAGGGCGTGGGCGCTGGCGACCGGCCGGTGGTCGCCGCCGGCCTCCGGGTGCAGGCGCACGCTGCCCACCTGCAGCCTGCGGGCGGCGGCGTCGAAGGTGAGCCAGGCCAGGTACCAGCGCCGCTCGGAAAGCACCTCCCCCGCGGTGGGCCCTTCCGGCGACGGGCCGCCGCCCATGAGCCCGCGCAGCCGTCCGTCCCCGCCCAGGGTCAGCGCCACGCCCCGGCCGTCGCCCCCGTTGCGGGTGAGCAGCGCCTGGACGCGCCCGCCGATGCGGGTCGGAAACACCCGGCAGGCCAGGGTGAAGCTCTCGCCGGCGAAGTACCGGTCCAGCCCCTCCACCACCGCGTAGGACCCCCGGGGCACCGTCGCGGGCGCGGGCTCGGCGAGCCGTCGCACCGTCGCGTCCAGCGGGTCCACCTGGATCCCGGGTCCTGCCGGGTTGGCATCGGCACAGATCACCCGGGTCAGGCGGGTCTCCACCGGCTTGCCGGTGGCGTTGGCCACGTGGAAGCGGATGGTCTGCCCCGGGCGCACGGACAGCCGGTCGCAGTAGGCGGCGAGGGGCATCATGGGAACCGCGCTCCTGGGGTGGCAGAAAGGACCGTATACAGGATGCGGAAATTCCGCCCCGTGTCCATGCCCCCCGGAGGATGGACGATCCGCCGCCGCGGGTCACTCGGCGGGCGCCGGTCCCGGGCGAGGCTCCGCCGGGCGGCGCGCCGGCGCCTCGCGCCCGTGGAACAGGGAGTACACGGCGGGGATCAGCACCAGCGTGATGACGGTGGACACGGCCAGCCCCCCCAGCACCGCGCGCGCCAGCGGCGCCTGGGCGTCGGCGCCCTCGCCGATGCCCAGCGCCAGCGGCGTGAGGGCCAGCACCGTGGTGAAGGTGGTCATCAGCACCGGGCGCAGGCGCCGGCGACCGGCCTCGCGCAGCGCCTCGTCGGTGGCGCGGCCGGCGCGGCGGAGCTGGCCCGCCTGGTCCACCAGCAGGATGGCGTTGTTGACCACGATGCCGCCCAGCATGATGCAGCCGATCCCCGACTGCAGGTTCAGCGTGGTGCCCGTGAGGTACAGCGTCAGCAGCACCCCCACCGCCGCCAGCGGCACCGACAGCATCACCACCAGCGGGTCGCCGAAGGACTCGTACTGGGACGCCAGCACCATGTACACCAGCGCCAGGGCCAGCAGCAGCGAGACCGCCAGCTGGTCGAAGGCGGTCTGCTGCTCCTCGAAGTTGCCGGCGATCACCAGGTCGTAGCCCGCCGGGCGGGCGATGCCGTCCAGGCGCTGGCGCACGTCCGCGGCCACCGAGCCCAGGTCGCGCCCGGACACGTTGGCCGTGACCGTGACCACCCGCTGCTGGTCCTTGCGCTGGATGGTCACCGGGCCGCGCCCGGTGCGGGTGTCCACCAGGTTGCGCAGCGCCACCAGGTCGCCGTCGGGGGTGCGCAGCGTCAGGTCCAGGATCTCGTCCAGGGCGCGCCGCTCCGCGTCCTCGAGCTGCACCAGGATGCGGTAGGAGTTGCCCGCCACCCGGTACTCGCCGGCGCGGGAGCCGGCCACCGCGGTCTCGATGATCTCGGTCACGTCGCGCACCGTGAGGCCCAGGTCCGCCACCTTCTGGCGATCCACCTGGATGGCGCGCTGGGGGACCCCCGCCTCGCGGCTGCGCTTCACGTCGGTGACGCCGGCCACGTCGGCGACGCGCTCCGCCACCTGCGCGGCCAGGAGATCCAGGGTGTCCAGGTCGAAGCCGCGCACCTCCACCGTGACGCCCTCGGCGGTGGCCAGCAGGCGATCCAGCAGGAACTGCCCCTGGGGCGCGCGCACGCGGAAGGTCATGCCCGGGATGGCGGCGGCCTCCAGCGCCTTGCGCACGTCCCGGGCGATGGCCTCGTTGCCGCGTCCGCGCCGCGCCGCCGCGGTGAGGGACACCTGCATGTTCGCCTGCGCCGCCGCGTTGCCCCGCGCGCCGGACGCCACCACGCTGGTGACCCACGACACCGCCTCGGGGATCGCCTCGAGCACCACCGCCTCCATGCGCCGGGCCTGGCGGTCCAGGAGATCCAGCCGCGTGCCCACCTCCATCTCGCCGTACACCCGCACCTCGCCCTCGTCGCTGGGCGGCAGGAACTCGGTGCCGATGAGCGGCGCGAGGGCGAGGCTCGCGGCGAACACGAGCGCCGCCGCGAGCACCGTGGTCCAGCGCAGATCCAGCACCACGGCGAGCAGCCGGGCGTAGCCGCGGTCCAGCGCGTCCAGCCCGCCGCCGGCCCAGGCCGAGATCCGCGCCAGCAGGCCGCGGCGCGCCGCCGCGGCTTCGCCGGCCTGCAGCAGCTTCGAGCTCAGCATGGGCACCAGGCTCAGGGACACCAGCAGCGCGCAGGACAGTGAGAACATGACCACGTAGGCCAGCTCCTCGAACAGCACGCCGGACACGCCCTCCACGAACACCAGCGGCAGGAAGATGACCAGCGTCGTCACCGTGCCGGCGATCACCGCGGATGCCACCTCCCGCGCGCCGCTCACCGCCGCCACCGCCGGCGCCTCGCCCTGCTCCTGGCTGCGCCGGTAGATGTTCTCGAGCACCACCACGGAGCTGTCCACCATCATGCCCACGCCCAGCGCGAGGCCGCCCAGCGTCATGAGGTTCAGGGTGAAGCCGCCGAAGTAGAGCAGCGCGAAGGTGGCGCAGATGGAGATGGGAATGGACAGGGAGATCACCAGCGTGCTGCGCAGATCCCGCAGGAAGAACAGCAGCACCAGCACCGCCAGCGCGCCGCCGTAGAGCACCGAGCGGGCCACGTTGGTGATGGCCCGCTCGATGAAGTTGCCCTGGTCGATCACCGGCACGATGCGCAGCTGCGGGAAGGCGCGGTTGACCTCCGCCACCTCGTCGAGCACCCGGCGCGCCACCTCCACGGTGTTGGCGCCGGCCTGCTTGCGGATGGCGAGCCGCAGGCCCCGCTCGCCGTTCACGCGGATGAGGCGGCTGAGCTTCTCGTAGGTGTCGGTGACCCGCGCCACCTGGTCCAGGGTCACGGTGTTGCCGTCACGCCGCCCCACCACGGTGTTGCGGATCTGGTCGAGGCTGTCGAACTCCGCGGGCGCGCGCAGGGTGACCTCGTAGCGGCCCTCCTCGATCTTGCCGGCGGGCCGGTCCAGGTTGGCGTCGCGGATGGCGTCCAGCACGTCGCCCAGGGGGAGTCCCAGGGCGTTGATCTTGGTGGGGTCCAGCTCCACGCGCACCTCGCGGTTGTAGCTGCCCCAGGGGTCCACCTGGGCGACGCCGGGGATGCGCGCGAAGCGGTAGCGGAGCTGGTCCTCCATGATCTGGGTGAGCTCCACCGGGTCCAGGCTGCTGGAGATCCCGAGCAGCACCACCGGGAAGCTGTCCACGTCGAACTTGCTCACCCGCGGGCGCTGGATCCCCTCGGGCAGCTCGCTGATCTCGTCCTCGATGGTGGCCTGCACGTCCAGCGCCGCGCTGTCGATGTCGGTGCCCCAGGCGAAGCTCACCCGCACGCGGCTGTTGCCCTCGTAGGACGTGGACGTCATCTCGATGACGCCGGGCACCGTGGCGACGATCTCCTCCACGATCTGCGTCACCAGCCGCTCCATCACCACCGGGTCGGCGCCCTCGTACTGGGTGCGCACGGTGAGCGTGGGCAGCTCGATGCTGGGCAGGAGATCGATGCGCAGGCGGGTCAGCGCCACGATGCCGAGCACCACCACCATCAGGGTCACCATGGCGGTGAACACCGGCCGGCGCACGCTGGCCCGCGGCAGGTTCACCGCGCCGCTCCCGCCGTGTCGCCACCCACCGTGACCGGGGCGCCGTCGTCCAGGAGCTGCTGGCCCAGCACCACCACCTGCGCGCCGGGCTCCGTGCCGGTGATCTGGCTGCGCTCGCCTTCCCGGATGCCGGGCTCCACCGGGCGCCACGCCACGGTGGTGCCGTCCCCGGAGAGCACGAACACCCCGGTGCCCGTATCGCGTCGCACCAGCGCCTGCTCCGGCACGATCACCGCGTCCTCCACGCGGGCCAGCACCACGGTGATGCGCACGAACAGGCCGGGCTTCAGGCGCAGGTCCGGGTTGTCCACCCGCACCTCCACCCGCGCCTGTCGCGTGCTCTCCTGGAACACCGGGGCGATACGCAGGATCTCGCCGCGGAAGCGTTCGCCGGGAAACGCGTCGGTGGTGAGCACCGTGCTCTGGCCCCCGTGGAGGAGCCCGTAGTCGCGCTCGGTGACGGAGAACACCGCGGTGACCGGGTCCAGCTCCACGATGCGCAGCAGCGGTGCGTTGGCCGACACGGTCTCGCCCTCGTCCACGTAGCGCTCCGCCACCACCCGCCGATCGCTGCCGCCGGGCCAGCCCGCGGCCACCTCGGTGTAGCCGAGCCGGATGCGCGCCGCCTCCAGCTCGGCCTGGGCGCGCGCCACCTGGGCGCGGGTGACCTGCACGTGGGCCTGGCGCGCCAGCTGGTCGGCGCGGCTGGTGTCCAGCTGGGACTCGGAGGTGACGCCGCGCTCGCGCAATCGCGACACGCGCTCCAGCTCCCGCCCGGCGATGCGCAGCTGCGCCTGGGCCTCCGCCAGGTTGGCCTCGGCCACCTGGTGGTCGGCCTGGGCCTGGGCCACCGCCTGCACGTACTCGGCGTCGTCCAGCTTGGCCACGATCTGGCCCCGGGTCACGGTGTCGGCGAGATCCACGTCCACCCGCTCCACCCGCCCGCTCACCTTGGGCGCCACCACGAACTCCGCCTGGGCCATCAGGGTGCCGGTGAAGGTGCGCCGCTGCTCGATGGGACCGCGCTCCACCGGGGCCACCTCCACGGGCACCGGGCGGGTCTCGGCGGTGCGCCGCGCCGGTGCGTCGCCAGGGGCGTCCAGCCGCTCGTAGCCCACCCAGGCGGCGAAGCCGGCGGCAGCGGCGAGCATGGACACGGCGGCGGCGATCTTCATCCGCCCGCCATGTCCAGCACGTCGCCGTAGGCCAGGTCGCTGCGGCCCTCGCCGGATTCGCGCCAGGCCGCGCGGGCGGCGGCCACGCCATCGCCGGCGAGCGCCGCCAGGGCCGCGTCGCCGATGCCGTACATGCGCCGGGAGTTGCCGGCGAAGATGGCGCGCTTCACCGGCCCGTCGGCGGGCCCGAGCGGGGCGAAGCCGTGGTCGCGCTGCATGTCCTCGGGGATCTCCGCCAGGTCGTTCACCCACGCCACCCGGCCGGTGCGCTGGAACTCCGCCCACGCGTCCGGTGCGCGGCTGGCGCCGCCGTGGCGGCAGGCCGAGTGGCAGATGACGAAGTCGAGCTGCGGCGAGTC
>JBFHNV010000273.1:0-6980 GCA_041593595.1 Gammaproteobacteria bacterium
CGCGGCGGTGGGCTGTTTCCTGAGCGGCGGCATCGACAGCTCGTCGGTGGTCGGCATGCTGCGGGAGGTGACCGGCGAGCGGCCGCGGACCTTCTCCATCGGCTTCGAGGCCGAGGGCTACGACGAGATGAGCTACGCGCGGCTGGTGGCGCGCCACTTCGACGCCGAGCATCACGAGTACTACGTCACCCCGGCCGACGTGGTCGAGGCGATACCCGATATCGCGCGCGCCTGCGGGCAGCCCTTCGGCAACGCCTCGGCGATCCCGGCGTTCCACTGCGCTGCCCTGGCCCGACGTCAGGGGGTCGACCGGATGCTGGCCGGGGACGGCGGGGACGAGCTGTTCGGCGGCAACGAGCGCTACGCCGCCCAGTGGGTGTTCGGCCTGTTCGCATCGCTGCCGACGAGCGTGCAGGGCGCGCTGCGGGGGTGGGCTGAGGCGGACCCGCCGCCGCTCGGGCGGCTGCCCGTCGCCCGCAAGGCCGTGAGCTACGTGCGCCACGCGAGCATCCCGCTGCCCGACCGCCTGGACGTCTTCAACTACCTGAACCGCCTCGGCGCTGCCGCGCTGCTGGACCCCGGGTTCGCCGCGCAGGTGAACCCCGCCCGGGCGCTCGAGGACCGGCGACGGATCTACCAATCCGCGGACGCCGCCACGGACGTGGATCGGATGCTGGCGCTGGACTACAAGATCACCCTCGCCGACAACGACCTGCCCAAGGTGACTGTCATGTGCGAGCAGGCCGGCGTGGACGTGCGATTCCCCTTCCTGGCTCCCGATCTGGTGGACTTCGCCGGCGCGCTGCCCGCGGGCGAGAAGGTGCGGCGCGCGCGGCTTCGCTGGTTCTTCAAGCAGGCCATGAAGGGGTTCCTGCCCGACCCCGTGCTCGCGAAGAGCAAGCACGGCTTCGGACTGCCCTTCGGCATCTGGGTGACCCGCGACGCGGCGCTCAGGGAGCGGGTTCACGAGCTGCTCGGCGGGGCCGGGCGGCGCGGAATCCTGTCACAGAATCTGCTACGCGACGTGAGAAGCCGCCTACTCGCCGAGCAGCCGCGGTATTATGGCCCGCTCGTGTGGACGATCATCATGCTGGAGTCCTGGCTGGATGCGAACACCTGACCGAGCGGCGATCGCATCTGCGGTCCGCGCGCTGCTGGGCGCCGCGACGCTGGCCGCGCTCGCGTCGTGGGCGGAGCCCGCGTCGGCGCAGAGCCGGGAGTGCGCGCGGCTCAACACGCTGCCCCCGCCCGGCTTCGGGCCCTACGACTACCGGACCAACAAGGATTCGGTCGCGATGGTCGGCAAGTTTCACTTCGATGCCACCAAGCAGCGCCAGGCGCTCGAGGGCGATCCGACCATCTGGGGCGGAATGCATTACACGCTGCGCCGGATCCCGAACTGGCCGCAGGCTCTGTACCTGTTCGGCGTCTGGGAGCACAAGGTGGAGCAGTCGCACCCGAAGGTGCTGCGCGATCTCGCGCTCACGAACGACGAGTACATGCCGGTCAAGTGCTATTTCGAGAACGCCATGCGCTTCGCGCCCGACGACCTGAACGTGCTGACGGCCTACGCGCGGGTGCTGCATGTCAGGGGCCGGTTCGACGAGGCGCTGGAGACCTTCCAGAAGGTGGCCGAGTCGGCGCCCAAGTCTGCCGAAGCGCACTACAACCTGGGCCTCGCCTACTACTCCATGAAGAAGTACGCCGAGGCGGCGGAGGCGGCGCGGCGGGCCTACGAGCTCGGGTACCCGAAGAACGACCTCAAGAAGATGCTGGCCCGTGCGGGGCACTGGAAGTAGCAGATGAGCGCGACACGAGAAACCCTGGATGCGGTGCGGACCATCCTCGGCGAGGCTCTGGGTATCGGCAACGGCGCCGCGCGGCTCGAGGCGTCGACGGTGCTGCTGGGCGGGGTCCCGGAGTTCGACTCCATGGCCGTGGTGACGGTGATCACGGGCCTCGAGGAGCACTTCGGGATAGAGGTGCACGACGACGAGCTGGACGCGTCCACCTTCGAGACGGTGGGCACGCTGGCCGATTTCGTGGAAGCGAAGCTGGCCCGCTGACGCCGTGGCGGCCACGCAGTCGCAGGCCGCACCCGTGGAGGCGGGATTCGTGGACGGCCGGCGCGGCCGGCTGATGAGCGTGCTGTTTCGCCCGCCCGGCGAGGTCCGGTGCGCGGCCCTGTTCGTCCACGGCTTCGCCGAGGAGCTCACCAAGGCCCGGCACATGGCGGCGCTCGCGGCCCGCAGGCTCGCGGCCGCGGGCTGCGCCGTGCAGTTCCTGGATCTCCACGGCTGCGGCGACAGCGAGGGCGACCTGGAGCACGCGAACCTCGAGACGTGGCTCGAGGACCTGGCGGCCGGCCGCGAGGCGCTGGCGCGACGCTTCGCCGTGCCGGTGCACCTGTGGGGGCTGCGTCTCGGCGGCCTGCTCGCGTGCCGGCTGGCGCAGGGTGTGGGCGGCGGTGGCCAGCTGATCCTGTGGCAGCCGCCGGCGCAGGGCCGGCTGCTGGTGGCCGAGTTCCTGCGCCTGCGTACTGCCTCGGGCATGCTGCAGGGAGCGCACACCAGGGAGAGCGTGGACGGGCTGCGGGCCCGGCTGCTCGCGGGGGAGCCGCTGGAGGTGGCGGGGTTCACCGTAGCCCGGCCGCTGATCGAGGCGGTGGACGCCCTGGCGCTCGCGGATCTCGCGCCGCCCGGCTGGCAGGGCACGTGGCTCGAGGTGGCGCGGGATCCCTCGCGGGCGCCGTCGCCGGCGCTCGCGCGGGCGGCCGAGGCGTGGCGCGGGGCGGGAGCACCGGTGACCGTCACCCGGGTGCCCGGCGTGCCGTTCTGGGGCTCGGGCGAGCTGCAGTTCGCGCCGGCGCTGGTGGACGCCACCGTGGACGCCGTCGCGTCGGGATGATCGAGGCCGCCCCGGGCCCCACGGAGGAGGGGGTCGTCTTCCCCTGTCACGATGCCTGGCTGGTGGGCGTGCTGCACCGTTCCGCGTCGCCCGCCGCCCGAGGCGTGCTGCTCGTGGTGGGCGGTCCCCAGACCCGGGTCGGCAGCCACCGCCAGTTCACCCTGCTGGCCCGCGCCCTCGCTGCCGCAGGGGTGCCGGTCATGCGCTTCGACTACCGCGGCATGGGGGACAGCGGGGGCACCCTGGTGGGCTTCGAGGGCATCGCGCCGGATCTGGACGCAGCCCTCGCCTGCTTCGTGGAGCGCGTGACGGAGCTGCGCGAGGTGGTGCTGTGGGGGCTTTGCGACGCTGCCTCGGCGGCGCTGCTGCACGCGCCGGCGCACCCCGCGGTGGCGGGCATGGTGCTGCTCAATCCGTGGGTGACCGAGGGCCAGGCCGGGGCAGCCGTGCTCCTGCGCCACTACTACCTGCGGCGTGCCCTGTCCGGCGACTTCTGGCGCCGCCTGGCGCGTGGCCAGGTGCGGGTGCTGCCCGCTGCCCGCTCCCTGGCGCGCACCGTGCTGGGCCGGCGCCCGGCGGCCGGGTCCGGACCGGCGCCGGCACCGGCCGATGCGGCGCAGGAGGTGGTGGCCGGGCCCGCCGCGGTACTCGCCACCTCCGCGGCGGCGCCGGCGATGGCCCGCTCCTGACGGCCTCTGCACGAGCGCATGGCCCGCGGCCTGGAACGCTTCCGGGGGCCCGTGCTGCTGGTGACCAGCGGCCGCGACCTGACGGCGGCGGAGTTCCTGGATCGGGCCCGCGGGTCCCGCCGCTGGCGGCGCCTGCTGGCCGCGCCCCGGGTGCGCCACGTGCACTTCGGGGAGGCGGACCACACCTTCTCCAGCGCCGCCTGGCGCGCCCGGGTGGAGTCCTTGACGGTGGAGTGGCTGGCGAGCTGGTAGCGCCCACGCCGCGCGTCAGACCAGCACCTCTGGCGGCGGCGGGTGGCTGAGGAAGCCGAGCGGGCTCGCGGTGCGCCCGTAGGCCCCGGACTGCAGCACCACGATCAGGTCACCCACGTCCGCCGGCGGCAGCTCCATGCGCCGGCCCAGCAGGTCCAGCGGCGTGCACAGGGGGCCCACCACGTCCACGGTCTCGCGGTCGTTGCGGTCCATGCCGGTGCCCACCAGCAGCGGGTAGTTCTTGCGGATCACCTGGCCGAAGTTCCCCGACGCTGCCAGGTGATGGTGCAGGCCGCCGTCGGTCACCAGGAACACCTGGCCGCGGGACAGCTTGCGGTCGGTCACCCGGCACACGTAGTAGCCCGCCTCGCCTACCAGGTAGCGGCCCAGCTCCACCACGATGGTGGTCGTCCCCAGCGCCTCGCGGTGACGGTGCAGGCCGTCAGCCAGCGCCGCGCCCACGGGCGCGAGATCCAGCGGCTTCTCCCCGGGGAAGTACGGGATGCCGAAGCCACCCCCCACGTTCAGCGTCTCCAGCGCGCCGCCGCACTCGCGGGCGATGTCCACGGCCAGGTCGATGGAAGCACGTTGCGCCTCGATGACGGCCTCCGCGCGCAGGTTCTGCGAGCCGGCGTAGACGTGCAGGCCGTGGAAGCCGAGGCCCAGCTCACGGATGCGGCGGATCACCGACGGAACCCGCTCGGCGTCGATGCCGAAGACCTTCGCGCCGCCGCCCATCTGCATGCCCGAGGCCTTGAGCTCGAAGGCCGGGTTGACCCGCACGGCGAGGCGCGCGGCGCAGCCGAGTGTCTCGCTCGCGCGCCGCGCCACGTCCAGCTCGCGCTCGGACTCCACGTTGATGACGATGCCGCTGGCCACCGCCTGGACGATCTCGGTGTCACGCTTACCGGGCCCGGCGAAGCTCACCCGCGCGGGCGCCATGCCGGAATCCAGGGCCACGCGCAGCTCACCGGCTGACGCCACGTCGAGGCCGTCCACCTGCCCGGCCAGGTGCTGCACCACGGCGGGCATGGGGTTCGCCTTGACGGCGTAGTGCAGGTGCACGCCGCCCGGCAACGCCGCGCGCAGCGACGCCACGCGGGCGCTCATCTGCGCCCGGTCGTAGGCATAGAACGGCGTGCTGCCCACCCGCGCCGCCAGCCGGCTCACGGGGACCTGGCCGATGCACAGCTCCGCGCCCTCGACGGCCAGCGCCGGCAGGTGGTGGACCGGGCGATCGCTCATCCCGCCCCGCCCTCGGCCGCCGCGCCCGCGTCGGCGACGCGGCGCGCGTCGACCGGACCGCCGCCGGCCGACACCTGCGCGAGCAGCTCGTCGCGCAGCACGGTGCGGTTGATCTTGCCGTTGGGGTTGCGCGGCAGCTCGCCGCGCACCTCGACGCGCCCCGGCACCATGAAGCCCGGCAGGGCGCGCCGGCACTCGGCGATCAGCGCGCCGGCGTCGAACCCGGCCGGGCTCGCGGGCACCACGAAGGCCACCACCTGCTGGCCCAGCTCCGGGTGCGGCGCGCCGAACACGGCCACCTCGGCGACCATCGGGATGGCGTACAGCGCCTCCTCCACCTCCGTGGGGCTGACCCGGTAGCCGGAGGTCTTGATCATCTCGTCGCGGCGCCCGACGAAGTAGAGGAACCCCTCTGCGTCGCGCCGCACCGTGTCGCCGGACCACACGGCGAGCTCCGGGCTCACCACGCCCTCGGGCTGGCCGGGCGCGCGGCGGAAGCGCTCCGCGGTCTTGGCGGGATCGTTCCAGTAGCCCTGGGCCACCAGGGCCCCGCGGTGCACCAGCTCCCCCGGCTCGTCCGGATCGCACTCGGTACCGTCCGCGCGCACCACCAGGATCTCCGCGTTCGGGATGGCCTTGCCGATGGAGTCGGGCCGGCGGTCCAGCTGCTCCGGCGGCAGGTACGTGGATCGGAAGGCCTCGGTGAGGCCGTACATCAGGAACACCCGGGTGGCGGGCAGCTTCGCCCGCAGCAGCTCCAGGGTCGCCCGCGGCATGGCACCGCCGGTGTTCGTGACGTAGCGAAGACCCGCCGTCGCCGCCTCGGGCCACTCCAGCCGTGCCAGCGGGATCCACACCGGCGGCACCGCGCCGAGCCCCGTGATGCCTTCCGTCGCCACCACCCGCGGCACCTCGGCGGGCAGCAGGTAGTTCATCAGATGCACGCTTGCGCCCGCGTGGAACGCCGTGGAGAGCTGGCTGAAGCCGGCGTCGAAGCTCAGGGGGAGGAGGGCCAGCAGGCGATCGCGGGGGACGTTCCCGAGGTAGTCCGCCACGCTCTTCGCGCCGGCGACCATGTTGCGATGGGTCAGGACCACGCCCTTGGGCCGCCCCGTGCTGCCGGAGGTGTAGAGGATTGCCGCCAGGTCCACGTCGATGCGCCGGTGCGGCGTGCCGCGGGCCCCGGCGAGGAAGGCGTCCCAGGTCTGCACCGTCACCGCGGGGGGCGTGCCGGCCGCCGTCGGATCGCCCTCCACCAGCACGCAGCGGCGCAGGGCGTCGCCGTCGCCCAGGTGCGGCGCGAGGCGCGCGAACCGCTCGCCCGTGGTGACCAGGTGGGTCACGTCGCAGTCGCGCATGATGTGCAGGACCTGCGCCTCCTTCAGCACCGGATTGACCGGCACGAACACGCCGCCGGCCCGTGCCGCGCCGAACATGGCGGCCACCGTCTCGAGTCGCTTGTCCAGCCACACCGCCACCCGCTCGTCGCGGGCAAGGCCGGCGCCGGCCAGGGCGCGGGCGACGTCGTCCACGAGCCCGTGGAGCATGCCGTAGTCCATGCGCGCCGCCGGCGCGGACAGCGCGAGCGATGCGGGAGCGCGGTCCGCGGCGCGCGCGATCAGATCGTGGAGGAGGTCGGACACGCGCGGCGACTTCCGGATCAGGATGCCTCCACGCGGCTCGCGCCGCCGAGGGCGTCGGCGAGTATCGCAACGATGCGCTCAGCGGCGTGACCGTCCCACAGCGGCGGCACCGCGCCGCGCTTGAAGCGCCCGGCGAGGATGCCGTCCACCTCCGCGAGCAGCCGCTCGTGGTCGTCGCCGATGAGCAGGTTGCTGCCCACCTCGACGGTGATCGGACGCTCGGTGTTGGCCCGCATGGTGAGGC
>JBFHNV010000274.1:0-6851 GCA_041593595.1 Gammaproteobacteria bacterium
CGCAGGCGACCGATGCATTGAGGGAAAAGCCATCGCGGGCCGCGGTGAAGGGCTTGGTGCGGCGGTTGGAGTCGTGTGCCACCGCACGCAGCGTGCGCATGGTCAGCGTCCTGCGTCCGGCGTCGGGGCCGACGGCAATACGGTAGCGTACCGAGGCTGCATCGATCTGCCCGAGCGCGCCGCCTGGATCCACGTTCAGGTAGGTTTCGTCCACATCCTCGATGAGCGCGCCGGCGCGTACCAGGGTGCGGGTGATACGCCGGATCAGTGTGTCCAGCAGCCGTTCGAGCTCGGTATTTGCCGGCGCCGAGGTGCGGTGGAAACGCGGCCGCGCGCGCTCGAAGGTGTAAACCCCATCGAGCACCAGGAGGTGGAGGTGGACGTTCAAATTGAGCGCACTCCCGAATCTCTGAATCAATGTCACCATGCCGGTCTGCGCGCCCGAACCGACACTGAGGCCGGCACGATGGATTAAGGACGTCGCCAATGCTCGGGTGACAATGCCGAGCACGCGGGCGAGCAACGCCGGGTGAGTTGCAAACGGGAATCGCAGCGGCCAGGGAAAGGACAGCACCCATTGGCGCACCGGCGCGGCGGGGAGCACGTTGTCGATCAGGTGGGCGGCGGTTTCCACCATGCGCCGCGCGCCGCAGGAGGCCCCCCCGGGGGAATGCCGTTAACCGATCACGAATGCCGTGGACGGGCACGGAACGAGATCGAGACCATCCGTGCGATGGCTCGGGAGAAGCCGCCGTCGCCCGCGGCGCGTCACCGCGCCAGGAACAGCGCCCCCATCCCCAGCACGTACACCGCCGTCACCAGCACGCTCTCGAAACCGATGTTGGCGATGCCGTAGCGCTCCCGGCGCAGCATGCCCATGAGCAGGATCGCCGCCATCAGCATGCTGAGCGCGATGATGTACTGCTCGCGCGTGCCGATGGCGTGGTAGATGGACCCGCCGCGGTAGGCCACGTCCGACAGTGACAGGAACAGCACGTCGAAGGTGTTGCCGCCGATGATGCCGCCCACCGCCAGGGTGAGCGCGCCGCGGCGCACCGCCGCCAGGGTGGTGACCAGCTCCGGCAGGGAGGTCACCACCGCCGTGAGCAGGGCGCCCACCAGGGTCTCGTCGAGCCCGGTGCGCAGCGCCAGCGCCTCGCCGCTGCGGGCGATGAGGAAGCCGGCCACCGTGAGCACCGCCAGCAGGGCGGCGAAGCGCACCACGAGCAGCCACAGCGTGCGTCCGCCGCGGGGCTCGTCGGGTGTGTCCGTGCGGGTCGCCGCGGTGTGCGCCGGCACCCACAGGGGCTCGCGCTGCACCGTGCGCGTGAGGCGCAGCCCCGCCAGCCACGCCACCACCAGCACGACGCTCGCGGGATGCACGCCGAGCAGGGACACCGCCGGCAGCGACATGGCCAGCAGCGGCACCGCCAGCAGCGCCAGCAGCAGCGCGCACTGCACCAGGTTGGTGGTGGAGGCGGCGGCGTGCTCCAGGTTGGCCTCCCGGTACCACATGTCCGCCAGGGCCAGGAAGAAGGTCTGCACCGCGATGCCGCCCACGGCGTTGCTCACCGCCAGGGACGGGAAGCCGTCGGCGGCCGCGGTCACCGACGTGATGGTGCCGGACAGGCTGGTGGCGACACCCAGGAACACCGCGCCGGTGATGGCCTCGCCCAGGCCCGTGCGGTCGGCGAGGCGATCCGCGGTGACCACCATCCACACGCCGGCGGTGGCGATCACCGCGCCGGAGGCGGCGAACAGGACGACGACCTGGGGCAGCGGCAGGGATGCGACGTCCGGCAGCACCGCGCTTCGATCGCCGGCAGGTATCAGGCGAGCACGGGACGATGCAGCGCCCGGACCCGCACCCGGTCGCCGGGCGCCACCCGCAGGATGCGCCGGCCCGACGGATCCAGGGGCACGTGCCCGGCCGCGGTGGCCCCGTCGATGCGCAGCCACGCCCTGAGCGGCGCACCGCCGGCGGCCAGCAGCTCCAGCATGCCGTCCGCGTCCAGCCCGAGGGTGGCGGCGTCGTCCGGGTGCAGGCGCGCCACGCGCTTGCGGCCGCGGCCCACCGCCTCGAAGGCGGATTCCGCGGGCCCGTCCACCACGTCCAGGAAGCGGCGCCGCGCGCGCAGGGCCGCGCGCAGGCGTGCCGTCTCCGCCGCGTCGATGCGGTCGTCCGCGATGGCCACGCCGTAGACGTCCCGGGCCGCGACCTCGGACACGTAGCCCTCCTCCACGTCCTCCAGCACCGCCTGCGGGTCGCGCTCCAGGGGATCCCCGTAGCCGCCGCCGCCGGCGCTCTGCAGGATCACCGCATCCCCCGCGTCCATGGCGTGACCGCCCACCTTGCCCGGGGTGGGGAAGGGCCTGATCGCATCGCCGCGCGCCGCGTAGCTGGCCACGGGCGCGCCGCTCTCGCCGCCCAGGATCCCGAAGGGCGGTACCACCGCGCCGTCGGCGAGCAGCGAGTAGCGGGCGCTGCCCCGGGTGAGGCGCAGCCGCCGGCGCGTGCCCAGGCCGCCGCGGGTGCGCCCGGGCCCGCCGGAGTCGGCGGCCTGGCGGCTCCACTCCACCTGCAGCGGGAAGCGCGACTCCAGCACCTCGGTGGGCTGCACCGTGGACAGATCGCCCCAGTCGATGGCCGCCATGGCGCTGGGGCCGTCCGCCTCCAGGAAGCCGCCGTTGCCGCCGGAGGCCCACTCGTAGTGAACGAACTCCTTGCGGGTGGCCGGGTCGATGCCGCCGATGAGGTTGTGGAACGACGTGCGGTGGATGTCGGCGGACGTGAGCTCGGGGCAGGCCTGGGCCAGCGCCCCCAGCATGGTGGCGATCACACGCTTGCGGATCTCGCCGTGGGAGCCCGCCGGCGCCGGGTGGGTGACGTTGACGATGGTGCCCTCCGGCGCCACCACCGTGACGGGACGGAACGACCCCTGGTTCAGCGCCTGGGTGGGATCGAACACGGACTTGAGGGTGATGAACACCGACGCCGCGGTCACCGCCAGGCTCGAGTTCACCGGCGCCGGCGCCTGCTCCGCGGCGCCGGTGAAGTCGGCGGTCAGCGTGTCGCCGCTGACGGTGAGGGTGAGCGGCAGCAGCAGCGGCTCGAGGCAGTACTCCGGAGGCGGGCCGAAGGTCTCGAGGTAATCCTCGTAGTGGTACACGCCGTCCGGGAGCTTCGCGATCTGCTCGCGCATGCGCGCCTCGGAGCGGTCCAGGTTGCGGGCGACGCCGTCGAGCAGCGTCGCGATGCCGTAGCGGCGCGTGAGCTCGCGCACCCGGCGCTCCGCCGTGCGGCAGGCGGCGAGCCCGGAGTTGAAGTCCCCCAGGCGCTCCTCCGGCACCCGCATGTTGGCGAGCAGGATGTCCATGGCCGCGCGGTTCACGACCCCGCGCTCCACCAGCTTCACCGGCGGGATGCGCACCCCCTCCTGGTAGATCTCCGTGGCGGTTCCGGACATGGAGCCGGGCACCGCGCCCCCCACGTCGGCCCAGTGCTCGCGCACCGCGGCGAAGAACACCCGCTCGCCGTCCTCGAACACCGGGTAGATGAGGGTGACGTCGTTGAGGTGCGTGCCGCCCAGATACGAGTCGTTGGTGACGATCACGTCGCCGGGCGCGAGATCCGCGCCCAGGCGCTCCAGCGACGCCGCCACCGACCAGGGCAGGGGTACCACGTGGGAGCCGATGTCCTCGGACTGGGCCACCACCTGGCCCTGGGCGTCGAACAGGCCGCAGGAGAAGTCCCGCGCCTCGTGGATGGCCACCGAGCGGGCGGTGCGGAACACCGTGGCCCGCATCTCGCGCACCACGGAGATGAGCCCCTCGGTGATGACCTCCAGGGTGATGGGATCCATGGGGCTGTCGACGGCGCTCATGGCGTGCGCTCCCGGGTGAGGATCAGGGCGCCGCTGGCGTGGCACGCGGCGGTGAAGCCGGGCGGCACCAGGGTGGTGGCGCCGTCCTCCTCGACGATGGCGGGTCCGGTGACGTGCGCGCCGGCGCCCATGGCCGCGCGCTCGAGCACCGGCGTGTCCACCGCGCCCGAGTCGAAGTGCACCGGCCGCGAGGCCACCGGCCGGGGTGCGGCCCGTGCCGGCGCGAGGGCGGGCAGCGCCGGCTTGCCGGTGATCCCGTGGGCGCTCACCCGGAAGGCCACCGCTTCCACCGGCCCGTCGTCGGCGTGGGTATAGCGCTCCGCGTAGAGGGCGTGGAACGCGGCCACCAGGTCGTCCACGGAGCGGGCGTCGTCGGCCAGGGGCGTGGTGAGCTCGAAGGCCTGGCCCGCGTAGCGGAGATCCACGTGGCACTCCACCCTGGTGCTCGCGTCGTCGAAGCCGTCATCGGCGAGCTCCGCGATCGCCGCCTCGCGCAGCGGCGCCAGCACCGCGCGGAGATCCCCCAGATCCGCGCCGGCGAGCGGCATCAGGCGGGTGACGGAGAAGTCCCGGCGCCGGTCCGCCACCAGCAGCCCGTAGGCGGAGAAGGTGCCGGGCAGGGGCGGCACGATGACCGTGGCGATCCCCAGCTCCGCCGCGATCTGGGCGGCGTGCAGGGGGCCCGCGCCGCCGTAGGCGAGCAGGGCGAAGTCGCGGGGGTCCAGCCCGCGCATCACCGAGATCTCCTTGATGGCGCCGGTCATGCGCGTGACCGCGATGCGCACGATGCCGGCGGCGGCCGCCACGGTGTCGAGGCCGAGGCGCGCGGCGAGGGCGGCCACGGCCTGAGCGGCGCGCGCCGCGTCCACGCGGATCTCGCCGCCCAGGCGCGCGTCCGGCAGGAAGCGGCCCAGCACCACGTTGGCGTCGGTGACGGTGGGCTCGGTGCCGCCGCGCCCGTAGCAGGCAGGGCCCGGGTCGGCACCGGCGGAGCGCGGGCCCACGTTCAGGAAGCCGCCCGCGTCCAGGTACGCGATGGAGCCGCCGCCGGCGCCCACCGTGTTGATCTCGATCTGCGCCGCGCGGTTCGGCAGCCCGCCCACGTGGCCCTCGGCGGCCAGGGCGAAGCGCCCGCCGCGCACGATGGCGGTGTCGGTGCTGGTGCCGCCCATGTCGTAGGTGATGACGTCGCCGTGGCCGAGGGCCCGGGCCTGGGCGGCGGCGCCGATGACGCCGGCGGCGGGTCCCGAGAGCATGGAGTTCACCGGCAGCCGGGCCATGCGCTCGAAGGGCCACGAGCCGCCGCCGGAGGTCATGATCTCCGGCGCGCAGGCGAGCCCCGCGTCGGTGAGGCGCTGCTCCAGCATGCCCAGGTAACGGGCCATGCGCGGGCGCACGTAGGCGTTCAGCGCCGTGGTGGCGAACCGCTCGTACTCCCGGTGCTCCGGCAGCACCTCCGAGGAGGTGGATACCGGGACGTCCGGCAGCGCGTCGCGCACCAGGGCGGCGGCGCGGTCCTCGTGGGCGGTGTTGGCGTAGGCGTGCAGGAAGCACACCGCCACCGCCTCCACCCCCAGCGCCCCCAGGCGCCGCGCCGCGTCGCGCACCGCGGCCTCGTCCAGGGGCACGAGCACGCTGCCGTCGGCAGCAGTGCGCTCGGGCACCTCCAGCACCCGGGAGCGCCTCACCAGCCCCGGCGGGCGCACGGCCTTGATGTCGTAGAGCTTCTCCCGGTGGCCGCGGCCCACGATGAGCACGTCGCGAAAGCCCGCGGTGGTGATGACGCCCAGGGCGGCGCCGCGGCGCTCCAGCGCCGTGTTGGTGGCCACCGTGGCGCCGTGGCGGAAGCGGGTCACGCCGTCCAGCGAGCCGCACACGGCGGCCAGCGCGTCCAGCACGCCGCGCGCCGGGTCCTCCGGCGTGGACGGACGCTTGCCGGCGGTGACCGCGCCGGTGGCGGCGTCGTGCAGCACCACGTCGGTGAAGGTGCCGCCCACGTCCACGCCCACCCACCTCATGAAGTGGCGTCCCTGCCGGAGCGGTGACCCGTGATGCTGCACATTCGCCCGATGATAGACGGCGGCGCGGCTGCCTGTTCCTCCTTCGTCCCTCTTCTCCAGGTGGTTCCCACTCCCCACCCCCGGTGGCTCTGGACACCACTCCCCGTCACGGCTATCCGTGCACGCCTCCCAGCCGGAACCCAGGTACCGCCATGGAAGTGGATCTGGATCGGCCTCTTGACCGCGACGCGGCCGCCGCGCGGCTTCGCGAGCAGGGGTTCTGCGTCCTGGCGCCGCAGGCGCTGGCCGACCTGGCCGGACAGCCGCCGGCGGCCTTCGCCGCGATGCAGCCCTACTGGGACGACCTGCCCCCGGATCCGCACCTCAAGGACGGCGGGCGCTACCGCTACCGCCGCCACGGCTGCTTCGTGCAGACCCTGGATCCCCCGTCGCTGGAGCCCGCGCCCCATCGCGCCCACTGGCAGCCCACCACCTACAACGCTCTGCACGGCGGCATGGAGCGCTGGTTCGAGCCGCTGGATCCGGCGCTGCCGCGCAACCCCGCCTGGGCGCCGTTGCTGGCCGAGATGGGCCACCTGTTCGCAGCCGTGCGCCGGCCGACAGGCGGGCGCTGGTACATCGAGAGCCACCCGTTCCGCATCGACACCACCGACGGCCTGGGCCGCCCCACCCCCGAGGGGGCGCACCGGGACGGGGTGGACTTCGTGGCGGTGGTGTTCGTGGGCCGGGACGGGATCATCGGCGGCGAGACCCGGGTGTTCGAGGCGGCCGGCCCCCAGGGCGTGCGCTTCACCCTGGAGCGCCCCTGGACCGCGATGCTGCTGGACGACGCCCGGGTGATCCACGAGAGCACCCCCATCCAGCCCGCCGGCGGCGATGGCCGACCGGCGGGCCACCGGGACACCCTGGTCGTCACCTACCGTGCCGGCGGATTCCAGTCCCCCGA
>JBFHNV010000275.1:0-6783 GCA_041593595.1 Gammaproteobacteria bacterium
GCACCCGGGGCGGCGCGCCGCGCCGGCGACGCGGAGCTCGCCCGCTGCGGCGTCCCGGAGGCGGCGCGGCGCGCGCTGCGCGCGCCGGACGAGGCTGAGCTGGACCGTGTGCTGCGCTGGGTCGATGGCCCCGGGCGTGCGGCGCTGACGCTGGGCAGTCCCGACTATCCTCCGCTGCTGGCAGCCCTGGAGGACCCGCCGCCGGTGCTGTTCGTGCGCGGCGACCCGGGCCTGCTGGCCCGCTCCCACGTGGCCATCGTGGGCAGCCGCAATCCGACCCGCCCTGGCGAGGAGACCGCGCGGGATTTCGCGGGTGCGCTGGTGGCGGCGGGGCTGGGCGTGGTGAGCGGGCTGGCCGCGGGCATCGACGCCGCCGCGCACCGCGGCGCCCTGGAGGCGGGTGGCGTCACGCTGGGGGTGGCAGGACACGGCCTCGACACCATGTATCCGCGCCGCCACCTGCCGCTCGGCCGGGAGATCGCCGCGGCCGGCGCCCTGATCTCGGAATTCGTACCGGGAACCCCACCCCTGCGGGAGAACTTCCCGCGCCGCAACCGCGTCATCAGCGGGCTGTGCCTCGGGGTGCTGGTGGTGGAGGCAGCGGTGCGCAGCGGGTCGTTGATCACCGCCCGCCTGGCTGCCGAGCAGGGACGGGAGGTGTTCGCGATCCCGGGATCCATCCACAACCCGATGGCCCGGGGCTGTCACCGACTGATCCGCCAGGGCGCGAAGCTGGTGGAGAGCGTGGACGACCTGCTGGAGGAGCTGGGCTGGGATGCGTCCGACGTGGCCGCGCGCCCCCCCGACGCGAATCGTTCCGGTGCCGCGGAGGCACTCGACGACGATTACGTCACACTCCTGGACGCGATGGGCTTCGACCCGGCGCCGGTGGACGTATTGGTGCAGCGCACCGGATTGACGCCCCAGGCCCTTTCCTCCATGCTTCTGGCACTCGAATTGCGAGGCATCGTGCACCCCGTGCCGGGAACGGGGTACGTCCGCGCCGCCAAGAGGGACTGAGATGAAAGAGAGCGTGCTGGACGTGCTGATGTACCTGTTCGAGCATTACCTGGACGAGGAAACGGACGTCGAATCGGACCAGGAATCCCTGCGCGCCGAGCTGGTCCGGGCCGGATTTCCCGAAGCCGAGATCGGCAAGGCCTTCTCCTGGCTCGAGGGGCTCACCATCGAGCACGAGGAGGGAGGCGCGATCGAGATCGCCCGTGTAGGCTCCGTTCGAATCTACACCGAAGAGGAGATGGGGCGGCTCGACACGCGGAGCCGAGGTTTCCTGCTCTTCCTGGAGCAGGTGGGCGTGCTGGACGGCCTCTCTCGCGAGCTGGTCATCGACCGCGTCATGGCACTGGAAGGCGAGGAGATTGACCTCGATCAGCTCAAGTGGGTGGTGCTCATGGTCCTGTTCAACCAGCCGGGGCGGGAGTCGGCCTACGCCTGGATGGAAGACCTGGTCATCGACAACGCCGGAGAGCGGTTGAACTGACGCCCGGGTGCCGCGGTCTCGTCCGCGCCGATCCATGAGCCCCTCGACTCCGCGCGTGCCGCGCGGGCGCACCACCCCCGATTCCTGACCGTCATGTCCAAGAACCTGGTTGTCGTCGAGTCGCCGGCAAAGGCGAAGACCATCAAGAAGTACCTCGGCAAGGACTTCGAGGTGCTGGCCTCCTACGGCCACGTGCGGGACCTTCGCCCCAAGGAGGGGGCCGTCGAGCCCGATCGCGGCTTTGCCATGCACTACGAGGTCATCGACCGCAACGAGAAGCACGTGGCGGCGCTGACCCGCGCCATGCGCAAGGCCGAGGTGCTCTATCTCGCCACGGACCCGGACCGCGAGGGCGAGGCCATCGCCTGGCACGTGGCGGAGCTGCTGCGTGAGCGCGACGCGCTCGACGGCAAGCCCGTGCGACGGGTGGTGTTCTACGAGATCACGAAGCGTGCCATCCAGGGTGCCATGGACCACGCTCGCGACATCTCCATGGATCTGGTGAACGCCCAGCAGGCGCGCCGGGCGCTGGACTACCTGGTGGGCTTCAACCTCTCGCCGCTGCTGTGGAAGAAGATCAAGCGCGGGCTCTCCGCGGGGCGGGTGCAGAGCCCTGCATTGCGCATGATCTGCGAGCGCGAGGAGGAGATCGCACGCTTCGAGCCCCGCGAGTACTGGACGCTGGAGGCGGACGTCAAGGCCGAGGGCGGCGCGTTCGTGGCGCGCCTGTCGCGCTACGCCGGCGAGAAGGTCGAGCAGTTCAGCATCGTCACCGGGGACGCGGCCCACGCGGCGGAGCGCGAGCTGCTGGAGCGGGCGGGCGGTCGACTCACCGTGGAGTCGGTGCAGAAGAAGCAGCGCAAGCGCAATCCGGCCCCCCCGTTCACCACCTCGACGCTGCAGCAGGAGGCGTCGCGCAAGCTGGGCTTCGGGGCCCAGCGCACCATGCGCATCGCGCAGCAGCTCTACGAGGGCGTGGACACGGGCTCCGGCACGGTTGGGCTCATCACCTACATGCGTACCGACTCGGTGACCCTGGCCGACGAGGCAGTGGCGGAGCTGCGCGAGTACATCGCCGAGCGCTACACGTCGGACGATCTGCCGGGCTCGCCGCGCGTGTACAAGACCAAGGCGCGCAACGCCCAGGAGGCCCACGAGGCCGTGCGCCCGACCGGCTTCTCCCGGCCGCCCGAATCGCTGGAGGGCCACCTCACCGCCGAGCAGATGAAGCTCTACACCCTCATCTGGAAACGCACGGTGGCCTGCCAGATGATCCATGCCACCATCAACACCGTGGCGGCGGAGCTGGCTTGCGGCAGCGACGGCCGACACGCCTTCCGGGCGACCGGCTCGACGGTGGCCAACCCGGGCTTTCTCAAGGTCTACGAGGAGGGCCTGGACGACGCCAAGAACGAGGAGGAGCGCACCCTCCCGCCGCTCGCGGAGGGTGACCGGGTGGCGCTCGAGGGTATCCGCAGCGAGCAGCACTTCACCGAGCCGCCGCCGCGCTACTCCGAGGCGAGCCTGGTGCGAACCCTGGAGGAGTACGGCATCGGCCGGCCGTCCACATACGCCTCCATCATCTCCACGCTGATGCAGCGCGAGTACGTGGAGCTCGAGAACCGGCGCTTCCGGCCCACGGACGTGGGCAAGCTGGTCAATGGCTTCCTCACGGACCACTTCGACAAGTACGTGGACTACGACTTCACGGCACACCTGGAAGACGACCTGGACGCGATCTCCCGGGGCGAGCAGGAGTGGGTGCCGCTGATGGCGCAGTTCTGGGAGCCCTTCAAGGAGCGGGTGGACGAGAAGGAGAGCAACGTGAGCCGCAAGGAGGCGGCGCGTGCGCGGGACCTGGGGCACGACCCGGACAGCGGCCGCCCGGTGTCGGTGCGCATGGGTCGCTACGGGCCGTACGCCCAGCTGGGCGCCGCCGGTGACGAGGAGAAGCCGAAGTTCGCAGGCCTCCTGCCGGGACAGCGCATGGACGAGGTGACCCTGGAGCAGGCCCTTGCGCTGTTCAAGCTGCCCCGCGAGCTGGGCGAGACGCCCGATGGCGAGGCGGTTTCCGCAGGCGTCGGGCGATTCGGCCCATACGTGAAGTACGGCCGCAAGTTCGTCTCACTGGGCAAGGACGACGATCCCCATACCGTGACCCTCGAGCGGGCGTGCGAGCTGATCCGCGAGAAGAAGAAGAGCGAGGCCCCCATCCACAGCTGGGAGCACGAGGGCAAGACCATCCTGGTGCGCAACGGCCGCTACGGGCCGTATGCCACCGACGGGGACATCAACGCGTCGATCCCCAAGAAGGAGGATCCGGGGGCACTCTCCCTGGAGCGGGTGCTGGAGCTGCTGGAGGCCAAGCGCAAGGCGCCGAAGCGCAAGGCGTCGCCGCGCCGCGGTCGCACCCGCACGGCGGCCGGCAGCGCCTGAGGCGCGAGAGGCAGCGGTACGGCGGCGGCTCGGATTCGAACGACACCGCGCCGCGTGACAGGCAAGCGGAGGGAGAACCTTGAGCGAGAAGAAGCCCTTCGTGGCGATCCTGATGGGGTCGGATTCGGATCTGGCGGTGATGCAGGCGACGGTGGACGTGCTGGACACCCTCGGCGTGGCGTGGGAGATGCGGGTGCGTTCCGCGCACCGCACGCCGCAGCAGACCCGGGAGTTCATCGCCGACGCGGAGAAGCGCGGCTGCGCCGTGTTCGTCGCCGCCGCGGGCATGGCGGCTCACCTGGCCGGCGCGGTGGCGGCGCAGACGGTGCGGCCGGTGATCGGGGTGCCCGTGGACGCAGGACCGTTGAAGGGCGTGGACGCGCTGCTGTCCACGGCGCAGATGCCGTCCGGGATCCCGGTGGCCACCGTGGCCATCGGCAAGGCGGGTGCCGCCAACGCCGGGTATCTGGCCGCGCAGGTGCTGTCCCTGTCGGATCCCGAGCTGGCGGCGCGCATGCGCGAAGAGCGCGCGGCCAACGCGCGCTCGGTGCTGGCCAAGGACGAGGCTCTGCAGGCGCGCGCGGGAGAGCGTTCACGCAGGTGAGCGCCGCCGGGGGGGGCGCGCCGCCCGGGCCCAGTCCGTTCCGGCTTCGCCTGGCACGGGACGTGCTGCGTGCCGGCGGCGTGGTGGCCTATCCCACGGAGGGCGTGTTCGGCATCGGCTGCGACCCGCGCTGCGTCAGCGCGGTGCGGCGGGTGCTGGCGCTGAAGGGCCGCCCCGCGGGCAAGGGGTTGATCCTCGTGGGCTGCGACGAGTCCCAGGTCTTCCGCTTCGCGCAGGCGCCACGAGGGAGTGAGCTGGCGCCGCTACGGGATACCTGGCCGGGCCCGGTGACCTGGATCCTGCCGGCGCGGCCCGACGTCGATCCCCTGATCACCGGCGGCCGGCCCACGGTGGCGGTGCGGGTGACGGCACACCCGGTGGCCGCGGCCCTGTGTCGGGTCTTCGGCGGCGCACTGGTGTCCACCAGCGCCAACGCGAGCGGGCGGCCCCCGGCGCGCACGTCCCTGGCAGTGCGCCGCAGCCTGGGGGCCGGCGTGGACACCCTGGTGCCGGGGGCCACGGGTGGCGCCCGCGGACCGACGGCGATCCGCGACGGAGCCAGCGGACGGGTGCTGCGGGGGATGGCTCGATGATCGCGCCGGCGACGCCTCAGGTTCGCGAGTACCTGCTCGCCCTCCAGGACCGGATCTGCTCCGGTCTCGAGGCCCTGGACGGCCGGGAGCGCTTCCTCGAGGACCGGTGGGAGCGCGCGGGCGGCGGCGGCGGGCGCACCCGGGTGCTGGTCGAAGGCGGTGTGTTCGAGCGGGTGGGGGTGAACTTCTCCCACGTGAACGGGGATGCCCTGCCCCAGGCCGCCAGCGCGCGACGCCCTGAGCTGGCGGGACGCGCCTTCCAGGCTCTGGGGGTGTCGCTGGTGGCGCACCCGCGCAATCCCTACGTTCCGACCAGCCACATGAACGTGCGCTACTTCGTGGCGGAGGCGCCGGGCCAGCCGCCGGTGTGGTGGTTCGGCGGGGGGTTCGACCTCACCCCCTACTACGGCTTCGAGGACGACGCGCGTCACTGGCACCGCACCGCGGCGGCCGCCTGCCAGGACTTCGGGGCCGACGTCTACCGGCACTTCAAGGCCTGGTGCGACGAGTACTTCCACCTGCGCCACCGGGACGAGGCCAGGGGCATCGGCGGCCTGTTCTTCGACGACCTGAACGAATGGGGTTTCGAGCGCTGCTTCGCCTTCACCCGCAGCGTGGGGGACCACTACCTGCCGGCCTACAGGCCCATCGTGGAGCGACGGCATGACACGGCCTACGGGGAGCGGGAGCGGGAGTTCCAGCTCTTCCGGCGGGGTCGCTACGTGGAGTTCAATCTGGTGTACGACCGCGGGACCCTGTTCGGGCTGCAGTCCGGGGGCCGAGTCGAGTCCATCCTGGTGTCCATGCCGCCGCGGGTGGCCTGGCGCTACGACTGGCACCCGGAGCCGGGCAGCCCGGAGGCCGCTCTCTACGAGCGCTTCCTGCCGCCCCGGGACTGGGTCTGACGGCCCCGGGTGACCTTGACGGGCCCCGGAATCCCAAGCAAAATTCGCCGCTTGCATTGTGGAGGGGTACCGAAGCGGTCAAACGGGGCAGACTGTAAATCTGTTGGCTCAGCCTTCGCAGGTTCGAATCCTGCCCCCTCCACCACCAGTCGCGGTCCGCCGGAGTCGCCCGGCGCCCGTCCGGCGAGCGGCGAGAGGGACGGTCGGGCACGCCCGCAGACCGCGGGAGTAGTTCAATGGTAGAACCTCAGCCTTCCAAGCTGATGATGCGGGTTCGATTCCCGTCTCCCGCTCCAGGACCGGTGCGTACCATCGGACGGGTGCGGCCGGGATACGCGCCCATGTAGCTCAGGCGGTAGAGCACTCCCTTGGTAAGGGAGAGGTCACTGGTTCGAGTCCAGTCATGGGCACCACTTGACGCGACGCACGGCACACCGCGGGCAGACCGCGACGCAGCGCCTCGAAAACACCGGAGAGTCTTCGATGTCCAAGGGAAAGTTCGAACGCACGAAGCCGCACGTGAACGTGGGGACGATTGGTCACGTGGACCATGGGAAGACGACGCTGACGGCGGCGATGACGCGGGTGCTGGCGGAGAAGCACGGTGGTACGGCGAAGGGCTTTGACGAGATTGACAACGCGCCGGAAGAGCGGGCTCGCGGGATCACGATTGCGACGGCGCACGTGGAGTACGAGTCGGAGGCGCGACATTACGCGCACGTGGACTGTCCGGGGCATGCGGAC
>JBFHNV010000276.1:0-6777 GCA_041593595.1 Gammaproteobacteria bacterium
GGCGCCGCGCTCGCCGGCGGGCAGATCCTTCGCGGCGCGCGCCAGCAGATACTCCCGCAGCAGCGGGTGACAGGCGTACACGGGGCCGCGCGGGCCCGGCTTCACCGTGAGCAGCTGGTGGCGCCGGCTCAGGGTGTCCAGCAGCTCGCCGGCGCGCGGGTCGCCGGACATGGCCGCCGCCAGCCCGGCGGTCATCTCCTCCACGAAGGCCGTGCGCGTGAGCAGTCCGCGCAGCCGCGGCTCGAAGGCCGAGAAGACCTCGCCCGCCAGATAGTCGAACAGCAGCTCCGGCGCGCCGGCGCCGGCGGGCAGCGCCGCGCCGGCGCCCCGTGCCTGCTCCAGGGCGAGAATCAGCGCCGCTGCCCAGCCGTCGGTGCGCTCGTAGAGGGCGGCCAGGGCATCGCCGTCCACGCCGTCCAGGTGCGCGCGGGCGATGGCGTCCGACTCCTCCCGGCTCAGGCGCAGCTCCTCCCAGCCGAGCACCTCCAGCTCGCGGTTCGCGCGCATGCGGATCCATGCCGCCGGCGGAGGTGCGCGGCTGATCACCACCACGCAGCCGTCCGCCGGGAGCTCGGCCACCGCCTCGCGCAGCATCTCGTGCACCGCGCCTTGCGCGCCCAGCTCGTGGTAGTTGTCGAACACCAGCAGGAACGGCGGCTCGAGCGCCTCGAACAGGCGGCGGAAGTAGTGCCGCGCGAAGGCCCGGGGCTCGGCGCGGTACTCTCCGGTGAACAGGGGCAGCCCTGCGTCGCCGCCATTCACCGCCTCCGCCAGGTACAGGCACAGGGCCGCCGGATCGGCGTCGCCGGGATCCACCTGATACCAGATGGCGTGACTTGCCCGCGCGTCCAGGTAGCTGGACACCAGGCTGGTCTTGCCGCAGCCCGGTGGGCCGTGCACCCACAGCAGGGGGGCGCGCCGGCGCGCGTCCAGGGCCGCGAACAGCCGCTCCCGGGGCAGCACGCTGGCGGCGCTGGGTCGGGTGATCTTGGCAACGGAGACGCCGCGCCCCGTGTCCTCGGCTACCCGTTCTCGTGCGTTCTTCTCGTGCCGGCGCCGCGCGGCCATGTCCCGCCCCCTCGGGGCCATTCCAGCTGGCTGATCCTCGCCCCGAGACCTGCGCGGGCACGCCTCGGCGCTGCCTGGCCGCTCACCGACCCTGGTCCACCCTCGTCACGAGGGGCCGGGGACCCGGCGGCCATGTCCAGATGTAGCACATGTCCGCCCGGCTGTTCAGCGGGCGCACCGGCGCGGCACCGCGTAGACTTGCGCGCCGTCGAGCAGCTCGTCAGGAGCCTCCATGGATCCGACCGCCCCGCCTCGGGTCGAGATGTACAGCTCCGCCTGGTGCGGCTTCTGCATGCGGGCCGACCGGCTGCTGCGCGGCAAGGGCGTCCACGTGCACGTGCACCCGGTGGACGGCGATGCCGCGATGCGCGCGGAGATGGTGGCGCGCTCCGGCCGGCATACGGTGCCGCAGATCTTCATCGGTGGCGTCCACGTGGGCGGCTGCGACGACCTGCACGCCCTGGAGCGCGCGGGGCGCCTGGACGCGATGCTGCGGGGCGGCGAGGCGGCGTGAGCGGCGACGACGCCGACGGCCCGGTCCAGCGTCTGGACAAGTGGCTGTGGGCAGCGCGCTTCTTCAAGACCCGCAGCGCCGCCGCCGGCGCGGTGAGCGGCGGCAAGGTGGCGGTGGACGGCGAGAAGGCGAAGCCCGCCCGGCGCGTGCGCCCCGGAACGCGGCTCGTCATCCGGCGCGGCGTGATGCAGTTCGAGGTGGTGGTCAAGGCCGTCTGCGCCCAGCGTCGACCTGCCCCCGAGGCGGCGCTGCTGTACGAGGAGACGACGCAGAGCGTCGCCGCCCGCAGCGCCGAGCAGGCCCGCCGCGAGCAGGCGGAGCGCCGACGGCAGATGCGTCTCGGGCGCCCGGACAAGCGCGACCGGCGCGAGCTGGCGCGGCTCAAGGGCCAGTGACGGCCGGCGCCGGCAGGTGACCGCCCGGGGCCCGGCCCGGCCGTGCACCGGGCCGCCCGCCCCGGCGGCGGCCGCAGCCATGCACTCGGCCGTAGGCTTGCGCTCGTGAGCACGCGCGACACGGCACACATTCCGGTGGTTTCCGCCAGCGAGACGGCGCCCACCACCTGCGTGGACGCGGAGCCTTACGCCCTGCGCGTCACCGACGCCAGCATGGCGCCGGAGTTCCCTCAGGGCTGCGTGGTCATCGTGGATCCCACCGCCGAGCCGGCGCCGGGGCGCTTCGCCGTGGCCGAGACCCCGTCAGGCCTCGTGCTCCGGCGGCTGGCCGCGGCGCCGGGAGGCTGGCGCCTGGAGGCCCTGGCGCCCGGCGTCGAGGCGGACTCGGCGCGGCCGCAGGATCTCCGCGGCGTCGTGACCCCGCGCGCCGGCCGGCGCCGGCGCGACCACAAGCGCTACCCCTGACGGCCCCGCGGCCGGCGACCGGTCGGGCCACGGCACGCCGGGGCTTGACAGGGAGGGCCCTGGCGCCGCATAAAACGAACGAGCGTTTGTTTTTTCTTTTCGCCCCCATGGCCACCCCGCCTGCCCACGCCCGCGCGCGATCGCGCCAGGACAACCGCCGCCAGCCCCTGCTGGACGCCGCGGCGGCGTGCTTCCGCGCGCGGGGTTTCCACGCCTCCTCCATGCGGCACATCGCCCGCGCCGCGGGCATGCTGCCCGGATCCGTCTACTACCACTTCGACTCCAAGGAGGCGCTGCTGGTCGCGGTGCACGACGAGGGTGTTCGCCGCATCTGCGCCGCGGTGGACGCCGCCATCGCCAGCGCCGGCCACGACCCGCGCGCCCGCCTGGCGGCGGCCTGCCGGGCCCATCTGGACGTCCTGCTGGACGAGAGCGATTACGCCCAGGTGGTGATCCGCGTGCTGCCCGAGGACGTGCCGGCGGCGGCATCCGAGCTGGCAGCCCATCGGGACGGCTACGAGCAGCGCTTCCGCCACCTGGTGGCGGCCCTGGACCTGCCGCCGGAGATGGACCGCGGCCACCTGCGCCGCCTGCTGCTGGGTGGCCTCAACTGGGCCCGCCACTGGTACCAGCCCGGCGGCGATCCGCCGGCGCACATCGCCGACGCCATGCTGGCCTGCCTGCGGATTCCTGCCGCCGGTGACGGATCCACACCGTGAGCCCCCGACCATGAGCCACTCACCACCCCGCGTGCTGGTCACCAAGATCGGCCTGGACGGCCACGACCGCGGCAGCCGCATCGTCGCGGCGTACCTGCGCGACGCCGGCATGGAGGTCATCTACACCAGCCCGTGGCAGCAGATCCCGTCCGTGGTGAACCTGGCGCTGCAGGAGGACGTGGACGTCATCGGCGTGAGCTCCCTGGCCACCGACCATCTGCTGCTGCCGCAGCTCATGCGGGCGCTGGCGGACGCGGGTCTCGGCCACGTGCGGGTGGTGGTAGGCGGCATCGTCCCGGACGAGGACGAGCGCATGCTGCTGGACGCGGGCGTCGCGCGGGTGTTCCACCCGGGCGCGTCACGCGAGGACATCGTGGACGCGGTGACGCGCCTTGCCGGCGAGGCCCGCGCCGAGACCGCCTGACCCCGATCACCCGGAGATCAGCATGAGCCAGCCGCGCCAGCTTCCCCTGCCCGGCTTCGACCAGGCCCGCGCCGCGTGGTGCGACGAGTACCGCCGCCAGGTGGGCAACGCAGCCCCGGTGCGCAACCGCTCCGGCATCCAGGTGGAGCCGCTCTACACGCCCGAGCACTGGGACGGCGCGCGCTACGTGGAGGAGCTCGGCTTCCCCGCGGCGGGCCCCATGACCCGCGGCATCTACGCCTCCATGCACCGGGGCCGCGCCTGGAGCCAGCGCCAGCTCATCGGCCTGGGCACGCCCGGGGACTACAACGCGCGCCTGAAGTCCATCCTCGCCTCCGGCGCCAACGCGGTGAGCCTGATCCCGTGCAACTCCGTGTACCGGGGCTTCGACGCGGACCAGGTGGACCCCCTGCTGCTGGGCACCTGCGGGGCAGTGGTGAACACCGCCGACGACATGGACACCTGCCTCGACGGCGTGGACATCGCCGCTATCTCCACCGCCATGAACGATCCGCTGCCCTTCACCCTGCTGGCCTTCGTGCTGGCGGTGGCGCGACGGCGCGGCGTCGACTGGTCCCGGATCACAGGCACCTCGAACCAGAGCGACTACCTCTCCCACTTCGTGGCCAACCACATGTTCTTCCGCCTGGCGCTTCCGGGCTCGCGCCGGGTGCTGGTGGACCACATCCGCTTCTGCAACGAGCGGGTGCCGGGATGGAACCCGCTGTCGGTAGTGGGCCAGCACATGCAGCAGGCGGGCGCCACGCCCGCCGAGGCCATGGGCTTCACCCTGTCCAGCGCCATCCAGTACGCCGAGGACTGCATCGCCGCGGGCCTGGATCCGGCGCGCTTCCTGGCCCGGTTCACCTTCTTCTTCGACATCTCCATGAGCTTCTTCGAGGAGATCGCCAAGTTCCGCGCCGGGCGGCGGATCTGGTCGCGCATCGTGCGCGAGCGCTTCGGCGTGGACGACGATCGCGCGGCACGCTTCAAGTTTCACGCCCAGACCTCCGGCGTGGATCTGACCCGCCAGCAGCCGCTCAACAACATCGCCCGCACGACCGCCCAGGCCATGGCCGGCATTCTCGGCGGCCTGCAGTCGCTGCACACGGATGCCTACGACGAGGTGCTGAGCGTGCCCACGGAACGCGCGGCACGGGTCGCCGTGGCCACCCAGAACATCCTGCGCGAGGAGGCGGGGCTCGGCGACGTGATCGACCCGCTCGGCGGCTCGTACTACGTCGAGACTCTGACCAACCGCATGGAGGAGCGCATCGAGGCGCTCATCGCGACCGTGGACGACGCCGGCGGCATGTACCAGGCGGTGTCCGACGGTCTGGTGCAGCGCCTGATCGGGGAGTCCGCGCTGGCCTTCCAGCAGCGCGTCGAGACCGGCGAGCAGGTGATCGTGGGCGTGAACCGGTACGTGCGCGAGGACGACCGGTCGGAGCGCGCGCCGCTCCATCGCCCACCGCCGGATCGCATGCAGCGACAGCTCGAGACCCTCGCGCGCCACAAGCGCGAGCGCGACCAGGGTGCCGTGGACAGCGCGCTGGAGGCGCTGGCGGGCGCCGCGAACCGCGACGGCGCCAACACCTTCGAGGCGGTGGTGGAGGCGGCCACGGCCGGGGCCACCCACGGCGAGATCTGTGCCTGCCTGCGCGCGGAGCTGGGCTTCGGCCAGCCGCTGATCGTCGCGTGAGCGCGGTGGCGAGCGACAGCCTCGCCGCGCGGCTGCTGGGCGGGGAGCCGGCGGCGCTGGCGCGGGCCATCTCCCGGGTGGAGAGCGGCGCGCCGGAGGCGCTGGAGATCCTGCGCGCGATCCACCCGCATCTCGGGCGGGGGGCGAGCATCGGCGTCACCGGAGTGCCGGGCGCCGGCAAGTCCACCCTGGTCAACGCCCTGGTGCACGCGCTGCGCAATGACGGCCACCGCGTGGGCGTCATCGCAGTGGACCCCTCGAGCCCCATCTCTGGCGGCGCCATCCTGGGCGACCGGGTGCGCATGGGGGACCACGATCTCGACCGCGACGTGTTCATCCGCTCGCTGGCCACACGCGGCGAGCGCGGCGGTCTGAGCGTGGCGGCAGCGCGGGTGGTGGACCTGATGGACGCCGCCGGATTCGGCCGCGTGATCCTCGAGACCGTGGGCGCCGGCCAGTCGGAGGTGGACGTGGCAGATGTGGCCGACGCGCGGGTGGTGGTTTGCGCGCCGGGGCTCGGCGACGACATCCAGGCGGTGAAGGCAGGGATCCTGGAGATCGCCGACGTGCTGGTGGTGAACAAGTCCGACAATCCCGCGGCGCGCGCGCTGGTGGGCGAGCTGCGCGCGGCGCTGGAGCTGCGCGGCCGCGACCGGGCGGCGGTGAGCGTCGTGGAGACGGTGGCCACGGGGCCCCGCGGCATCGAGGACCTGCTCGCGGCGGTGGAGGCGGTGCTGGAGACCCGCGCCGCCGACCGCGAGGCCCGCGTCCGGCGGCGCATGCGCAGGATCCTGGCCAAGGCTGCCGCCACCGCCGCGGAGCGCGGCGTGCTGGCAGGCGGCGCGCAGGTGGACGACCTGTGCGACGCGGTGCACCGGGGCGATCTGGCCCTCGACGACGCCGCGCGGTGCATCGTCGGCGCCGGCGTCATTCCCCGGTGAGCGACACGACGTCCCTGCGCGCGCTGGCGGGGCGCGACGCCCTGGCGCGCACCCTGGGCATCGAGCTCGTGGACGGCGGTGCGGGACACGCGGTGTGCCGCCTGCGGGTGACGCCGTCTCACCTCAACTTCAACGGCACCTGCCACGGCGGCGTGATCTTCTCCCTGGCCGACACCGCCTTCGGGCTCGCGGCCAACTCCCACGGCGAAAGCGCCGCCGCCATCGATGCCCACCTGAGCTTCAACAGCGCCGTGCGCGAGGGCGAGACGCTCACCGCCGAGGCGCGCGAGCGCGCCCGCGGGCGGCGCCTCGCCACCTACGCCGTGGACGTGACCCGCGCCGACGGGCGGCTGGTGTCGGTGTTCACCGGAACGGTGTACATCGTCGGGGACGCGCACGGCGCGTGATCGCCAAACCGGATTGTCGGTGATCGACAACGCAGGCCCCGGGGGACCACCGGAGGGAGCGGGCGCCGCCTGGCGGTCGCGGGGCGAGGCGGTGGTCCCCTGACGCGACCGTGCGCGCCAGGGACGGCGCGCTCAAGCCCAC
>JBFHNV010000277.1:0-6752 GCA_041593595.1 Gammaproteobacteria bacterium
CGTAGACGACGGTGGAGCCGTCCTCGACGGCGCCCCGCCACGGCAGCCACGACCGCTCGCCCTGCGCTTTCAAGGTGGCCACCACGCGTACGGTGTGGGCGTCGAGCACCGTCGCCTCCACGCGGTGCAGGCGCTCGCTCGCGAGCGCCGCCGGCTCGGCAATGCCGAGCGCCGCGTGACTCATCTCCGCCACGAGCCGGCCCTCGCTGCAGGCGACGCCGAGCGCGGTTCTGGCGACGTTCGCGTGCGCAAGCGCCTCGCTGACGCGGGCCCGCAGGCGCATGTCCCAGTGCACGCCGGTGAAGGTCTCGTAGGCGAGCGCGACGAACGCGAGTACGGCGAGCACCGCCAGACGGCTGATCCAGCGCCACGCGGCCGGCGCATCGCGTCCGCGGCGCCAGACCAGAATTCCGGCGCCGAGCAGGTAGAGCGGCGTGCCGAGCGCCGCCACGATGCCGGCGCCGACGGTGAGCGTGCGCGACATCTCGGCCAGCGCGACGACGGCGAGGCTGGCCAGCGTCGCGAACGCGAGGCTGCCGGCAACGAACCAGAACCAGAAGGCGCGGGCAAGGGACACGCGATCGTTGTCCGGGTGAGGGCGTAGTAACGGATCCTGCACGGCTACTTCATGGAGACATGACCGCCCGGCGCTGCGCGGAGGGTGCCAGGATTTCCGTCTGCGCGCTGTGAACGGCAACAAGAGAAGCCGTGCCACCGGGTGTCACGTCCACTCCTTGCGGATATTCTTCACCGCGGACCTGCGTCTGCTGTCGCTCCGGGACGTCATGGGGTCGACGAACTTCTTCCGACTCTCGCGCCGGAGCCGCACGGACTTCTTCTGGGTGGTCTCGAGTCGGTTCTGGACGATATCCAGGAACTCGCCGTCACCATCCAGGAGCTCGCCGTCGGAGTGATGGAAGGAAATCGTGCCGAATCCGCGAACCTTCTGGGCATCTCGGTCGTCGTCCGGCGGATGACTGCCTTCCCATGCATAGACGATCTGCCGGCTCCTCTCGTCCAGGTCCACCGCGGTGCTGTACCAGTGCCCGAGGTAATGTCCCTCACCGTCGAAGTGGTCGCCTTCCATGCGAACGGATCCGGCCTGCGCTCCTGGCAGGATGTGGAAGAACGAGACCTCCTCGCCGTTCCTCGTCCTGATCTGCTCCCACCAGGTCCCGATGAGGCGATCGGAAAAGCCCGCCTGCTCTTCCGTCCCCAGCACCTCGCTCATGCGCTCGAGGATGGCATCGCAGGCCGGGGCCAGCGCCCTGGACAGGCTGCGGTTGCTGGTCTTCGTGTATGTCGCCGCCTTGACGCCCAGGAGATCGGTGGGTCGCTTGGGCTCGCTATCGCTCTCGTAGAGCATGTAGCAGCGATGTCGAGACAGGTGCCCCATGAACAGGCCGAGCTCGAACAAGACGTTGTCGCGGGGTATCGCATGTCGCTTCTTTCTGATGTAGGCCACGTCGTCTGGCGTCAGCACCATGACGGCGAACTGCGCCGTGTCCAGCCTGTGCTCCAGCGATTCCATGGTGTTCTCGCCCAGCTTGAAGGTGTCCTTCTCCCACGATTTCGCGTCCACCCGTAGCCGCCGCCGGCGGCGAAGCAGCCGGCACAGGGCACGGGCCACGGGCAGTTTCTCGCTCGACGATGCGACGAACAATCGCACTGCCGCTTCCTTCTCCCCTGTGCGCATGGACAGGCTCCCAGGGTGGACACGGCTCTCGATTCTCGCAGAACTCCGTGTGTCGTGGGCACGCTTCGCCCCCGGCAGATACCGGTTGCCGTCGCGATATGGCGCCGCTTCGCGTCGCCTGTCGTCGATACCCTTCGCCGACGTCGTCGCCCAGCCCCGGTCACAGCAAGCTCACGGGCACGGCCGCGGCGCCGGCGACCGGAACAGATGACGAGACCGCCCGCGCGGCCGGCGTCAGGGGTCCTCCACCAGGGCGAACACCTCCTGCGGCTCCCACACGCCTCTCATGGCGTGCGTCCCCAGCGTGCGGGTGTCGGCGCCGGCGCGGGCCGAGAACTCCCGGGACATGAGCAGCGGCGCGCCCAGGATCGTGGTGAGCCCCTCGAGGCGGGCGGTGCGGTTCACGGCCGGGCCCATCACCGTGAAGTCCAGGCGGTCCGGGGCGCCCACGTTGCCGTAGATCACCTGCCCCAGGTGCAGCCCCACGCCGAAGCGGATCTCCGGCTCACCGGCCCGGCGCCGGCGGTGGTTGAGCGTGGCCAGCGCCGAGTAGGCGTCGCGGGCGGCGTCCAGGGCGGCCTCGCAGGCGGCCTCGGCGGACAGGGTCGGCGCGACCGGGAACACGATGAGCATCGCGTCGCCGATGAAGCGCAGGATCTCGCCGCCGCGCGACGTGACCGCGGCGGCCACCAGCTCGAAGTAGCTGTTGAGCATGCCGAGCAGCCGCTCCGGGGGCAGCGACTCGGTCAGCGCGGTGAAGTCCCGCAGGTCGCTGAACCAGATGGCGGCGTCGATGACCTCGTTGTCGCCCCGGCGCACCAGGCCGCTCAGCACCCGCGCGCCGGTACGGGGGCCCAGGTAGGTGTCCAGCAGGGAGCGGGCGATGTCGCGCATGGCCAGCGCCTGCAGGAACGGAGTCAGGATCCGCACTACTGCCGCCAGCTTGCGCAGGTCCCCGTCGTCGAACCCGTGGGGCGCGTCAGAGAGGAAATTCACGACGCCGCCGACCTGTCCATCGACCACGAGGGGCAGGGCCACGTAGTCGGTCCCGCCCAGGGCCCGCATCTCGTGCAGCACCGAGTGGTCCGAATCGGGGTCGAGGCGGTCGAGCCGGCGGCGGAAGGCGTTGCGGGTCTCGATCACGTGCTGGTTGGGGCTGCCGATGTAGGCGTCGGTGATCCGGGTTTCGTGGACCACGCGCACGACCTCCACCGGCTGCCCGCGCACCCACACGGCGCTGCGCGCCGTGAGCTGGGGGTGCAGCGTGCGGAAGCTGATACGCATCCGGCACACGCGCGCGCCCAGGGCGACCAGGCGCTCACCGACCCGGCCGATGAGCTCCGGCAGGCCCCAGTCGGTCGCCGGCTCCGCGAGCAGCCATGCGGCCAGCTCGGGGAGGGGCCAGCCGTCATCGCTTGCGCGCAGGCAGGCGGCCAGGTCGATCTCGCGCTCCGTCGCATCCATGGGGTGCCGGCGTTAAACCCGTGGGCCTCCAATCAGCAGCGCAACGAGCTGCGAACGTCGATGAATTCCGAGCCGCTTCATCGCACCCTCGAGGTGGACCCGCACGGTACCTGGCGCGATCCTCAGGGCGGCTCCGATTTCGCTCACGGCCTCGCCGCGGGCGACGCGCACCACGATCTCGGCCTGGCGCGGAGTGAGACCGAACTGGCACGCCGCCCGGCGCGGGTCGATCTCCGGCAGGGCGTCCGGGTCGTGCATGAGCACCCGTATGGCGGGCAGGTCCACGAGCCGGAGCGAGTCGCTCCCTCCGAGGGCTGAGACGGTCAGCCGGTAGGGGTGCATGCCGAAGCGCCGCGGCAAGATGAGCTCTGCTTCTTCGGTGCCGGCATCGTCACAGGAGACGAGGACATTCGAAACGAGAGCCTGCAGCCGGGCATCATCCCCGGGCCGGATCGCCCGCAGGGTCCCGTCCCGGAGTGTCAGTGCATCTCCCGCTTTCAGAATGTCGCGGGCCCGGGGATTGATGTCGCGTACCCGCATTTTTCGATCGAGCAACACCAGGCCGACCGTCAACTGCTCGGCCAGGTCTCTGGAAATGGCCTGCCAGAGCGCCGATCGGGCGAGACTCAGCGTGATCCCGGCCGCACGAGTCAGGTGCGGCCGAAGGCACTCGAGCTGCGCGCGGGTGTCTCGGTCCAGGCGGCCCTTGGACGGAGCACGGCATACGGTTACGTGGACGCCCACGCCGTCGCGCACGAGCAGTCGCCTGGACACGTGATGGCGCCGACCGCATGGCGGGCGAAGCGGAGACGCGGTGGCACCATCGGCTCCTCGCTGGATCGCATCCGGATGGCCGCTGCGCGTGCCCGATGCGGGATTGGCGAGCGCGCAGCCTGCACATATGCCGTCGTCTCGCCAGCCGTCGAGAAAGGCTCCGCCGTCGCCAGGTTCGACGTCCGGCTGCAGGGTGAAGACGGGCCGCATTTCCTCCACGTCCACCCCGACAAGAGCGACGGTCCTCGCATCCAGGTGACGCACGATAGCCCCGAGTGCTTGTGGCCAGCGCGCGGTATCTGACGCGGCGTCGTAGATGAGCCCGAGAACGGCTAGGGTACCTTCGACCGCGGTCAATGGCTGCCTGGTCCCTTCGTTGCGTGGCGGCCCGCTGGCGGCCGGCACTGGGTCACTTATAGACCAGGCTGCGGGCCCACACAATGGGCGCTGACCGAGTGGGCTCGACCCGCGCCGGTCCATCGGGCGGTGACATCGCTGTCGGGAAATTTGACAGCGTTGCGCCCGAGACGCGGTCCGTGTTCGGCGGGGTGAAGCCGGCACTCGCCATCCCCTTGTACTGCCGGGCTTCATGCCTATGGGGATCGCATAGTCGGTGGCGACGACACCGGCACTGGCCCGCCCTTCTCAACCCGTTGATATGTCACGGGTCGAGTTTCTTGGCCTGGATCATGCATGAGTCCCGGTCGTCCGGGCCGCCACTGCCGCGTCCGGGTATGCAACTCGTGGAGTCAGTCGAACCATGGCCAACATCGCTTCGCGGCCCGACCACGGGCGCCGGGTAACATTCCGCAGGCTGGCCTCAGCCCTGCTGCTGGTCGGCGCGGCCGACTCGCTCGCGTACGAGGTTCGTGTCGACACCGTATCGATCTTACCGATCGGTCCGCTGCAGACCGCGAAATGCCACACGGGTCTCACACCGCCCGCAGTCGCATTCGGCACGCGTACCTGCGCGGGGGCCGCCACCGGCACCGACCCGTTCGTCAGCTACTCGGACGCCCAAGTGTCGGCTAGCGCGGATCTGCGCAGCGGTGAGCTCAAGCTCGCCGCAGGCCAGGCCGGGAGCGGCATGGTCTCGTTCACGGATATCCTGTTTCTCGACCTTCCGGGGCTGGGGCCGAGCGACACCGTGACCATCGCGCTGGACGTGAGCGTCGACGGCACCTACGCGCGTGCACCGGGACAGGATCGCGGACAGGCCAACTTCTCCTTCGGCGCCGTCAGTGGACTCAACGGCCCCGTAAACACGGACAACGTGGGCGGTACCGCGCTCTATCGCACGGACTCGGGCAGCGACTTGGTCAACTCGACCGCCTCACCGGAGGAGTTCTCCCTGGCCAATGTCATCGGCGACTGGATCCAGCTCGCCACCGACCGGTTCCGGGCCGAGATCGACATCTCCGGCGCGGATCCGACGCTGACCTTCAGCATGGATCTCAGCGCAATCGGACCGGCGAACTTCGCCAACACAGCCACGCTCAGGCTCTCACTGGGCCCCGGCGCGAGCTTCACCTCCGACTCCGGGGTCTTTCTCAGCGCACTGGCGCCGGGCGTGCAGCAGGTGGAAGCGCCGGATACCGTGCTGCTGCTCGGAATCGGCCTGGCCGTGATCGCCTGCCGCCGCAGGCGCCGTGCCGGGTGTGCGCCACCGCGAGCTGGGCAAGTGTTCGCAACGGCGTAGCCGCGGCCGTTACATCTGCTGTTCGCCGCGCGCCCGGGCGGCCGCACTGCGAGGCGCGGCCGCCCGGTGTCGCTCAGGCGGCCCGATCCAGGGCCTGTACGACTGCGCGGCGGCCCCGCTCGGGGAAGGCCACCACCGTGGTCTCGCGCGATGGAGCGCCGTGCGGCGTCACGGGCCGCGCGCCCGCGCGGCTCATGGCGCGCACCACCTCGGGGATCCGGCCGCGCTCGATGCCGATGTCGCGCAGCAGCCGGTCGTCGAGGGCGCGCAGCTGGCGGATCGCCTCGCGTTCCGCCCGCGCCCGGCGCAGCGCGCCGAGGACGACGCGCCCGGCGGCGGCGACGCGCGCGGCGAGCCCGCGTGCCCCCGCCCCGATGGTGCGCGCCTGCAGCCGGCGGGCGCGCACCGTGTGGATCATGTCGTGGTATAGGGGAGCCTCGCGCCCGGCGGCGGCGGTGGTGCCGCCGTGAACGCCCCTGGCGCCGACGTCCCTGATCGCTCGTGCCGTTCTCGTCATGGGTCGAATCCTCCTGCGTTCACGTTCGCGTCGGCCTGCGCTGCGGCGCCGGCCGGACCGCGCGCGCAGATGGAGTCGGCGCGGCGCGTTTCAAGGGCCCCTGCGCGCCCCGCGCGGGTGGCTTGAAGTCGCCTGCGGCGACCGCATCTGACGCGAAACCGTATTTCCCGGGGCCGCCACCGTTCGGCATCAACACCGCCATCATCGGGCCGGCGGGCGGCAACGTGGGCATCGGCTTCGCCGTGCCGGTGAACATGGCGCGGGCGGTGATGGAGCAGCTGGTGCGCTACGGCGAGGTGCGCCGCGGACGCCTCGGCGTGGGGATCCAGGACGTGACACCGGACCTGGCCGAGGCACTCGGGCTCGCCAGCGCCCGCGGCGCCATCATCAACCAGGTGGAGCCGGGCTCGCCCGCCGAGAGCGCCGGCCTGAGGGCGGGCGACGTGGTGGTGGCGGTGGACGGGCGCGAGATCCGCAACGCGGCGGATCTGCGCAACCGCATCGGCCTGCAGCGCATCGGCGAGGACGTGTCCATCACGGTGCAGCGCGACGGCGAGCGGGTGTCCCTGCGCACCCGCGTCGGCGAGACGCAGGTGGCGAAG
>JBFHNV010000278.1:0-6590 GCA_041593595.1 Gammaproteobacteria bacterium
GCGCGGCGGCGCTGGCCGCCGCGCCTCTCTCGGTACTCACGCGAACGGCGGCAGGCGGGAGCGGCGCTCGAGCGCCGGCAGGTCCCGGTGGCCGCGCATGTAGACCTCCCCGGCATCCATGACGGGCTGGTGGTCCCAACCGGTCCGCCGCCCCGAGCGCATGGCCCGGTCCACCAGCCGCCGGCGGCGCTGGCTCGCCAGCACGCTCGCGCGCAACGCCTCCAGATCCCAGCGGCGGGCGGTCTCGGCCCGGAACGCCTCCAGGAGCGCGGGCGAGCCCTCGCCGGCCAGGTCGTGTCGCTCCGCAGGATCCGCGACGAGATCGTAGAGCTGGTCGGGATCGCCGGGGCCGTGCAGGAACTTGTGGCGGCCGCGCCGGATCATCACCAGCGGCGCCACCGCGCCCTCCCCCAGGTACTCGCCCAGCGCCTCGTCGTGGCCGCCGCGACCTTCCAGGTGAGTCGCGAGGCTGCGGCCGTCGAGCTCGACACCGGCCGCCGCGACGAGGCCGTCGCCCGCCACCGCGTCAAGGGTGGGCACGAGGTCCAGCAGCGACACCGTGCGCGACTCACGCCGCGCGGGGAACGTTCCGGGGAAGCTCACCAGCAGGGGTACGCGCGCCGCGTGCTCGAAGAAGCACATCTTGTACCACAGCCCGCGCTCGCCGAGCATGTCGCCGTGATCGGCGGTGAACACCACCAGGGTGCTGTCGCTCGCGCCGCACTCCGCCAGGGTGCCGAGCAGCGCCCCCACCTGCTCGTCCACGAAGCTGATCGCGCCGTAGTACGCGCGGCGTGCGCGCAGCACCGCCTCTTGCGGCGGCGGATCGGCATCCGCGCCGTACACCGCCAGCAGCCTGCGGGAGTGCGGATCCTGCTGCTCGAGGGGAAGCGCCGGGGTCGCGGGCGGGTCGATATCCTCGGCACGGTAGCGCTCCCAGTACTCGTGCCGGATGGCGTAGGGATCGTGCGGGTGCGTGAACGAGACCACCATCGCGAACGGCCGCCCGTCGCCGTAGCGGGCGAGATCGTAGAGCTTGCGCCGGGCGTGGAAGGCGACCTCCTCGTCGAAGTCGATCTGGTTCGAGCGCGCCACGGGCCCGGCCTGGGTCACCGAGAGCATGTCGTGGTACCAGCTGGGCCGCTGCCCCGCACCGGTCCAGTCCGGGGTCCAGCCGTAATCCGCCGGGTAGATGTCCGTGGTGAGGCGCTCCTCGAAGCCGTGCAGCTGGTCCGGACCGCAGAAGTGCATCTTGCCGCTCAACACCGTCCGGTACCCCGCGGCGCGCAGCCCGTGCGCGAAGGTGGGCACGTCCGCGGGAAAATCCGCGGCGTTGTCGAACGCCCCGATCCGCGAGCACAGCTGTCCGGTCAGCATCGAGTAGCGCGAAGGCGCGCACAGTGGGCTCGCACAGTACGCGTTGTCGAACACCACGGCACGCTCGGCCAGCCGGTCCAGGTGCGGCGTGCGCACCACGGGATGGCCGTAGCAGGGCAGGAACGCAGCGGCCAGCTGGTCCGCCTGGATGAACAGGATGTTGGGCTTCGCGCTCACCATGAGGGCCTCCGCGTGGAAGACCCCTATTGCACGCGAGCGCACGTGGGAAGTAAATCGCCCGCCGCCGCGCGGGCGGCGAGGCGCCCGCTCACAGCGCCTTCACGATTTCCTCGACCATCTTCTTGGCATCCGAGAAAAGCATCATGGTGTTGTCCCGGAAGAACAGCTCGTTCTCGATGCCGGCATACCCCGAGCCCATGCCGCGTTTGACGAACAGCACGGTCTTCGCCTTCTCCACGTCCAGCACCGGCATGCCGAAGATCGGGCTCGACGAATCGGTCTTCGCGGCCGGGTTGGTCACGTCGTTGGCGCCAATGACGAAGGCCACGTCCGCCTGTGAGAAGGCGCTGTTGATGTCCTCGAGCTCGAACACCTCGTCGTAGGGCACGTTGGCCTCGGCCAGGAGCACGTTCATGTGGCCCGGCATACGTCCCGCCACGGGGTGGATGGCGTAGGACACCTTCACCCCCTCCGCCTTGAGCTCGTCCGCCATCTCCCTGAGCGCGTGCTGCGCCTGCGCCACTGCCATGCCGTAGCCGGGAACGATGATCACGCTGCCCGCGTTCTTCATGATGAAGGCCGCGTCGTCGGCGCTGCCCTGCTTCACCGGACGTGTCTCCACGTGGCCCGTGGCGGTGGCCGTCTCGCCGCCGAAGCCGCCCAGGATCACGTTGAAGAACGAGCGGTTCATGCCCTTGCACATGATGTAGGACAGGATCGCGCCCGAAGAGCCCACCAGCGCGCCGGTGATGATCAGCGCGGTGTTCTCCAGGGTGAATCCGATGCCGGCCGCGGCCCAGCCCGAGTAGGAGTTGAGCATCGACACCACCACGGGCATGTCGGCGCCCCCGATGGGGATGATGATCAGCACCCCGAGCACCAGCGCGAGCGCCGTCACCAGCCAGAAAGCGGTATGGGACTCGCTGGCGCACAGCCACACGATGAATGCGAGGAGCAGCAGGCCCAGCACCGCGTTGAGCATGTGCTGGCCCGGGAACACCACCGGTGCCCCGGAGACCAGCCCCTGGAGCTTGGTGAAGGCCACCACGGATCCCGAGAAGGTGACCGCGCCGATGGCCACACCCAGCGACATCTCGATGAGGCTCGCGACCGTGATGCTGCCGGGCATCCCGATGCCGTAGGCCTGGGGCGTGTACAGGGCCGCCGCCGCGACGAGCACCGCCGCCATGCCCACCAGCGAGTGGAACGCCGCCACGAGCTGCGGCATGGCGGTCATCGGTATGCGTCGCGCGATGACCGCTCCGATACCGCCACCGATGCCCACGCCGGCGACGATCATGATCCAGGTCATGGCGTCGGACGCGCCGGACACGCCGAGCGTGATGACGATGGCGATGCCCATGCCGACCATGCCGAGCAGGTTGCCGCGGCGCGAGGTCTCCGGCGACGACAGGCCGCGCAGGGCGAGGATGAACAGGACGCCGGCGACCAGGTACGCCAGGGCTGCGAAGTTGGCTGACATCGGCGTCTACCCCTGCCGCTCTTTCTTCTTGTACATGCCCAGCATGCGCTGGGTGACCAGGAACCCGCCGAAGATGTTCACCGAGGCGAGCATCACGGCGACGAAGCCGAGCACCTTGGAGAACATGCCGGTCTCGGCGTCGACGCCCACGGCGAGCAGCGCGCCCACGATGATCACCGATGAGATGGCGTTGGTCACGGCCATCAGGGGCGTGTGCAGCGCAGGCGTCACGCTCCACACCACGTAGTAGCCCACGAAGATCGCGAGCACGAAGATGGCGACCCGGAACGTGAACGGGTCGATGGCGGCCGCTTCACCCATTGTTGCCACTCTCCTCTTTGAATGCGGGATGCACGATCTCTCCGTCCCGGGTCAGCCCGGTACCGGACACCAGCTCGTCGTCCCAGTCGAGGGTGATGGCGCCGCTGTCCTTGTCCGCGAACGGGCTGACGAAGTTGAACAGGTTCCTCGCGTAGAGCATGGAGGCATCCACCGGCACGCGGCCAGGCACGTTGCGGTGGCCCATGATCAGCACACCCTTGTGCTCCACCACCTCGCCGGGCTTCGACAGCGGGCAGTTGCCGCCCTGCTCGACGGCCAGATCGACGATGATGGCACCGGGCTTCATGGACTCCACCATGGCCTCGGTTACCAGCGTGGGCGCGCGGCGCCCGGGAATGAGGGCGGTGCAGATAACCATGTCCTGCTTCTTCAGCGTCTCATCCACCAGCGCCGCCTGCTTGCGCTTGTAGTCCTCGCTCATCTCCTTGGCGTAGCCGCCCGCGGTCTCCGCCTCCTTGGTCTCCTCGCTCTCCACCATCACGAACTTGCCGCCCAGGGACTCCACCTGCTCCTTCACCGCCGGGCGCACGTCGGTGGCGCTCACGATGGCGCCCATGCGCCGCGCCGTGGCGATGGCCTGCAGCCCCGCGACGCCCGCACCCAGCACGAACACCCGCGCGGGCGGCACCGTGCCCGCCGCGGTCATCATCATCGGCATGGCGCGGCTGAACAGCGCGGCGGCGTCCACCACCGCCTTGTATCCCGCCAGGTTCGACTGCGAGGACAGCACGTCCATCGACTGTGCCCGGCTGATACGCGGCATCAGCTCCATCGCGAACGCGTCGATGCCGCGCTTTGCGTAGTCGGCCAGGCGCTCGCGATTGCCGTAGGGCGAGAGCATGCCCACCAGCGCCGTCCCCCGCTCCATACGGTCCAGCTCCTCGGCCTCCGGGGCACGCACCTTGAACACCATGGCCGCGCCCTTCAGGGCCTCGTCCAGGCTTGCGGCCACCGCCGCGCCGGCCGATTCGAAATCGGTGTCGGAAAAGTGCGCCCCGGCACCCGCGCCCGCCTCCACCACCACCTGCAGGCCGAGGCCCGTCAGGCGCTTGACCGTGTCCGGACTGGCCGCGACGCGCGTCTCGTGCGCATCACGCTCCCGCGTGACTGCTAGCTTCATCGGTTGCCTGTACCCCTGCCGCACGGCGCCTGTCGCCGCCGCTGTGTGTCCCCCGCCCCCCGCCACCGAGCCGCCATCGGCTGCGGGCCCCTGCTGACGCAGCGACCGATTGTTTCACTCGCGTTGCGCCCGTTTCAACTTTCGAACACCGCGAGCGGCACGCGCAGCTCCGAATCGCTCATGCCACCGTGCACTCCCACCTGGCGGAACGGGCGGCGCTCGCCCGCCAGGCGGTCCGTCAGGCAGTAGGCATCCTTGAGCAGGAGCACGTGGCTGCCGAGCCGCGACTCGAGCTCCGGGTGCGCCTCACCCGGCCCCAGCAGGCCGTCGGCAACGATCGCGCTGGAGGCCACCACGTCCACCGCGTGCCCCAGCTCGTCGGCCACCGCGGCGGCGAACTCGGGTTCGGCGCCGCTGCGCACGTAGCAGAACGCTGCCCGCGGCTCGCCGCACAGGGGCAGCGACAGCGTGCGCGCGACCCGGGGATGGTCCTCGAGGCGCAGCCGTGTGTCGGCGCGGGTGTCGACGAAGCCGTGATCGGCGCACACGGCGAGCAGCGTGCCACTCCCGGCGAGGCGCCGCGCGCAGCGCGCAACCGACTCGTCCACGGCGCGCAGGTGTGCCGCCGCCTCGGTGCTCCCGGCGCCGTGCACGTGGGACAGGGCGTCGAGCTCCGGCCAGTACGCGTAGCAGAACGACGGCACAGGCTCCCGGGACAGCTCGACGATCCGCTCGAACAGTGCCTCGAGGGTCTTGAAGGGGCGCACCTCGGCGCCCCCGGAATGGGCCCGGGTGTACCAGGTGTCACACAGATGCGCGGGATGGACCAGGACCGTTCGGCGCGCGAGGCGCAGCGCGAGGGCGCGGGTCTGGAACAGCGCCCGCGCGTCCACCCCGAGCCGGTCGAGCCCCACGTCGGAGCCGCGCACCCGAAACGGCAACGGCGTCCCCACCACGCCCAGCTCGCGGAACCACAGGTACCAGCCGGTGAGCCCATGGGTGCGCGGCACGTCACCGGTCATGAAGGTGCTCACCGCGCTCGCGGTGGTGCTCGGAAAGACCGAGCTCAGATCGGCGACCCGCGCCTGCGCCAGAGCACCCGCAGGCGCGTGTGCCTCGAGCTGGGCGCGCCCGAGGCCGTCGACCACCAGCAGCACCACGTGGCGCGCGGCAGCCAGGCGCGCCGCCGGCAGATCGGGGCACTCCGGCACCGGCGGCGTCTCTGCCGCGTGCCCGAGGCCGCCGATCACCGAGGCCATCAGGTTGGCAATCCCGCCGCCGCCGTAGTCGGGGCGCGTCATGGGCCGGTCGTGAGTGGCGTCGTTGCGCATCGTTCCCTGGACGTCTGGCGCGAGCGGCCCGGCGCGGGGCCCGCCCGGCAGCATGCTCCGGCCCGTGCGATGCCAAGCGCGACACGAGCTCCCGCGACCCCCCGACCTGTCTGGCCGATGCATGCCGCCTCGTCTACAGTACCGGCTCGCCGAAGACCGCGCATGCCCCTGCCCCGTGCTCCGCCCACTGCTCGCCGCCATCGTCATCGCTCTCGCCCTCACCGCCGTCGCGCTGGCCGCGCCGCAGGACGGCGAGAAGTTCAAGGACTGGACCGCCCGCTGCGAGGCGCCCGAGGGCGGCAGTCCCACCTGCTACATGTTCCAGAACCTGGTCCTGAAGAAGGAGAACAAGTGGCTGCTGCACGTGGCGGTGGGCTACATGGCGAACGACGAGCAGCCCGCGGCCTTCTTCACGCTGCCCCTGGGGGTCTCCCTGCCGGGCGGCCTGAGCCTCACGGTGGACGAGGGCCAGCCGGTGCGCCTGCGCTACGAGCGCTGCGACCCCACCGGCTGCCTGGCGCCGCTGGCCCTGACGGATGATCTGGTGAAAGCGCTGAAGGGCGGGCGCTGGGCCCGGGTGGCCTTCTTCGACGCGAGCCGCCGGGAGATCTCGGTGCCCGTGTCGCTGCTCGGCTTCACCGCCGGCTTCGATTCCCTGCGCTAGATAGCTGCTCCGAAACCCAGATCACCGGCCAAGGAGGAGGACGGCATGGGTCGAGGCGCCCGTAGGCGGCAGGGACGCCGCCTCCCCCAGGGA
>JBFHNV010000279.1:0-6510 GCA_041593595.1 Gammaproteobacteria bacterium
AGGCTTTCTGGAGCGGGTGAACGCGCTGCTGGACGTCGCCGACACGAAGTCCGCGGCGCCGGGCCGCGAGGCGCCGGCCCGAAGCCCGGCACCGGACGCGCGGGCCGTGCTGCTGGCGGCCGCCGCGGAGCGGCAGGCGGCCTCGGTGCCGGCGTCGGCGGTGGATGCGGCGCTGCCTGTCGAGACGCACCGGGCCAACGGGGAGCTGATTGCGGAAGTGGACAGGATGAGCATGGAGATGCAGGCGAGCGGTGAGCAGCGCGTCATCGAGAACGAGCTGACGCACACCGTCATCACGAGCACCGTGGGCACGCTCACCGCGGGCAGCGTCACGTGGCTGCTGCGTGCCAGCTCGCTCATTGCCGGCATGTTCTGTTCCATCCCGCTGTGGACCAATGTGGATCCGCTGCCCGTGCTGTCCATGACGGACAGGCAGCGCCGGCGGCGCCTGCGCGAGCAGGAGGCGGCCCGGGGCGAGGATGCCGCGGATCGCAACCTCGGCCGGCTGCTCGGGGAGAGCAAGGACACCGGAAACGGGAGCGCGCCGCCATGAACCTGCGCTCCCCCCTGCTGCGGGTGGCGGCGGGGCTGGTGATGCTCACGCTGACGCTGCTGCTGGTGGCGGACACTCTTTTCGGGCTGTCCTCCGAGGGCATGCGCCCCCAGCTGGCCGCGCGCAAGCAGCTCGCCGAGGCCCTGGCCGTGCAGTACTCCGAGCTCGCGGGGCGGGAGGACTTCGACGCCATGCAGCGCGCCATGGCGCTGCTGGTGGAGCGCAATCCGGAGGTCCTGTCCACCGCCATCCGGCGCAAGGGCGGAGACATCCTCACCGAGGCCGGCGATCATCGTCGCCACTGGCGCGGCGCGCCGCCGCTGGAATCCACCTCGACCCACGCCCGGGTCCCCATCTTCGACGGGACACGGCGCTGGGGCACCCTCGAGCTCCGCTTCACCGATCTCGGGACCGACTCCTTCGTCGCGTTCTTCGCAACGGCCTGGTTCAAGGTGCTGACGTTCATCGTCCTGGTCGGCGCGGGCGCATACTTCCTCTACATGCGCCGCAGCCTGCGCCACCTGGATCCGTCGGCGGTCATCCCGGCACGGGTCAAGGCGGCCTTCGACGTGCTGGCCGAAGGGGTCGTGTTCGTGGACGCGGACGGACGCATCGTGCTCGCCAACACGAAGTTCGCGGAGGTGACCGGCAGGCCGATGCAGCAGCTCATGGGGCTCGCCCTCGCCGATCTGGGCTGGGCAGGGAGCGCGCGCTCGGCGGCCGCGGTGGAGACACTGCCGTGGCTCCGGTGCGTGGAGACGGCACGCAGCCAGACCGGTGCGGCGCTGGTGCTCGAGACCGGTCCGGACGGCTGCCGCGAGCTCACGGTGAACGCGGCGCCGGTGCTGGACGACCAGAAGCAGGCCCGCGGAGCCATCGTCACCTTCGACGACGTGACCGAGCTGGAGCGCAAGAAGAAGGAGCTGGAGGACGCGGTGGCGGAGCTGCGCGATTCCCGCGACCAGGTGAAGCGCCAGAACGAGAAGCTCGAGATCATGGCCACCCGCGACCCGCTCACGAACTGTCTCAACCGGCGCTCGTTCGTGGAGATCCTGGAGCGCGAGGTGGACTGCGCCCGGCGCGACGGCACCGCGCTGTCGTGCATCATGCTGGACATCGACCACTTCAAGGGCGTCAACGACACCTTCGGCCACCAGGTAGGCGACGCCGCCATCCGCTATGCGGCGGGTGTGGCGAGCGAGTGCTGCCGCGGCTTCGACATCGTTTGCCGCTACGGCGGCGAGGAATTCTGCGTGCTGCTGCCCACGGCCGACGCGGACGCGGCCTTCCGGGTGGCCGAGCGCATCCGGGAGTCGGTGGCCGGCCGTGCCGCGGCGGCGCTGCCGGAGCTTCGGGGCCGCCCTCTCACCGTGAGCCTCGGCGTGGCGGCCCTGGGCGGCGAGGGCGACGGGCCGATGGAGCTGGTAGATCGCGCCGACGGCGCGCTCTACGAGTCCAAGACCGCCGGCCGCAACCGCACCACCATCGCCGGCGCTGCGACCCGCGACGCCGTGTCGGCGGCCTGATCCGGTGGCGGCGCAGGCGTCCCTCGCCAGCGTCCTCGACGCCGTCCACATGGCGGCGGACGAGCGTTCCGGGCCGGTCACGTACCTGGCGGGATCGGTGATCCTGCGCGAGGGGGCGCGCGGCGGGCACGCCTATCTGATCGAGTCCGGTCAGGTCCGGGTGAGCAAGCGCTACGGGGACACCGAGCGCGACATCGCCGTGCTCGGTCCCGGCGAGCTCATCGGCGAGATGGCGCCCATCGACAACCGCGAACGCTCGGCGACGGTGACCGCGCTCACCCAGGTGAACCTCGTGCCCATCGGCCGGAACCACCTGGAAGCGCTGATGGAGCAGTCGGACCCGCTGCTGAACGTCATGCTGCGCATCATGTTCGGCCGCCTGCGGGAGATGCAGCGCCGTCTCGCGGAGGATCCGGGCCCCACGGCCGGCAACGGCGCGGCGGGGCCTGCGGCCCTGGACGAGCGTCACCGCCGGGCGCTCGAGTCGGCGAGCGAGCAGCTCCGCCTCGAGCAGGCGCTCGCCGATGCGCTGAAGCGTCGCGAGTTCGTGCTGTACTTCCAGCCCATCGTGTCGGTCAAGACCCGCGAGATCGCCGGCTTCGAGGCCCTCATCCGCTGGATTCGCCCGGACGTGGGGATGGTGTCGCCGCTGGACTTCATCCGCACTGCCGAGCGCACCGGGCTCATCGTGCCCATCGGGCTGTGGGTGCTGGAGCAGGCCGCGTTCCTGCAGCAGCGGCTGCGCAACTCGCGGCGCGCCGCGACGGGCAAGGACCGGCCGCTGTTCATCACCGTCAACGTGTCGGCGCGCCAGCTCCGCCACGCGGACGACGTCCAGGCCATGTGCGGCGCCATCCAGGCGAGCGGTGCTGACCCGGCGCTGCTCAAGCTGGAGATCACCGAGAACGTGCTGGTCGAGCACTCGGAGGCGGCGCTGGAAGCGCTGCAGCGCCTGCGCACCGTGGGCGTGGAGATCGCCATCGACGACTTCGGCACCGGCTACTCGAGCCTCAGCTACCTGCATCGCTACCCGGTGGGCACCCTCAAGATCGACCGCTCCTTCGTGTCCTCCATGCTCACCTCGGAGCAGAGCCGCCAGCTCATGCGCAGCATCATCGGGCTCGCCGGCGGGCTCGACATGGACGTGGTGGCCGAGGGCATCGAACGCGAGGAGGAGCTTCAGATGCTCGCAGGCATGGGCTGCGAGCTGGGCCAGGGCTACCTGTTCTCGAAGCCCGTGCCCCTGGCGCAGGCCGAGCGGATGCTCGCCTAGGGACATCCTTGCTCGCTCCGGCGGCATCGCCGCCACGTTCCTTCGGCGCCCCACTGATCTCTGTGGCCCATCGATCCCGAGAACAAGTGTGTCCCTGGGGGAGCCGCCGTCGAGACACGCTTATTTCCGTAAACTCCGGACGGCCTCGAGATCGGATCGGGACCGGCCGGACTCGAGTGTGTCGCCCCCGGATCGAATGAGCATGTCCCGGGGCCATAATGGCCCCGTGGACTATCTCCCCCTGTTCTTCGATCTGCGGGACCGCATCTGCGTGGTGACCGGTGGCGGCGAGACCGCCGTGCGCAAGTGCGCGCTGCTGCTGCGCGCCGGGGCGCGGGTGCGCGTGGTGGCCGAGTCGCCCATCGAGACGCTCGAGGTGTGGGCCGCCGAGGACCGGGTGATCCTGGACCGCGCCGCACCGCGGGCCGAGTGCTTCGAGGACGCGTGCCTCGCCATCGTCGCCGACGAGGAGGAGGAGGCCGCGGAACGCGCCGCCGCCCTCGCCCACGCCCAGCGCATCCCCGTGAACGTGGTGGACCGGCCGCGGCTGTGTACCTGCATCGTGCCCGCCATCGTGGACCGCTCGCCGGTGGTGGTGGCCATCTCCACCGCCGGCGCCGCGCCGGTGCTGGGACGCTTCCTGCGTGCGCGCCTGGAAGCGCTGCTGCCGGCCCGGCTCGGCGCGCTGGCGGAGCTGGCCCAGGGCCTGCGCCCGGAGGTGGCGCAGCGGCTGCCGGCCACGCGGCGACGGGGGTTCTGGGAGTCGGTGCTCGCCGGGCCCGTGGCCGAGCTGGTGTTCGCGGGCCGGGACGCCGAGGCCCGGGCCCGCATGCTCGAGCGCCTGAGCACCGAGGCGTCGGCGGGATCCGCGGGCCAGGTGTACCTGGTGGCAGTGCCGCCGGGCGGTGATCCCGAACGCCTGACGCTGCGGGGGCTGCGCCTGCTGCAGCAGGCAGACCTGGTGCTGCACGACGCAGGGCTGTCGCAGCCGCTGCTGGACCTGGTGCGGCGTGACGCGGAGCGGCGGGTGGTGGGCCCCGACGCCGACACCGCGGAGACCCTGGACGAACTGACGGCGATGGCGACGGAGGGGCGCCGGGTGGCATGGTTCACCGTCGCGGCGACCCTGGCGGCGGCGCAGGCCGCCGTGCGTCTCGAGTCGGCGGGCGTCCACGTGCAGGGCGCCGACTGAGCCGGGCGGTCCGGTTCGACGGGATCATTCGGCGCATCATGCCGGGAGACGACTGGCGCGAGCCATGATGGAGCGAACGCCGGGCACCGGTTGACCTGGGTCAACGCCGTTCCGCCTCGAAACGGCGTCTAATGCGCCCATGGAGTCCTGCGTGCCCCGGGCCCTGCACAGCACAGTGGGCGTCGTGGCGCACGCCGCCATGATGCTCTGCCTCGCTCTGGCCCTTGCCGGCGCCCGAGCCGAAGAGCCGGCGTTCGCCGCCGTCGCGCGCACCCTGTTCCCCGGCGCCGACGCGGTGGGCGCGCTCTCCGGCACGCCGCCGGCGGCACCGGTGAGCGCCGGGGGACGCCTGCTCGGGTATGCCCTGCTCACCGACCAGGTGACGCCCATCCCCGCCTACTCCGGCAAGCCGGTGTCGGTGCTGGTCGGGGTGGACACCGCCGGCGTCATCCGCGGCGCCGAGATCCTCCACCACGAGGAGCCCATCCTGGTGGTGGGGGTCACCGATGCAGCGCTGGCGCGCTTCACCGGGCAGTACGCGGGCCACGCGTACACCCGGGAGTTCAGCTTCGCCGCGGACCCGCCGCCGGACACGGTGCGGCTGGACGGCATCAGCGGCGCCACCATCACCATGATGGTGCTCAACGCGTCCATCCTGCGCGCGGTGAAGGCAGTGGCGGACCCACGGGGACTGCCGCTGGCGCCGGGCGCCGAGGCACAGGTGGCGGCGCTGACCGCGGCGATGGCAGCGCCCGCGGCGCCCGCCGCCGCGGCACTCTCCACTGCCGCGCCGGACGGCGATCCCATCTGGAAGCAGCTGTGGCACGAGCGCACCGGCCGGCTGTGGGTGCTCGGCGTGGGCCTGGTGGTGCTCACCGCGGTGCTGTTCCTGCAGGACTGGCTCACCCGCCACCGGCGCTTCATCTCACGCTTTCGCACCGTGTTCCTGGTCTGGACCCTGGTGTTCATCGGCGGCTACGGCCTGGCCCAGCTCTCGGTGGTGAACGTGCTCACCTTCGTGCACGCGGTGGTGCGCGACTTCCGCTGGGAGACCTTCCTCATCGAGCCCTTGATCTTCGTGCTGTGGTCCTACGTGGCCGTGTCGGTGCTGCTGTGGGGCCGCGGCGTGTTCTGCGGCTGGCTGTGTCCCTTCGGCGCGCTGCAGGAGCTCACGAACAAGGCGGCGCAGCGCCTGGGGGTTCGCCAGCTCCCGCTGCCGGCCCTGGTCCACGAGCGGCTGGTGGCGGTCAAGTACGTGATCCTGCTCGCCCTGTTCGGGCTGTCCCTGCAGTCGCTGTCCGAGGCGGTGCGCTACGCCGAGGTGGAGCCGTTCAAGACGGTGTTCACCCTGCGCTTCGACCGGCCGTGGCCCTTCGTGGCTTACGCGGGCGCCCTGATCGCGATCTCGGCGGTGAACGGCAAGCTGTTCTGCAAGTACCTGTGCCCGCTGGGCGCGGCGCTCTCCATCCCCACCCACTTCCGCATCTTCGACTGGCTGCGCCGGCGCAAGGAATGCGGGCGGCCGTGCCAGACCTGCGCCACCGAATGCCCGTCCCAGGCCATCCGCCCCACCGGCGAGATCGACGCCAGCGAGTGCCACCACTGCCTGGACTGCCAGGTGACCTTCTGGGACGCCCACAAGTGCCCGCCCCTGGTGGAGCGGCGCCGGAAGGCGGAGCGCCTCGGGCGCACCCTGGACAAGATCCCCATCCGCTGAGCGGACCCCGCGGGCGCGCTTGATCCAGGTCAACACGCCGCCGGCCCGCGCGATCGACGCTGCGCGCAGCAGCTTTCCCATCCCCCAGCCGGAGGTCATGTCATGGCCCGATCCGCCACCCCGAAATCCACCGCCCGCGGCCTCGCCGCGGCGCTGCTCGTGCTGCCGCTGGGCGCCGCCGTGGCCCAGAGCGACCACCCGAAGACCACGCCCGGAGAGAAGGCGTACATGGGCGCCCCTACCGGCGGC
>JBFHNV010000280.1:0-6479 GCA_041593595.1 Gammaproteobacteria bacterium
CGCGCCCGCCGCCGCCGACATCTGGAAGCGCGTGGACCAGCGCGGCGTGGTGCACTACTCGGACCGGCACCTGGGCCCGGGCTCGGTGCTCATCTTGCGCACCCGCCGCGGGCCCGCGGCGCGCGGTGGCGCCACCGCCGCGCGCCTGGCGCGCGACCGCGCCCGCTACACGCCGATCATCGAACGTACCGCCCGGCGCTTCGCCCTGGACGCGCGCCTGGTGCATGCGGTGGTGCGCGCCGAGTCCGCCTACGACGCGGACGCGGAGTCGCGCAAGGGCGCCGTGGGCCTGATGCAGCTCATGCCCGGCACCGCGGCACGCTACGGGGTCTCGGACCGCCGCGACCCGGCCCAGAACGTGGCCGGCGGCGTGCGCTACCTGCGCGACCTGCTGCTGCAGTTCCGCAGCGTGACGCTGGCACTGGCCGCCTACAACGCGGGCGAGAACGCGGTCGCGCGCCACGGCAACCGGGTGCCGCCGTTTCCCGAGACGCGCGCCTACGTGGAGCGGGTGATCCGCTTCTACCGGGAGCTCCGCACCGCGTCGTGAGCGCCGCCGAGTTCCGGCTCATCGACCGCCACCTGACCGGCCTCGGCGCGTCGCGTCGCGACGTGACGCTCGGTGTGGGGGACGACGCTGCGCTGCTTGCTGCTCCCGCCGGCGCCGAGCTGCGGATCGCCTGCGCCGGCGCCGCGCCGACAGGCGCGACCGGCGACAGCGCGCCGACGGACGTGGGTCGCGACGCTGCGCCGACGGGCGCGAGCGGTGAACCCGGCGCCCTCGCCCGGGACTGCGTGCACCGCGCCGTCACGGAGCTCGCGAGCTGCGGGGCGGAACCCGCGTGGGCGGTGCTGGCGCTCTCTCTGGACGGGCCGGACGAGGCATGGGTGGCGGCATTTGCCGCCGGGCTGCATGCTGCCCTCGCGGAGGCCGGCGTGTGCCTGGTGGGGGGCGACACCACCGCCGGCCCCACCGCGGCGACGCTGTTCCTCACCGGCCCCGCGCGCCGGTGACGGGCGCCGCGCCGCCGCCCGGCAGCGAGGCGGAGCTGCGGGCACGCGCCGACGGCATCGCCGGCCTCAGCCTGGCGGTCCTGGCCGCTCGCCAGCGCCGACCCGTGCCGCAGGACAGCCGTCGCGGCAAGGGTTTCGCCGGCCAGCTGGTGGAGGCCGCCCTGGGCGCCAGCGCGGGCTCCCGGCCGGAGCCGGACTTCCAGCGCATCGGCGTGGAGCTCAAGACGCTGCCCGTGGGCCCCGGTGGCCAGCCCCTGGAGTCCACCTGGGTGTGCACCCTCCCCCTCGAGCACCCGCGCGCGCCGCGCTGGGAGGACAGCGCAGTGCGGCACAAGCTCGCGCGGGTGCTGTGGGTGCCGGTGGAGGGCAGCCGCGACATCCCGGTGGGGGAGCGGCGGGTGGGCCGTGCGGTGCTGTGGTCGCCGTCGACGGAGGAGGAGCGCCGGCTTCGTGCCGACTGGGAGGAGGTGATGGACCTGGTGCTGCTGGGCCGGGTCGAGGAGATCACCGCGCACCGGGGCGAGTGCCTGCAGGTGCGGCCCAAGGCCGCGGACTCCCGGGCGCGGCGCTGGGGCGTGGACGCGCACGGGGTGCGGGTGCGCACCCTGCCCCGCGGCTTCTACCTGCGGGCGAGCTTCACCGCTGCCATCCTCGCCTCGCGCTACGCGGGGCTGCGGCCGTGACGCCCGGGCGCCGTCACTCGAAGCGCGGACGCTGCGGCAGCCCGCTCCACTGGAAGTGCGGCAGCGCGTGGAACGCCTCGGTGATGCGCATGTTCCACGCCCGCTTCACCTCCAGCAGGTAGGGGTCGTCCTCGCCCAGGTTCAGGTAGTGCTCCAGGCGCAGGCTGTCGCGCCGGTAGCACAGCAGCTCCACCGGCGGGCCCACCGATGCATTGCTGCGCATCGTGGAGTCGATGGACACCAGCGCGCAGCGTGCTGCCTCGTCGAGGCCCGTGGCCGGTCGGATGATGCGATCCAGGATCGCCTTGCCGTACTTGAACTCGCCAATCTGCAGGAACGGGGTCTGCTGCGAAGTGGTGATGAAGTTGCCCTGGGGGTAGACCAGGTACATCTTCGGGCCGCGGTCGCCCACCTGACCGCCGATGATGAACGTGGCCTCCGCGGAGAAGCCCGCCTGCACCACCGCCTCCGCGTGCTTGCGCTGCTGGCCACGCAGCACGCTGCCCAAGTACTCCGCCGCCTCCCCCATGCTGTTCACGGTGAACAGGCTCGGGGACTCCCCGTGACGGATGTCCTGCTTCATCTGCGCCACCACCGCCTGGCTGGTGGCGAGGTTGCCGGAGGTGAGGACCACGAACTGGCGCTCGCCGTCCATGCCGAAGGTGTGCATCTTGCCGTAGGTGGCCACGTTGTCGACGCCCGCGTTGGTGCGCGAGTCGGACGCGAACACGAGGCCTTCGTCGACGGCGATGGCGAGGCAGTAGGTCATCGGGAAGCCCGGCGCGGCGGGAGGCGCAGCCGATGATCGTAGGAGCGGCTGAATCCGGGGGTCAAGGGAGCGCGCCGCGTCACGGCGCCGTGCCCGTCTCCGCGGTCTGGGTCTGCGTCTGCGCCGGGCCCTGTACCTGCGCCTGGGAAGCGGCCGACGTGTCGAGGAGGAAGTACGTTCGGTGAATTTCCAGGTGCACCTCGCCGAGCCCGATCTGCAGCTCGTCGATGAACGCGTGCAACGCCTCGTTGCTCTTCGCCAGCGTCTCGATCTCCGCCCCCTGCACCAGGCGCTTGACCCGCGCGAGCTGGCGGCGCGGTCCGTCGCTGCGCGGCAGCATCGCCATGTCGGCGTCGGCCACCTGCACGCACTGGTAAAAAGCGCGGGGAAACTCGTCGTCCAGCAGCAGGAAACGCAGCGCGTCGGCGCGGCGAACCCGTACCTGCATCTTGCGGCGGTACATCTGGTAGGCGGTGAGCGACTTCAGCACGCTCATCCACTGGATGTTCTCGAAGGGCCTCAGCTCCGGCGTCTCCTCCGGCAGCAAGCTGGCCGAACGCACGTCGATGATGCGCGTTGTCATGTCCGCGCGCTCGAGCACCCGCCCGATGGTGAGAAAGCGCTGCCCCTCGTCGTGGTTCATCGCGCCCAGAAGCAGCCCGGTGAGGCTCTGTGCCTCGCGCCGCACGTGCTTCAAGTACGCGTAGCGCCCCCGCTTCGACAGTCCCGAGTTGAGCTCGTCGCGGGCGAAGTGGTACAGCTCGTTGATGAGCTCCCACGCCTCCCGCGGCAGGTAGTCGCGCATGGTGCGCGCGTTCTCACGGGCGAAGGACAGGGACGACAGCAGAGAGCCCGGATTCTCCGGGTCACCCAGCAGGAAGCGGACGACGTTGCGCTCGCTGAAGTCGTCGTAGCGGTTGGCGAACACGTCGCCGCTGCCGGTGATGGCGATGAGCGGCGCCCAGCCGGGCGCGATGCCGCGCGGCAGGTCCAGCAGGAGCTGCGCGTTCACGCCCACGATGCGGCCCATGTTCTCGGCGCGCTCCACGTAGCGGCCGAGCCAGTAGAGGTTTTCGGCGACGCGCGACAGCATGATCCTAGGCCGGATCCTCCACGATCCAGGTGTCCTTGCTGCCACCGCCCTGGGACGAGTTCACCACCAGGGAGCCGCGCCGCAGCGCCACCCGGGTGAGTCCTCCGGTGGTCACGTGCATGCGGTCACTGGTGAGGATGAACGGCCGCAGATCCACGTGGCGAGGCTCCACCCGGTTACCCTCCACCAGGGTGGGCACCGTGGACAGGTTCAGGGTCGGCTGGGCGATGAAGTTGCGCGGGTCCTTGCGGATCTGGCGCTTGAAGGCGTCGCACTCGCGCTTGCTCGACATGGGTCCCACCAGCATGCCGTAGCCGCCCGACTCGTTGGCGGGCTTCACGACCAGTTCGGCGATGTTCGCCAGCACGTACTCCCGCTCCGCCTTGTCCAGGCACACGTAGGTGGGCACGTTGGGGAGGATGGCGTCCTCATCCATGTAGTAGCGGATGATCTTGGGCACGAAGGCGTACACCACCTTGTCGTCCGCCACGCCCGCCCCCGGCGCGTTTGCCAGCGCCACGTTGCCGGCCTTCCAGGCACGCACCAGCCCCGGCACGCCCAGCAGCGAGTCCTTGTTGAACGCCTCCGGATCCATGAACAGATCGTCGATGCGGCGGTAGATGACGTCTACCCGCGCCAGGCCCTCGACGGTACGCATGTACACGCAGTCGTCCTTGTCCACCAGCAGATCGCGGCCTTCCACCAGCTCGCAACCCATCTGCTGCGCGAGATAGGAGTGCTCGAAGTAGGCGGAGTTGTAGATCCCCGGCGTCAGCACCACCACCTCGGGCTGCTCCGCGGGGCGCGGAGACAGCGCCGCCAGCGTGTCGAAGAGCTGCGAAGGGTAATCGTCCACCGGCAGCACGCCGTACTCGTCGAACAGCTCCGGCAGCACCCGCTTGATGACCTGGCGGTTCTCCAGCATGTAAGACACGCCGGAGGGCACGCGGAGGTTGTCCTCCAGCACGTAAACCGTGCCGTCGCCGTCGCGCACCAGGTCTGACCCGCAGATGTGCGCCCACACCCCCAGCGGCGGGTTTACGCCGATGCATTCCCTGCGGAAGTTGCGCGAGCGGGCCAGGAGCTCGGCGGGGAACACGCCATCGGCGACGATACGCTGGTCGTGGTAGAGGTCGTCGATGAACAGGTTCAGCGCGCGCACCCGCTGGGCGAGCCCCGCCTCGATGCGCCGCCACTCGCTCGCAGCCATCACCCGCGGGATTACGTCCAGGGGCCACGCCCGGTCGATGGACCCTTCTGCCTCGGTGTAGACGCGGAAGGTGATGCCCTGTTCCTTGATGGCAAGCTCGGCGCCGTTGCGCACCGCGTTCAGCTCGCCGTCGTCCAGCGACGCCAGGTGGCGGGCGAGCGCGCGCGCCACCGGGCGCGGGCGCGACGGGGCACTCAGCGCCTCGTCGTGCAATCCGCGGGTCTTGTAGTCGCGCCAGCGTACGGACATGCAATCAGCCGGCGCGTGCCCGAGCGCCGCCCACCGGCGTGCACCGATGCGGTGCGGTCATCGTCGTGCCCTCCTGCACGCCATCAGTCATCAACGTACCGTAAATCCAGGGTGCACGGATACTCGGCGCTGCGGTCCTCGCCGGCCAGGCGCATCGGGCCCGGCGTATGGCCGTGGTCCCAGAAGCGGGCGATGCGCCGCGCCTCCGCCTCGTTGGCGTTCACCGGGAAGGTGTCGTAGTTGCGCCCGCCCGGGTGCGACACGTGGTACGTGCAGCCCCCCAGGGAGCGGCCGTTGGGCACGTGCACCAGGTCGAACACCAGTGGCGCGTGCGCGCGGATCGTCGGGTGCAGGCCCGAGGGCGGCTGCCAGGCCTTGTAGCGGATGCCCGCCACGTACTCGCCGTGGGTGCCGGTGGTCGTGAGCGGCACCCGCCGGCCGTTGCAGGCAAGCGCGTGACGCCCGGGAATGGCGCCGCGCACCCGCACCTGCAGGCGCTCCACCGAGCTGTCCACGTAGCGCGCCGTGCCGCCGGCGCTCACCTCCTCGCCCAGCACGTGCCACGGCTCGATCGCCCAGCGCAGCGAAATCTCCACACCGTCCACCATCGCCGTGCCGAAGTGGGGAAAACGGAACTCCAGGAACGAGTCGTACCAGGCCAGGTCCAGGGGCAGGTCCGCGTCGTTGAGCTCACGGATGACCGACGCGAAGTCCTGCCACACGAAGTGCGGCAGCATGAAGCGGTCGTGCAGCGCGGTGCCCCAGCGAATGGGTTTCGCCCGGAACGGCCTTTCCCAGAAGCGCACCACCAGGGCGCGCAGCAGCAGCATCTGGAGCAGGCTCATGCGCGGATGGGGTGGCATCTCGAAGCCGCGGAACTCCACCAGTCCCAGGCGTCCTGCGGGGCCCTCCGGGGAGTACAGCTTGTCGATGCAGAACTCGGCCCGGTGGGTGTTTCCGGTGAGATCCGTGAGCAGGTGGCGCAGCGACCGGTCCACGATCCACGGCGGCGGCGACTCGCCCGCAGCGTCCAGCTGCTGGAAGGCGATCTCCAGCTCGTAGAGGCTCTCGTGGCGCGCCTCGTCCACCCGCGGCGCCTGGCTGGTGGGCCCGATGAACGCCCCCGAGAACAGGTAGGACAGGCTCGGGTGGTGCTGCCAGAAGGTGACCAGGCTGCGCAGCAGGTCGGGACGGCGCAGCAGCGGGCTGTCCTCCGGCGTCGCGGCGCCGATGGTCACGTGGTTGCCGCCGCCGGTGCCGGTGTGGCGGCCGTCGAGCATGAACTTCTCGGTCGCCAGCCGCGCCTGGTGCGCCTCCTCGTAGAGCGCCGTGGTGTTGTCGACCAGCTGCCGCCAGCTGCCGGCCGGGTGGATGTTGACCTCGATGACGCCGGGGTCCGGGGTCACCAGCAGGCGCAGCAGGCGCGGGTCGCGCGGCGGCTCGTAGCCCTCGAGGACGATC
>JBFHNV010000281.1:0-6464 GCA_041593595.1 Gammaproteobacteria bacterium
ACCCCAGGTGCGGTACACCTTGCGGAAGGCGAAGTAGCTGTCAGCGATTTCCTTGAAGTAGGCATCGCCGGCCGACTCTTCCTTGACCACATCGTCCCAGGCCTGCTCGAAGACTGCCAGTTCCTTGTCACCCCAGCGCTTGTTCTGCACGCCGTACTTCTCGAGCATCTCGTTCATGGCCGCGGGATTCAGGGCCTCGGTCTCGGCATAGGTGTGCATGACGTTGTCGCCGGCGGCGATCTCGATCATCGCCTTGAACTCGTCCGGCAGCTTGTCGAACTCCGCCTTGTTCATCAGCACCTCGCTCACCGACACCTGCTGGTGCCAGCCCGGGTAGTAGTTGAACTTGGCGATCTGGTAGAAGCCGTACTTGATGTCCATGTTGGGCATCGAGAACTCGGTGGCGTCGATCACGCCCTTCTCGAGGGCCGGGTAGATGTCACCGCCGGCCAGCAGCTGCGTGGACACGCCCAGCTTCTGCATGACCTTGGCGCCGAGGCCGAAGAAGCGCATCTTCAGGCCCTTCAGCTGCGCCAGATCGTTGACCTCGAACTTGAACCAGCCGGAGGTCTCCGGGCCGATGGCCAGCACGTCGAAGGCCAGGACGTTGAACTCCGCGTACTTCTTCGCGCGGATCTCGTCGCCGCCGCCATAGCGCTTCCAGGCCATGAACTCGCCGATCTGCGGCCCGAAGGGCACCGCGGTGAAGAACGACACACCCGGCCCCAGCTTGCCGGTGTGGTAGCCCGGCGTGGTGTAGCAGGCCTCCACCGAGCCCTTCGACGCGGCGTCGAAGCACTCCAGCGCGGGCACCAGCGCACCGGGCTCGTGGAACTTCATGTCGAACTTGCCGCCCGACATGCGCTCGATATTGGTCGCGAAGCGCACACCGGAAGTGCCCAGATGGGGAACGGACGCGCCCCAGGTGCTCTGCAGCTTCCACTTCACGCGCTTTTGCGCCTGCGCGGTGCCTGCGGTGACGGCGAGAGCCAGGGTCACTCCCGCTACGGCGAGTGCCCTGGCGACTCTTGACTTGGTCATTGGATCTCCTCCTGTGAACTTTCTTCGGCTGACCGGGTGCGCTGATGGTTCCGGCCTGTTTCGTTATCGGACGGGCGACGAACGCCCCAGCGGGCACCCACCCGTGGCGAAGAATAGGGCAAGCCTGCCGCCGGTGGAACCGTTTTCCGTTCTCGGTAATGCGCCGCTCGGGCGGTGACCGGAGTCCGCCAACCGCATCGCTGGCGCGCCCGTCGCCGTCCCTCGCAACGGGTGCCGGCGGTGCGGATCGGCGCCGCACACCACCGGGGTTCCTGCTGCATTGCAGCATCAAGGGGGCACCGGAGCAGGGCCGGAGGCGCGGGTGCCTCCGGCAGGGCCACCGCCGCCCCTGTGTCCGCAAGCCCAGGCACCGGCGGCTCCCCGGAAGGCTCGACCTGGCGCCGGAAAGGCGCGAAGCAACTACAAACCTTGCTAATTATAAGCAAGGCAATTAATTTATCCGGCATGCTGCACGAGAATCTGGATCGCAACTTCGGCTTCATCCTCCACGACGTGGCGCGTCTGCTGCGCATCACCTTCGATCGGCGCGTGAAGGAGATGGGCCTCACCCGCTCCCAGTGGTGGGTGCTTACCCACCTGTTCCGCAACGACGGCATCACCCAGTCCGCGCTGGCCGAGGTTCTGGAGGTGGAGCGGCCCACCCTGGGACGTCTGCTGGATCGCCTCGAGGCCAAGGGCTGGGTGCGGCGCGAGCCGGACCCTCAGGACCGCCGTGCCAAGCGGGTGTTCCTGACCGACGAGGTGGAGCCCGCCATGCGGCGCATGCGTGACGTGGCCGCCGAGGTGCGCAGCGACGCCCTCTCGGGGCTGAGCGACGCGGAGCAGGAGGAGTTCGTGGACATCCTGCTGACCGTGAAGGCAAACCTGCTGCGCGCCGGCAACGGCCACGCCGGTCTGGCCGAGGACGCCGCGGACCACGCGCGGCGGGAGGCGAGGCCATGAGCGAGGTGCAGGCGCCGCGCCGGAGCATCGGCCGCCGGCTGCTGCGAATCACCCTGCTGGTGGTGGTGCCGCTCATCGCGGTCTTCGCGGCGGGCCACGCATACGTGACCGGCGGGCGCTTCGTGGAGACCGAGAACGCCTACGTGAAGGCGCACATCATCGCCATCACCCCCGAGGTCTCCGGTCGCGTGGTGTGGCTCGGCGTCTCCGACAACGCCACCACCGCCGAGGGCACGCCCCTGTTCCGCATCGACTCGGTGCCCTACCGAATCGCGGTGGAGGAGGCCGAGGCGCGGCTTTCCATCACCCGCACCGACATCGAGACGCTGCGCGCGAACTACCGCGAGGCGGTGGTCGAGGAGCGGCGCGCCCAGGACAACGTGAAGTTCCTGACCACGCAGCTCCAGCGCCAGCGCCGCCTGCGCGACAAGGGCATGGGCAGCGAGGAGCGCTACGATCAGGCGCAGCACGAGCTGGATATGGGTCAGCGCGAGCTGCAGGCCGCCCGGGAACGGATCCGCCGGGTGCTGCTGGCGCTCGGCAACGACCCGGACATGCCGGTCGAGCACCACGCGCGTTACCTGCATGCCAAGGCCGAGCGCGATCGCGCGGTGCTGGACCTCGAGCGAACCCAGGTGGCGGCCCCCGCGGCAGGCACCATCAGCAACATGAAGCTGCAGGTGGGCGAGTACGTGGAGGCGGGCGATGCCGTGTTCACCCTCATCCAGTCGAGCCCGCTGTGGATCGAGGCCAACCTGAAGGAGACCCAGCTCACCCACGTGTACGAGGGCCAGCGGGTGACGGTGGAGGTGGACGCCTACCCGGGGTGGCAGTGGAACGCCCAGGTGGCCACCATCTCCGCGGCGACCGGCGCCGAGTTCGCGCTGCTGCCGCCGCAGAACGCTACCGGCAACTGGGTGAAGGTGGTGCAGCGGGTGCCGGTGCACATCAACATCGAGCGCCCGCAGGACGCGCCGGTGCTGCGTGCCGGCATGACCGCCACCGTGAGCATCGACACCGGGCGCCAGCGCGAGCTGCCGCAATTCGCCCGGCGCCTGATCGGTGACGACGGCGTGCTCGCGCCCCTGCACACCCTGGTAGGACGAGCGCTCGCCTGGAAGGAGCCGGGCTGACGGCGGTAGTCTTGCGCCGCGCAGCGCCCGGTGCTGCGCGTCCAGCCGACCTGCCATACCGAGGTGAGCCCATGGCCGACCGCAAGCCGCGGATCCTGGTGACCCGACGCATGCCGCCCAACGTCACGGCACGCATCGAGCGCGACTACGACGCCACCCTGAATCCGGACGACACGCTCCTTGCGGGCGACGCGCTGGTGAAGGCCGCCGAAGGACACGCCGGCATCTTCTGCTGCAGCTCGGAGAAGTTCACCCCGGAGCTCATCGGCAGGCTGCCGGACACGGTGCGCATCGTGAGCACCTTCTCGGTGGGCTACGAGCACATCGACGTGCCCGCCGCGAAGAAGCGGGGCATCACCGTCACCAATACCCCGGACGTGCTCACCGACGCCACGGCCGACATCGCCATGCTGTGCCTGCTGGGTGCCGCGCGGCGGGTGTCCGAGGCCGACCGCATGGTGCGCGAGGACCGCTGGGAGAGCTGGCACGCCTTGATGCTGCTGGGCACCCACCTGGGCGGCAAGCGGCTCGGCATCTTCGGCATGGGCCGCATCGGCCGCGCGGTGGCGCAGCGCGGGCGCGGCTTCGGCATGACCATCCACTATCACAACCGCTCGCGCCTGAAGCCGGAGCTGGAGGAGGGCGCCACCTACCACGCCACCCCCGAGGCGTTCCTGCCGAACTGCGACTTCCTCTCCATCAACGCGCCGTCCACGCCGGAGACGGTGAAGTTCCTGAACGCCGGGCACATTGCGCTGCTACCGGACGGCGCCATCGTGGCCAACAGCGCGCGCGGCAACATGGTGGACGACGAGGCCCTCATCGCGGCGCTGAAGTCCGGCAAGGTGGCCGCCGCCGGCCTGGACGTGTTCGACGGCGAGCCGAAGATCCACCCGGGCTACCGGAAGCTGGACAACGTCCTGCTGCTGCCCCACATCGGCAGCGCCACCCACGAGACCCGCGACGCCATGGGCTTCTGCTGCCTGGACAACCTGGATGCGTTCTTCGCGGGCAGGCCCTGCCCGACGGCGCTCTGAGTTCGGGGCGATCGCGGGCGGCGGGCTTTTCCTCACCGCAGGCGCTCAGGCTGGAACCTCGCCGAGCACCGTGCAGCGGCGCATCACGCGGCGCACCGTGCTGGCGTCGTACTCGGTAGCGCGGTGCAGCAGGCAGCGGTTGTCCCACACGATGAGGTCGCCGGGGCGCCAGCGGTGCTCGTAGACCCGTGACGGGTGGATGGCCTCGGCGTTGACCGCCTCGATGAGGGCGCGCCCGGCGTCGTAGTCCATGCCCTGGATGTACTCGGCGTGGTCGCCCAGGTAGAGGCACCGGCGACCCGTCTCCGGGTGGGTGCGCACCACCGGGTGATCCACCGGCGGCTTCTGGCGCTTCTGCTCCTCGGTCATGAGGTCCACGCCGTGGCGCCGGGTGCGGGAGAAGTCCAGGTTGTGCACCGCGCGAAGCGGCAGCAGCTGCGCCTGGCGTTCCGGCGACAGGCATGCCCACGCGGCGTACATGTCGCAGAAGTGCGTCTCCCCGCCGCTCGCGGGCACCTCGTCGGAGTAGATGATGGTGGCCTGGCCGGTACGCCGGCTCCAGGAGCCGTCCGTGTGCCAGGCGAGGGTGCCCTTGTCCGGGTGCTTGCCGCTGGGCTGGCCGTCGGGACCCAGGTTGGTGAGGTAGTAGAGCTCCGGGTGGCCGGCGGCGTGGTACTGGTTCATGACGTGGATCTGCACCTCGCCGAACTGGCGGGCGAACTCCACCTGGCGCCCCGGCGGGATCACCTGATCCCGGAACAGCAGCACCTGGTGGGTGAGGAAGGCGCCGTAGACGCTGGCGAACACCGCCTCGTCCACCGGCTGCGACAGGTCCACGCCGATGATCTCGGCGCCCAGCGCCGGCGTCAGCGGGCGCACCCGGAACGGCCATGCGCCCGGGTCCATGCGCGCCTGCCGCGCCGGCGCGGAAGTCACTGCGCTCATACGTCCTCCTCCGCGGCGGCCGCCACGTCCACGCCGGCCAGCCGCTCGTAGACCTTGACCACGGCGGCGTCGCTGTCCCGCAGGTGGCCCATGGCCGCCGCCGCCAGAAACTGCTGCATGGCCGCGGCGGTGAGCGGGGCCGGGAACGACACCTCCTTCGCGCCGTCCAGGGCGATCCCCAGATCCTTGGTGAAGATCTCCACCACGCCCTTGGGCGCATAGTCGCGCGCCAGGATGTCCGGCACCCGGTCCTCCCACACGAAGGAGCGGGCGGTGCCGCCGGCGATCACGTCGTAGACGATCCGTGGGTCGGCGCCGGACTTGGCCGCCAGGGCGATGCCCTCGGCGGTGGCCGCCACCAGGATGCCGCACATCATCTGGTTGATCATCTTCACGGTGGAGCCCGGGCCTGCGTGATCGCCGCAAACCGCAATCTTGCCGCCCATGATCTCCATGGCCGGACGCGCCGCCGCCAGCGCCTGCGGATCGCCGGACACGATGAAGGTCAGCGAACCGGTGTCGGCGCCCGTCACGCCGCCGGTCACCGGCGCGTCCAGGAACCGGTGACCCGACTCCTTCAGGCGCGCCTCCAGGGCCTTCGCCCGGGCCGGGGACATGGTGGTGTCCATGAGCACCGTGGCGCCGGCAGGCAGGGTCTGCATCGCACCGTCCCCGCCGAACAGCACCTGCTCCGCCTGGGCGGCGGTGAACACGATCACCACCAGCAGCTCCGCCCCCTCGGCGGCTGCCGATGGGGTGGCAGCCGCGGTGCCGCCGTCCGCCTCCAGCTGCGCCATCGCCTCGGCGCGCACGTCGTGGCCGCGCACCGCGTACCCCGCCCGCACCAGGTTGCGCGCCATGTAGCGCCCCATGGCGCCCAGCCCGATGAATCCCACCTTCGGCATCGCCGCCTCCGCTCCTAGAGCCGGTAATAGCGTACCGCGTTGTCGTGGAACAGCTTGCGCCGGTGCGCCTCCGGCAGGTGGGCGGTGATCTCGAGGAACCCGTGGAAGATGGTCCCGAGGTCCCCGCACAGGCGGTCCACCGGGAAGTTGCTGGCGAACATGCAGCGGTCCACCCCGAAGATGCGGATCGTCTCCAGCACCACCTCCCGGTTGCCCGCCACGGTCCAGGGCGCGCCGGGCACCCCGAGCCCCGAGATCTTGATGGCCGTGTTGGGCTCGGCCGCGACCGCCTCCAGGGAACGCCGCCATGCGGCGAGCCCGGCGGGACTGCGATTCGCGGGCAGGCCCGTGTGGTTCACGATGAGGGTGGTGTCCGGAAAGTCCCGGGCCAGACCCGCCGCCTCCGGCAGGTGCCAGTGCACCACCTGCAGGTCGAAGGC
>JBFHNV010000282.1:0-6330 GCA_041593595.1 Gammaproteobacteria bacterium
AGCCGGATCGCTCACGGCCGACCACGCGGTGCTCCGGTGCTCGATGACGACCCCGCGCGGACCGCGGACGTGCGGGAGCGCACCGTCACCGGACGAGCACGGCGTGCGCCGGCCCATCTTTCCCCTGGACCGCGTCAACGACCCGTCACCTGGGGTGGACGGCTGAGGTGGATCATCGCGCACCCGGGCGCTCGCGGACGTTCTCGTCGCGCGCGGGCCGGCGGATCCGCGACTCGTTACGCAGCAGATCGACGCGAAATCGGGCACCATCCGGGCCTTCGCCCCCACCGTGAACGAGGACAGAGCCGATGGGACTACCGGACTGCAGGGGTGTCGCCACCTCGTGCGCCAACGCCACGGCCATCGCGGCGCTCGACCGGGCGCACGAGCGAAACCTGGCCTTCCAGGGCGACGCGGTCGCCGACATCGACGAGGTGCTCGTGGGTCAGCCGGACTTCGTCATGGGCCACGTGTTCAAGGCCGGGCTGCTCACGCAGACCATGGAGACGCGGATCTACGACGACATGGTGCGCAGCGTGCAGCACGCCGAGGCGCTGTGGGACACCGCCAACGAGCGCGAGCGCGGCCACATCCGAGCGGTGCGCGCCTGGGTGGACGGTGACTTCTTCGGCGCCGTGCAGCACTGGGAGGCGACGCTGACCACCTGCCCGCTGGATCTGCTCGCGCTGCAGCTCGTTCACCTCACCGACGTGCTGCTGGGAGACGTCGTCGGTCAGCGCGACTGCGTCGCCCGGGTGTTCCCGCTCTGGGACGAGTCGATCCCCGGCTACGAGTTCGTCCTCGGCTTCTACTCCTTCGGGCTGGAGGAGAACCGGGACTTCGGCGAGGCGGAAGAGCTGGGCCGGCGCGCCCTGGCGATGCGTCCGAACCACCCCTACGCGGTGCACGCGGTGGCGCACGTGATGGAGATGAAGGGGCGCCAGTCGGGCGGCATCAGCTTCATGAACCGGTATCTGCCGGACTGGTCGCGGAGCGACTTCGCCAATCACTTGTGGTGGCACCTGTCGCTGCTCTACCTCGATCTCGGCCAGGTGGGCAAGGTGCTCGAGATCTACGACAATCACCTGCAGAGCGCCGATCCGCACGGCGACAAGTACGAGGAGCTGGACGCGGCGGCGCTGCTGTGGCGCCTCGAGCTGCTCGACGTGGACGTGGGCGATCGCTGGTCGAGGCTCGCCGACAAGTGGCAGCCAAGCGCCCAGGACACGCTCTACGCCTTCAACGACGTGCACGCCATGATGTGCTTCGTCGCTGACCACCGCACGGAGGCCGCGAACAAGCTCATCAACGCCAACGCGCGCTACGTCAACCACGCCACCGACGCCAACGTGGCGATGAGCCGGGAGATGGGGCTGCCCTTCTGCTTCGCGTTGCAGGACTTCGTGGAGGGCAAGTACGGCAGCTGTGTGGACCGGCTGCTGCCGGTGCGTTACCGCACGCATCGCCTGGGCGGCAGCTTCGCCCAGCGCGACGTCATCGGCTGGACACTGCTCGAGGCCGCGCTGCGTGCGCGCCGCTTCGATCTCGCGCTCGCGCTCGCGAACGAGCGCGCCGCGCTCAAGCCCAGCAGCCCGCAGAACTGGAAGCAGGTGGCGCGGGCGCACCGCGGCCTCGGGGACCTCGAGCGCGCACGGCAGGCGGAGGCGCGGGCCGCGTCGGTGGTGGCGGCGGTGTGAGCGGACGCGGCGGCGGATGGACCGACGCCGTGGTTCCATTTTCGCACAGTGATTTCAAAGGCCTGCCCAGCGAGCGACCGCGGTCTCGGTCGTGGAACGGAACCGTAACGATGTCCGACGCCCTGCAACCCAAAGGCGAGGAATTACGCCGCGCGGTCCGCTGGATTGCCGAACACGGTGACCACTCCCCGAAGGCGCTAGAGGAAGCGGCAAGGCGGTTCGACCTGTCGCCCGCCGACGAGGACTTCTTGCTGCGCTACTTCGCCGAGCGGGGGCCAGACCGGAGCTAGGTCCACCCTCGCCAAACCAGGCGGCGAGCTGCCCGCTGAGCATTTCACGGAGGCGCTGCGGGCGGTGCCAATGTGCCCCCTGTCCAGGCTCATGTGCGGGTGGGGCACGGGCAATGCCCGATTCCCGTCCGGCCCGCGCCGGGTCCCTAGGGAGTCACGGGGCGTGTCGGAGCTCTGGTGCGTCGAGATTGAGCATGTGTTGCGCCGTTGTGTTTCTCATGAATCGTCGTCTCCGTGCTTGAATCGCCTGTTCACGAGAGGAAATCCAGGATCCACGTGTCTCGGGGGCGTTGATCGGGGTCTGATTCTTCGTGTCTCACCGTGGACGCGGCGAGTCAGGGGCTTGCCAGGCCCGTTTCCTCGCACGTCGGCATCTCCGCAGGGTCCTGGCCTGCTCGGGCAGCCGTTGCGCGAACCTGGGCGGACGTCGCCGTCCCGCCTGAAGCTGAAGCCGCACCCCTCTGCGTGCTGTCGGATTTCTTTACACATGTCCTGATGACATGTCATGAGCATGCGAGCAACGTGCTGAAAGCGCGGCCGATCATCGTGTCTGGCGTGAAAATTGCATTCCATCCTGCACCGTGCAGCTGCCGCCCCTCGGAGGATCCGGTCATGACGCGCACGTTCCTGCAGGCGAGCCTCCTCGCCACCGCACTGACGTTACCGGTCGCCGCCACCGCCGTCCCACTCACCATCGTGCCGCCAGATGAGTTGACCCTGGACGGTACCCCGGTGGCCACCGGCACCTTCAACCTCACCGAAGTTATCGGCTACTCCGGCGGAGACACCGGAGACGCGAGCATCGTCGTGACGACGTTGCTGGCGTCTTCCGACCCACCCATTTCCAAGCCGGCCACCATCGGCGATACCGCCGTGAAGGACCTTTCTCTCGACATCCCGGTCGAGATCGAGCTACTGAAGCTCACCGGCTTCTTCGAGCCCATCACCGCCGTGCCGCCGAGCCCGGACTTCTCACCAGGTCTGATGGCGGCATTCGAGATCATCGTGGGTGTACTCACCCTCGACAACGGCTCGACGGTGCCGGCCACGGTGGACAACTTCACCTACTACCTGCCGTTGCTGACCTCGGCGATGTTTCCCCAGGTCACGGACACGGGTATGGACGCGGATCGCGGCTCCCTCGGCGACAACTCGGACACGTTCTTCGCTGCGGGCACCACCTTCGTCATTACCGTGGAAGACCCCGGCCCAGGCGTGAAGTTGGACAACGGTGTGGACAACCCGTGGTGGGTGGTGCCCTCGGCGCCGTCGCTGTTCGCATTCATGCCGCCACCCCCTGGAAGCCCGTTTCCCAACTGTCCGCCGCCCACCATTGTCACCACCCAGATTCACGGCAGCACCACCACGCGGCTGATACCCGGTCCATGCGACCCGCCTTCGACAGTGGTCGCACCACGCCCCGAGTTGCTCGTGACCGCGGGTCTGGCCCTGGTCGCCTGGGCAGGGCTACGCCGGCGACGATTGGACCCGCGTCGGGTCCGGTAACCGGCGGCTGCGCCGGCGGCAGCGGCAGACGCCCCGCGCGTTTGCCGCGTCGCGAGTCCGAGATGACGCCGGCCGCTCAGGCGTCCGCGACCTTCGGCGCCAGGGCGAGCACCTTGCCGGAAAACTGAATCGCGGCGCACGCGGTGAGGTTGGCGCGAGTTGTTGCCTCCTTCTCGCCGGAGCGCCCGGCGATCACCTTCTCCGGCGACGAGGAGGCGCTGGCGCCGCGCGCGCACGTGAATGCGTGACGCGCCCGGCGCGTCCCCACCACGGGGCGCGCTCGCCACCGGATAGTTTCCGTTCCCATCCGCCTCCCACCCCTCGCCTGCTCCGGCGTGGCTTTTCTTGACAATTGCAACGGCCGTGGACGAGGGTCCGGGGATCGCTCGCGCCGGGCATCGCCCGGCCCGCGGTGCGGTGCGCTGCTCGCTCCCGAGCCGGCGCAACGAAAACACGGGAGGACGGACCAGATGAGAATCACCACACGACGACTTCTCGGGGCGTTGCTGACGGTTGCGGCGTCGCGCCCGCGCAGGCGCAGCTCGAGCCATCCTTCGACCGTCTCGTCATCTTCGGCGAGAGCACCTCCGAGACCGGCAACACCCTGCTGCTCACCGGCCAGGCCACCGTGGTCTGGAATCCCGTCAGCGACTGGGACGGCGATCCGAGCACTCTGCCCACCGAGCCGCTGCAGGGGCTGTACTTCGGCGGGCGCTGGGCGAACGGGCCCGTGTGGGTGGACGTCCTCGCCACCCTCCTCGGCGCCCAGCCACTCGTCGCAAGCCTCGCCGGCGGCGCGAATCATGCTTACACGGACGCGCGGCTCGGCGCCGGCCGCGATTCACGCTTCTCGGTGTGGACCGGCGAGGCGCTCCGGCCGCCGCGGGTGCCGAGCATCGGCAGCCAGATCGCGGCTTACGCCAGCTCCGAGGGACGCATCCGGGACGGCGACCTGGCGGTGCTGTGGAGCGGCGCGAACGACCTCATCGCCGCGCGCTCGGCGAGGAATGTCGTCGAGGCCGTGGTGCGGATCGGCGCCCACATCCAGTCGCTCGTCTCGCTCGGCGCGACCCACATCGTGGTCCCCAACCAGCTCGATGCGAGCATCGCGCCGTTCTTTGCGGGCCTGAGCCAGTCCGAACGCGACGCCCTGAGCGTGCTGACTGCCACCTTCAACCAGCTCCTGGCGCAGTCGCTCGCCGCGCTGCAGGCGCAGTACGGCGGCGCGGTGGTGCTCTACCCGGTGGACTTCGCCTCCGTGGGGCGGGACCTCTTCCTGTGCCTGAGCAATCCCCCGCCGGGCGGATGCTTCGGGTTCGAGGACTTCCGGACGCCGGCGGCGGTGGTGTATGCCACGGAAGCCCGCCTGGGTCTGCCGGTGAGCATCTTCGACGAGAAGTTCGACGCCTTCGTGTTCTGGGACACGATCCACCCGACGAAGGCCATCCACGAGCTGCTGGGCGTGGTGGCCTGCCAGACCCTGCAGGCCGTCGCGCAGGTCTGTCCCGCGGCTCCGGCACCCTGAGTCGGAGCCGCTCCGTCGGGCACCTGCGCACGGTCCGGGGATGAGCGCCCGCCCCCTCGACACCCGGGGGCCGGGCAGCACGACCGTGCCCGGTCCTACCCGGCTGCGGATCGCCCGCTGATCTGAGCGCTGCGCCGCGGCGCGGACACCGGCGAAGGTCGATGTCGAAGAGGTGGCGCGCCCCGAGCTCCGCCGCGCGCAGATCGCGCTCTATGCCTTCTCCACGAGGGCTTTCAGCTGCTTCAAGGTTGTTTCCAGATTCTTCTTGTTCATTCGCTCGACCACCAGTCTGTCCAGCAACTTGCCAACGCCGCCGCCGGGCATCTCGTAATCGAAGGTCATGGTCACCTTCGTCGAGTTGCCTTGTGGCTCGTAAACCGTGCGGGTGGAACCGCTGATCATGCCTTCCATCGCCTGCGTGAACGCACGATTCTTCTCGCGTTCGGTCATGGTGATCGTCAAGTTGAATGCTGCCCCTCCAGACTTGTATACGACCTTCGCGCTTCCGCCGAGCTCTGGATACTTGCCGTCGGGCTCGATCGACTCGATACCCGCGTACCATTTGGGCACGTTGGCCGGCACCATGCTGACCGCCTCGATCTCGCCAGGTGTGGCGTCGATCACGATTGACTGCTCGAGAATGGTCATTTGCCTACCTCCCGGCACCTCTTGCGCAGTTGGATCGAGTATTGCCAGGTCGTCGGACAGCCGTCAACCTGCACTTCGATGCGAGCTTTCCGGTCGCATGTCCGCGAAGAACTCCCCTCGTCGGCATGGGTGGAACGGATCCCTGTGTGCACGGCGCCTTCGAGTACGCCGGCGACGCCGCCGCTCGCAGTCGACCAGGTTGCGTACGACGGCTGCGTACCACACCTCGGCCTCGCGGGCCTGGTGCCGGCGGGGAAGGCTGAATTGGGCAAGGCACCGGCGATCGCCGCGTCGCCGATGACGTGGCATGGAGCACGGTCTCTTCGGGTCGGCGGCGGGCGCCGATGCCATCCAGTCTCGCACCGCACCGGAGCGTGCGAACGGGGACCCGGTCAGGGCATTCGCGAGAGCCCGCCACCTCCAGCGGCTGTCCAGGCCTCACCCACGTACCCCTCCGGCCGGTCCCACTCGATGGCCTCCCCATCCCGCCCGGCCGGATCCCCGTGCCCGCCGCCGCCGGCGGTCTCCAGGCGGATGCGGTCGCCGCGGGCCAGGGCCAGATCCGCCACCTTGCTCGGGAGCGGCGTCCACTCGCCGTCGCCGCGCTTCAGAAGCAGCCGGCCGGGGCGGCCGGACGCGCCGCCCTCGAGGCCGTAGGGCGGCA
>JBFHNV010000283.1:0-6327 GCA_041593595.1 Gammaproteobacteria bacterium
CGAAAGGTCCGGTGGACCTTTCGCCCGCCGAGCGGGCCCGCCACGGATGGCGGGCCCGGGTCCCGCAATCGAAGCAGGACTGCGAAGCGCAGCGGGCGGCCGTCGAGCGTACAGGGACGTATTCACAACGTGTCCCCGCGGCCCGTACCGTACCGGCCGCCCCGGGGATGCGTTAACCGAGCACGAATGCCTGGCACGTGCCTGGCACGGCGGTGCGGGCTACAGCAGGTCCTTCACCGCATCGCGCTCCTCCTCGAGCTCGCTACGGGTCGCGTCCATCTTGCCGCGGCTGAAGTCGTCGATCTCGAGCCCCTGCACGATCTCGTAGCCGCCGCCCCGGCACACGCAGGGATGCGAGTAGATAAGCCCCTCGCCGATCCCGTAGCTGCCGTCGCTGGCGATGCCCATGCTCACCCAGTCCCCCTCGGCAGAACCGCTCACCCAGTCGCGCACGTGGTCCAGCCCCGCGTAGGCCGCCGACGCGGCGCTGGACAGCCCGCGGGCCTCGATGACCTCGGCGCCGCGCTTCTGCACCCGCGGGATGAACTGCTCACGCACCCAGGCCTGGTCGAGCCGTGACATCGCCGGCTTGCCGCCGATGGTGGCGTGGTTGAGGTCCGGGTACTGGGTGGCCGAGTGGTTGCCCCAGATGATCACCTTGCGGATGTCCGTCACCGCGGCCCCGGTCTTCTCCGCCACCTGGCTGATGGCGCGGTTGTGGTCCAGGCGCGTCATGGCGGTGAACTGGCGCGCGTCCAGGTCCGGCGCGTTCTTCATGGCGATGAGGCAGTTGGTGTTGGCCGGGTTGCCGATCACCAGCACCTTCACTTCGCGGTTCGCGTGCTCGTTGAGCGCGCGGCCCTGGGGTCCGAATATCTTGCCGTTCTCCGCCAGCAGGTCGCCGCGCTCCATGCCCTTGCCCCGCGGCTTCGCCCCCACCAGCATGGCCACGTCCGCGTCCTTGAAGGCGGCATTCGGGTCGTCGCTGACGGTCACGCCCTGCAGCAGCGGGTAGGCGCAGTCGTTGAGCTCCATCACCACGCCCCTGAGGGCGTTCAGCGCTGGCGTGATCTCCAGCAGCTGCAGGTAAACGGGCTGGTCTCGGCCCAGCATCTCGCCGGAAGCGATCCGGAACAGCAAGGAGTAGGCGATCTGACCGGCGCCGCCGGTCACGGCGACCCGCATCGGCTTCTTCATGGCACGCTCCTCCGTGTCGGGTGTCGGTTCGGCGGCCGCGTGGCGTCAGCCGCGCTCGGAGCCGGCCACGTAATCGCGCCGCGGCGCGCCCGTGTAGAGCTGCTGCGGACGTCCGATGCGCTGCTCCGGGTCCTCGTGCAGCTCGAGCCATTGCGCGATCCAGCCCGCGCTGCGGGCGATGGCGAAGATGACGGTGAACATGTTCAGCGGGATCCCGAGCGCGCTCAGGATGAGCCCGGAGTAGAAGTCAACGTTCGGGTAGAGATTGCGCTCCACGAAGTAGTCGTCCTTGAGCGCGATCTCCTCGAGCTGCATCGCGATCTCGAACAGCGGCGTGTCGCCGCCCAGGTCCTTGAGCAGGTCGTGGCAGGCCTTGCGGATGATCTGTGCCCTGGGATCGTAGTTCTTGTACACGCGGTGGCCGAATCCCATCAGCCGGAAGCTGTCGTCCTTGTCCTTGGCGCGCTTGATGTACTTCGGGATCTCGGCGGCGTCGCCGATCTCGTGAAGCATGTGGATGACGGCCTCGTTCGCGCCGCCGTGGGCGGGCCCCCACAGCGTCGCGCAGCCCGCCGCGATGCAGGCGTACGGGTTGGCGCCGGCGCTGCCCGCGAGGCGCACCGTGGACGTGCTCGCGTTCTGCTCGTGGTCCGCGTGCAGGATCATCATCAGCTCCAGCGCGCGCACCGCCACCGGGTTCGGCTCGTAGGGCTCCGCGCGCACCGCGAACATCATCTGCAGGAAGTTCTCCACGAAACCGAGCCGGTTCAGCGGATACATGAACGGGTGGCCGATGGAGTACTTGTAGAGGTCCGCCGCGATGGACGGCATCTTGGCCACGATGCGGATGGCCGCGAGCTCACGTTCCGCCGGATCGCTGATGTCCAGGTTGTCGTGGTAGAAGGTGGACATCCCGCCGACGATGCCCACCAGCATGCCCATGGGATGCGCATCGCGGTTGTAGCCCAGCATGAACCGGCGGATGCCCTCGTGGACCATGGTGTGGCGCTTCACGATGTTGCTGAACTTCACCCACTGGGAATCGTTGGGCAGCTCGCCGTAGAGCAGCAGGTAGGCCACCTCGAGGTAGCTGCTCTGCTCCGCGAGCTGGTCGATGGGATAGCCGCGGTAGAGCAGCTCGCCCTTGCCGCCGTCGATGTAGGTGATGGTGCTGCGGCAGGCCGAGGTGGCGGCGAAGCCCGGATCGTGCGTGAAGTACCCGAGGTCGTTGGGCAGGCGGCGGATGTCGACCACGTCGCGGCCGTGGGTGCCCGAGTAGACCGGACAGTCGATGGACTTGCCGGTGTCCTTGTCCGTGATGGTCACGACGCGCTGATCACCCATCTCCCTACCCCTCAGTCTCGTGGTTGGCGGCCCGGCTCAGGCCGACAGCGGCGCCGCCGACGCGGCGCGAGTCGTGGCGCCGGGAGTCCCGCGGGCCGTGCGGCGGCCGACGCGGGAAGCCTCCTCGGGGACGTGGCGCGGGGCCCGATCCCGGACGCCGAAGGCAACGGAATATGGCACAGCCGGGGCCTCGGTTGGTACCCATTGACAATCGTATTCGTCTACACTACCTGCATGGTCCGGGCGAATGCGAGAACGGCTGATCCGACCTCGCCCGGGCGCCACGGGGCGATGCCGGCGCGGGAGTGTTGCGACGTTGCCCGACCTCTCTCGTATCGCAAGTACCCGGGAGCCCGGCGATGACGGACAGCTCGGCGTTGCATGGCGCCAACGCGGCATTCCTGGACGAAATCTACGAGCGCTACCAGCGCGATCCCGGCTCGGTCCCCGAGGACTGGGCGCGCTGGTTCCAGGCCATGGAGCGCGAGTCCGCCCCGGTCGCCGCCGGTGACGGCGCGGGGCTGTCGCGCTCGCTGTCGGCGCACGCCGAGGAGCAGGCCAAGGTCCTGGAGCTCATCAGCGCCATCCGGTACCGCGGCCACCGCCACGCGGACCTGGACCCGCTGAAGCTCGTGGAGCGCCCGCCGGCCCCGGACTCGGAGCCGGCGCACTACGGCTTCACCGAGGCCGCCATGGGCAAGCGCTTCAACACGGGAACGCTGTTCGGCCTCGGCAGCGAAGCCTCCTTGCGGGACATCTACACGCTGCTCACCGAGACCTACTGCGGCTCAATCGGCACCGAGCTGACCCACATCACGTCCACCGAGCAGAAGCGCTGGGTACAGGAGTACCTGGAGACGCACCGCGGCCGGCCCCGGTTCGACAGCGACAAGAAGCGCGACATCCTGCGCTGGACGACCTCCGCCCGCAAGCTCGAGGACTACCTGCACCGCAAGTACGTGGGCCAGAAGCGCTTCTCCCTGGAGGGCAGCGAGAACTTCATCCCCGCGGTGGACGAGATCATCCAGGGCGCCGGGGAGCAGGGGGTGAAGGAGATCGTCATCGGCATGGCCCACCGCGGGCGCCTCAACATGCTGGTCAACATCCTCGGCAAGCACCCGCGCACGCTGTTCGGCGAGTTCGAGGGCAAGATCGACGTGGGCACCGGTGGTGGCGACGTGAAGTACCACCTGGGCTTCTCCTCCGACGTGCAGACGCCGGGCGGTCCGTGCCACCTGGTGCTGGCGTTCAATCCGTCGCACCTGGAGATCATCAACCCGGTGGTCGAGGGCTCGGTGCGCGCGCGCCAGGAACGCCGCGGCAAGAACGGCGGCAACGAGGTGCTTCCCATCACCGTGCACGGCGACGCGGCCTTCGCGGGCCAGGGGGTGGTCACCGAGACCCTGAACCTTTCCGAGACCCGCGGCTACGGCACCGGCGGCACCGTGCACATCGTCATCAACAACCAGATCGGTTTCACCACCAGCGACCCGCTGGACTCGCGCTCGACCCTGTACTGCACCGACGTGGCGAAGCTGGTGCAGGCGCCCATCTTCCACGTCAACGGCAACGACGCCGAGGCAGTGGTGTTCGTCGCGCGCCTCGCGCTCGAGTTCCGCATGCGCTTCCGCAAGGACGTGGTGCTGGACATCGTGTCGTTCCGGCGCTGGGGCCACAACGAGGCCGACGAGCCGCTCGCCACGCAGCCGATGATGTACAAGAAGATCCGCGAGCAGAAGGGCCCGCGGCGCTTCTACGCGGAGAAGCTCGAGGCAGAGGGCGTGATCGAGTCCGGCGAGGCGGACCGCCTGTGCGACGCCTACTTCGAGGGGCTCGAGGCCAACAAGGCCATGTCGCGCCCGCTGGTGAAGAGCAACAACCCCTACATCGCCGACTGGACGCCCTACCTCAACGTGCACTGGCGCGCCGAGTACGACTCCGCGACGCCGATCGCGACGGTCGAGGAGCTGGGCCTGAAGATGTGCGAGTACCCGGAGGACTTCGAGCTGCACCGCAGCGTGCAGCGCGTCATCGCCGCGCGCCGGGAGATGGCGCGCGGCGAGCGTTCGATGGACTGGGGCTTCGCCGAGAACCTCGCCTACGCCACTCTGCTCAGGCAGGGCTACACGGTGCGGGTGTCCGGCCAGGACTCCCAGCGCGGCACCTTCTTCCACCGCCACGCGGTGCTGCACAACCAGAAGAAGCGCGGAACCTGGACGCCGCTCCAGCACCTGTACAAGGGCCAGCCCTGGTTCCGGGTGATCAACTCGCTGCTGTCCGAGGAGGCGGTGCTCGGCTTCGAGTACGGCTACTCGAGCGCGGCGCCGGAGGCGCTGGTCATCTGGGAAGCCCAGTTCGGCGACTTCACCAACGGCGCGCAGGTCGTGATCGACCAGTTCCTGAGCTCCTCGGAGTCCAAGTGGGGCCGCTTCTGCGGCCTCGTGCTGTTCCTGCCCCACGGCTACGAGGGCATGGGTCCCGAGCACTCCTCGGCGCGTCTCGAGCGCTTCCTGCAGCTGTGCGCCGAGGACAACATGCAGGTAGTAAATTCGACCACGCCGGCGCAGATCTTCCACCTGCTGCGCCGCCAGATGCTGCGCCCGTACCGCAAGCCCCTGGTGGTGATGAGCCCGAAGAGCCTGCTGCGCCATCGTCTCGCCACCTCGGAGCGCGAGGACCTCGCCCAGGGCGGCTTCCGGGTCGTCATCGACGACGTGGACGGAGTGGACCCCAAGAAGGTCACGCGCCTCGTCCTGTGCACCGGCAAGGTGTTCTACGACCTGCTGGAGAAGCGGCGCGAGCACGGCCTCGAGGACGTGGCCATCGCGCGCGTCGAGCAGCTCTACCCGTTCCCGGAGGAGGAGATCCGCGAGCTCCTGGAGCGGTACTCCAATGCCCGCGAGATCTGCTGGGCGCAGGAGGAGCCGCGCAACCAGGGCAGCTGGTTCTTCATGCTCTCCCGGCGACACCTGGCGGGATGCATCGACCCGAAGCGCCACAAGCTCGTGTACGCGGGGCGCGACTACTCCGCGTCGCCTGCCGTCGGCTACATGAACGTCCACCTGCAGCAGCAGCGCGCCCTCGTCGAGAACGCGCTGCGCCTGGACGACGACCAGGCGAAGCTCGCCAAGTCCGCCTGAGCGCCGACGCGCGTCCGGACCAGCCAACCGGGGGATCCCGCAAGTGACCGTCGAAGTGAAAGTGCCCACCCTGCCCGAGTCCGTGCCAGACGCCACCCTGCTCGACTGGAGGAAGGCTGTGGGCGACGCGGTGGAGCAGGACGAGATCCTGGTCGAGCTGGAGACCGACAAGGTGGTGCTGGAGGTGCCGGCGCCGAAGGCCGGCGTGATCACCGAGATCGTGAAGGATAGCGGCGACACGGCGGTGGCAGACGACGTGCTGGCGCGCATCGACCCGGACGGCAAGGCGGCGGACAAGGGCGGCAAGCCCGCCGCGGAGAAGAAGGAAGAGAAGAAGGACACGGCGAAGGGCAAGGACGACGGCGAGGAAAAGGCCGCGAAGGACGATGGCAAGGGCGAGCGCGAGGCGGAGCTGAGCCCGGCGGTACGCCGGCTCGTGGACGAGCACGACCTGGACCCGGACGCCATCGAGGGCACGGGCAAGGGCGGGCGGATCACCAAGGCGGACGTGCTCGCGCACCTGGAGTCCCGGGGGGACGGCGGCGAGAAGAAGACGGACGCCGCGCCGCAACCCCAGCCCGCCGCGAAGCCCGCCGCCGAGGCGCCGAAGGAGGCCCGCGCCAGGGCACCCGCCCGGGCCCCCGGC
>JBFHNV010000284.1:0-6297 GCA_041593595.1 Gammaproteobacteria bacterium
GCAACTCGCCGCGGGGCACCGGGAGACCGGTGCCCCGCTTTTTTCTGGCCGGTCGACGTCGAGCTAGTCGTCGTCCCCGCCGCGCCGGTCGCGCCGATCACCGTCCTCGTCATCGTCGTCGTCCCCGTCGCCCCGGTGGTCCCCGGACAGGGATTCCACGGCGCCGATGCGCCGGCGGTCACCGGCGCCGTACTGGCGCCCGCCCTTGCGGTCGATGGCCACCACCTGGACCGAGCCGATCACGCTGGGGTTGTCCGACAGGCCGTGACCCAGGTCCCTGAGGGCCTCGAGGACGTCCTCGTCGAAACCGGCCTCCCAGGACGGGCGGCCGTTGGCGCTGGTCTGGGAGATGCGCGGCAGGTCCACCGCCTCCTGGATGTTGCGCTCGTGATCGATGAGCCCCATCGTCACGTTGTTCACCGAGTTGATGATGGTGGATCCGCCGGGGGAGCCCAGTGCCACCAGCGGCTTGCGGCCCTTGAAGATGAGGGTGGGCGACATGCTGCTGCGCGGGCGCTTGAAGGGGGCCGCGTCGTTCGCCCCGGGATTGAAGTTGCTCGGGTCCGGGTTGAACGTGGGCGACGAGTTGAAGTCCGTGAGCTCGTTGTTGAGCAGGAAGCCCCAGCTCGGGACCATCTGCCCCGTGCCCCACCCGGACTCGATGGTGTTGGTGTAGGTGACCACGTTGCCGTGCCGGTCCACGATGGAGAAGTGGGTGGTGTTGAGCCCCTCCTCGTCGGGCAGCCCGGCCAGGGCCAGCGTCAGCGGCTCGGCATCGAACGCCGCCATCTCGAACGGGCGCGGATCGTCGGCATCCACCAGGGGCTGGCGCGCGTCCGGGTCGATGAGGGCGCTGCGCAGGGCGATGTAGTCGTCGTCCAGCAGGCCTTCGCTCGGCACGTCCACGAAGTCGTCGTCGCCCATCCACACGGCGCGATCCGCGAACGCGAGGCGCATGGCCTCCACCATGACGTTCAGGGTGCGCGTGGAGCCGAAGCCGAAGCCCGCGTCCTCGTCGCCCAGGGGGAAGCGCTCGATGAGCTTCAGGATCTGGATCACCGTGAGCCCGCCGGAGGAGGGCGGCGGCATGGACACGATGCGGAAGCCCCGGTAGTCGCCCTCCACGGGCTTGCGCACCGCCGCCTCGTAGTCGATGAGATCCTGCAGCGTCATGCGCCCGCGCAGCCGCATCTGGTCGACGGGGTTGGCCACCGTGCGCGCGTTCTTCTGGGTCTCCACGATGGCGGCCGCGATGGGGCCCGTGTAGAAGGCGTCGGCGCCGGAGTCCGCGATGGCCTGCAGGGTGGCCGCGAGATCGGGCTGCACCAGGAAGGCACCCTCCGCGAGGGGCACGCCGCCGGGGGCGAACACCGCCCGGGCCGCGTCGTAGACCGGGTTGCCCACCTCGTTGGACAGCCGTCCGCCCGCGACGGCGCCGGCGATGCTCTCGGCCAGGCGCTCGCTCACGCGGAAGCCCTTCGCCGCCAGGTCGATGGCCGGGGCCAGGACCTGCGCGAAGGACATGGTGCCCCAGCGATCCAGCGCGAGCTCCAGGCCACGGACCATGCCGGGCACCCCCACGCCGATGCCGCTGGTGGATCGGATCGAGAAGGGAAACGCGTTGCCGTTGGAGGCCAGGAACATGTTCGCGTCGCCGGCGGCGGGTGTGCGCTCCCGGGAGTCCACCACCACGGTCTTCTTCTGCTTGGCCAGGTAGATGATCATGAAGCCGCCGCCGCCGATCCCGGACGACTGGGGCTCCACCACGTTGAGCGCGAAGGCCACGGCGGCTGCCGCGTCGATGGCGTTGCCGCCGGCCTCGAGGATTGCGCGGCCGGCCCGCGCGGCGGCCGGCTCGCTGGTGGCCACGACCCCGCCGCGCACGCCGGGGATGCCGAGGGAGACGTCGCCGCGGTCGCGATCGCGGTCGCCGGCCGCGGCGAGCGGCGGGCCGAGGAGGGCGACGGTGGCGGCGGCGGCCGCGGCGACGGCGAGGATCGCGCGCACGCCGCGCCGTCGGAAGGACTGTCTCTGAGGAGTGCTCATTCCGTTTTTCCTTCTGTTGTGGTGGAGGCGGCGACGGGCCGCCAACGGGGTCCTGCACGGACGGGTGGGATTCTTGCACGTCTTTCGCGCCCGGTTAGAGAACTATATTCCCGAGTGGGAATTGCATTCACGCGGGCGCGTGGCGCCGATTCAGCGCCCGTACGGCGCCGCCGCGCGGACCGCCGCGGCGCTGCGTGGTGCCCCCGCAGCGCATTGACGTCGCGAGCCGCACCGTCGCAGGCTCTGGCCGGAGGCCCGAACGATCCGGGATGCCATCGATGACGACACGCGCCGCCGGCAAGGCGCTGGTGAGGGATCCCGGGCGCGTGCGCGAGCTCGCCGCGGACCTGGCGGCGGGCCGGATCAGCGCCGAGTCGCTGCTGTTGCGCTGCCTGGATCGCATCGACGGGGTGGACGCCCAGGTGCAGGCCTGGTGCCACGTGGAGGCAGGGCGCGCGCTGGCGGAGGCCCGGGTGCTGGACGGGGAGGCCCGTGGGGGGCGGCTGCGCGGCCCGCTCCACGGCATCCCCGTGGGCGTCAAGGACGTCATCGACGTGGCGGGGCTGCCGACCCGCTGCGGCAGCCCGGCGCTGCGCGAGCGCGCGCCTGCCACCGCGGACGCGGCGGTCGTGGCCACGCTGCGCGCCGCCGGGGCGCTGGTGCTGGGCAAGGCGCACACCACCGAGTTCGCGTACTTCCATCCCGCGCCCACGCGCAATCCCCACGATCCGGAGCACACCCCCGGTGGGTCCAGCGCCGGCTCCGCGGCCGCGGTGGCGGCGGGCATGGTGCCCGCGGCCCTGGGGACCCAGACGGTCGCGTCCGTGAGCCGGCCGGCGGCGTACTGCGGTGTCGCCGCCTACAAGCCGAGCACCGGGCTGCTGTCCACCTTCGGCGTCACGCCGCTCTCGCCCCTGTTCGACACGGTGGGGTTCTTCGGCCGCCGGGTGGCAGATGCGGTGGCCCTGTTCGAGCCGGTCTGCCCGGCCCACGCGGCGCCTGCGCGGGCCCGTGACGCCGGCGCCCCGTTGACCGTGGTGCAGCTCGGCGACCCGGTGCTCGCGGACGTGAGTGACGCGATCCACTCGGCGCTCTCGCAAGCGGCGCGGCGGCTGGTCGACGCCGGGCACCAGGTCGTCCCACGAGACGCCTGCGTATCCTTCGCCACCCTTCACGAGGCGCAGATGAGCAGCTGCCTGTACGAGATGAGTCGCGTCCACCGGGGCCTGCTGGATCTGCCCGACGGCCAGCTGAGCGACAAGCTTCGCGATGCGCTGCGCGAAGGTGGCGCGATCCCGGACACCCGCTACCGCGCCGCCATGTCGACGCTGGACGAGGCACGCCGGCGCCTGTTCGCAGACCTGCGCGACGCCGATGCCGTGCTGTGGCCCGCGGCACCGCAGACCGCGCCCCGTGGGCTTGCCTGGACCGGCGATCCGCGCTTCATCTCGCCGTGGACCGGGCTGGGCGGGCCGATGGTCACGGTGCCCGCGGGCACCGATCCCGCGGGCCTGCCCATCGGCCTGCTGCTCAACGGGGTGCCAGGCAGCGACCGCGGGTTCGCCGCCACCGCGACCCGGCTCGCGGCGGCGATGGAGATCTGACGGGCTGTTCCGAAATCCGCCGTATCTCGGCCGCGATTCGGCGCAAGGCATGCGTCACCGCGCCCCGCCGTGACCCCGTTCCTGGGGGCTCGGAGGCGGCGTCCCTGTCGCCTACGGACGCGGCGACCCATGCCCTGCTCCTCCGTGGACGGTGATCTGGAATTCGGAACGGCCGCTCGGCAGCCTGCCGATCCTTCCGTCCCGCTCAGGCCGACAGCGTGTCCTTGTAGATCCGGCCGGCCTTCATGATCAGCGCCAGGCACTCGTCCGGTCGCTGCAGCACGCCGATGTCGCTGAGGGGGTCGCCGTCCACGGCCAGCAGGTCGGCCCGCGCACCCGGCTCCACCACGCCGAACTCGCCGTCGCGCTGGAAGGCCTCGGCGGCGGTGCAGGTGGCGCTGCGAATCAGGTCGGCGTTGCCCACGCTTTCGGCGCGGATGGCGAACTCGGTGAGCTGGTGGCGGTGCATGGACCCCAGCAGGTCGGTGCCGTAGACGAGCCGCACGCCATGACGGCTGGCCATCTCCAGGGCCTTGCCGCCGGCCTCGAGCACCTCGTAGACCTTGCGCTGCAACGCCTCGGGCATGCCCGCCTCCACGCCCTCCCGGGCGATGGCATGGTAGGTCGCCAGCGTGGGCGTGAGGTACGCGCCTCGGGCGACGAACTGCTCGCAGGTGGCCTCGTCGATGAGGTTGCCGTGCTCGATGGTGCGCACGCCGCGGCTCAGGAGGCGCTGCACCGCGCGGGCGGTGTACGCGTGCGCCATGGCGTAGATGTTGGCCGCTTCGGCCTCCTCCACGATGGCGTCGATCTCCTCGCCCGAGAACTGTGTGGAGTCGATGCGATCCGTCGGCGAGGAGACGCCCCCGGACGCCATGATCTTCAGGTGCGTGGCCCCCTTGCGGACCTCGTCCCGGCACGCGCGGCGAACCTCCGGCACCCCGTCGCAGATGCGCCCGAGCCCGGCGCAGCAGAAGCAGCCCTCGAAGCTGTCCTCTCCCGGCCCGCGCATGTCGCCGTGGCCGCCGGTCTGTGACAGCGCCTTGCCGCAGTAGAGGATCCGGGGCCCTCGCACGTAGCCCTCCTCCACGGCCTGCGCGAGCCCGTGATCGGCGCCGCCCGCGTCGCGCACGGTGGTGAAACCGCGCATGAGCATCCCCTCCAGGACGTCGGAGGCGCGGGCGGACACGTAGAACGGCGACCAGCGGCCCAGCAACGCGAAGTTCGGGGTGGCGGCGGTGACGTGCACGTGACCGTCGCACAGGCCCGGCATCAGGGTGCGCCCGCGGAGATCGATGGTGCGTGCGTCGACCCCGGTGAGGGACGCGTCGGACACCTCGGCGACGTGGCCGTCCCGGATGAGCACGCTGCGCTCCCCCAGGAGGACACCCTTGCGGGTGTCGAGGACGTTGGCGTGGGTCAGGACGAGGTCGGTCATGGCGTCACCGCGACGGCAGGGGCAGGCGGCTTGGCCGCGCGGGGGGCCCGGGCGTGTGCCCCGGCCGCCCGCACGACGGTCAGGCGGCGTTGCGCCGGCGCCAGTCCTCGATGTACTCGATGCAGGCGTCGGCGCTGGAGATGTCCGCGTAGCGTCTCGAGACGTCGCGCAGGTTGTCCCGGTGCGGCCCCTCGTCGTGGTCGCCCACGCAGTCCTCCGGCACGATGGTGCGGAAGCGGTGGCTGAAGCTGTCGATGACCGAGGCACGGATGCAGCCACTGGTCACGCAGCCCGTGACGATCACGGTATCCACCCGCTGCTTGACGAAGTACGAGGCGACAGTGGTGTCGAAGAAGATGGAGGCGGCGGTCTTGCAGATCTTGATGTCGTAGTCGGGATCATAGATGCGCGGGTCGAGCTCGGTGCACGGATGACCGTGAAGAAAGGTCTCGTGCACGGCCTTGACCTTCCAGTACGGCATCTCGCCCTCGTTCAGGTAGGCGGTGTAGCAGTTCGCGATCGGCACGCCGCACTCGCGGGCCTTGTCCAGGAGCCGCTGGGTGTTCTGCACCCCGCGCACGATGAGGGGCGCGCCGCCGAGCGCGAACTGAGGGTCGGTGAAGCCCACCTGGTAGTCCACTACCACGATACCGGGCTTGTGCCCGAATCCGATTGGGACCTGGGCGTAGCTGCGCTTCTCGTAGACGTCCGCCATGGCGCGCTCCAGTGGATGCCGGGCGTGGGATCATAGCCGACGGGGTGGCGGCTGCAACGGCGCGGCAGCGCGTGACTGTGGGCTGCGCGGGCGGCGCGGATCGCGGCAGCGGCACGGGGTGGCCTGCAGCCGGCGAGCAGCCGTTGTTGCGAGGCATTTCCGTGCCGGGCCCTTGGTGCGGACCCGGGAACCCTGGGCGCCGGGGCGGACGGGGGGCGCGGGGACGGGGCGCCCGTCGACGCAGCGGGCCGGCCTTCCGGCCCCCCGGCCTCGCTAGATGGCTGTTCCGAATCCCGGATCACCGGCCAAGGGGGACGTCGGCATGGGTCGATGCGCCCGCAGGCGGCAGGGACGCCGCCTGCGAGATTCTATGTGGCCTGGCAAGGGAATCTGAACCGGTTCGGGTCGAACGCGGTGTCGTTCCGCAGCAGGGTGAACGCGACACGGGCGAGCTTACGGGCGATCACCACGTAGGCCGCCGTCGTGCTCAGCCC